>JBDNIG010000841.1:0-13050 GCA_041688415.1 Rhodopirellula sp. | reverse complement strand
CGTGTGAAGAAGGAAACTCTATAAAATCGTCAGTTATCTGTTCGTAACTACGGGGCGTTCGGACCCTGATTGCGGGCTCGTTCTTGACGAATCGCTTCACTGACGCGGCTCAAAATCGCCCGTTCTTCGTCGCTCAACCCATCCCGCCCGTGAGCGTGCAATCGCTGTAAGATTTCGTCGACGCGAGCGGCGTCACTGGCTTCCTCGCGTTCGCGTTTTGCCGTTTCCAATAGTTTGCGAGTTCGCGCACGCTGGCGTCGCCCGGCCTGCCACTGGTCGAGCGTGGGGCGAATACCAATTCGCGAATGGAGCACGCCGGTCTCGCCATTCGCCGCCAGGATCAACTGCGATGCAAGCAGGTCATCGCCTCGCGCGGATACAAATAGCCACAAAGCGAGCAGGATAACGCCACCCAATGCAGGCCATACTCGGCCTCCCGTCTGCGTGCTGATTCCACTGAACTGGATCGCCAGGACACCGCTGAGGAGAGTTGCCAGGGCCATGCCGACGAGCCACCACTGGACTCTTCGCACGGCATGGATCGCCTTTCGACGATCACTCGCGGTCGGGTCGGGAGGACGCGCGAACAATCCGATTACCGTGGACCACCCGACGCGACCAAGCGATTGCGGCAGTGGAAGCAACTGCCAAAAACCTTGCAAGCAAAAGATCCAGCTCGCCGCGACCCAGGGGCGATCGACGGCGGCGATCGACGACGCTGCACTGATGAAGACTCGCTCTGTATCCGATTCTGGGGTTCGAAACATATCGAACAGCAAACATCCCAGGCATGCGATGCCGATGGACAGCAACATCAGCGACCACAACGCCAGTACTCGACTGGCACCGCCGAATGCCTCCAGCAAACGAGGGCGGTTGCGAAGCAGGTGCAGATCAGGGATGGCCATCCAGACGCCGCCGATGGTGAGAATGACACCGTGCACGACGGAGTCATCGCCACCGGGAATATCCGGAACTTCGGCGTGCTTTCTCGCCGGCACTGGAATCGCAAACAATGCCTGCGTTACCACGACCTGAATTGCCAGGCCGATCAACCAGACCCCAGCCAGGTAGCCCCAGTCGTGCGGCGCCGTCTCAGCGTTGCCACCGATTATCGACGGCATGACCGCGAGCAGCGACACCGCCAGGAATCCTAGCGGCAAGGACAGCGAGATCGACCAGTGCAGCGAGCCGATCGAACAGAACCACCATCGCACGCTGCGACCAAAGCTGGCCGCAGCGAGTGAGTTAGACAACGGATCGCGACGCATGGTTCGTCTGCCCGGAGTCGGCGGTGGGGATTTCACGGGATGCTACAGAATTTCTAGCAATTCGACTTCAAAGATCAGCGTTTAGTTGGGACCGATTGTAGGTGGCGACCCCTTTTCTCCGTATGCCAGCTCCGACGGAATGTACAGCATCCATTTGGAGCCAACTTTCATCTTCTGGAGCGCCGATTGCCAACCCTGAATGACACCATTGACGGGAAACTCGGCTGGTTCGCCCCGCTGGACGCTGCTGTCAAAGACTTCGCCGTTGATCAGTTTGCCCGTGTAGTGAACGCGAACGATATCGGTTGGTGTCGGCGAACCGCCCTCACCTTTCTTGAGTACTTTGTACTGGACCCCGTTGGCGAGTTCCTTGACGCCTTCGGCTTTCGCATTCTGCGCCATCCACTCCTTGCTACTGGCAAGGTTCTTGGCAGCGGATTCGCGCATTTCAACATTCTTCGCCGCCTGCCGCTGCTGCAGCATGGCTTGGATTTTACCTTGCGCCTCGGCGAGCTGCTCGTCCGTCAGGGCTGGGTCTTTTCCCGATAGCGAGTCGCCCAAACCCTGCGACATGCCTTGCTTGGTGAAGTCGGTGGCTTGGAAACCTTGTTGGGACAACGATTGCCCGACCGAGAAGCCGAGAAAGTAGCCGACTGGGTCATCGACTTTCGAAGCGGTGTCCTGTCCGTGTAACGGCGTCGTCATGGCCAAGGTAGTTAAGAGTGAAAGAGATAGTAGCTTCTGTCGCATGGTGTGAGTGTCTTCATGGTAGGAAGGGGGTAGGGTAAGGGAATTCAAACTAATTCCTGGAGGGCACCAATTGCGAAGAATCAAATCATCCCTGCGGGAAAAATTCATCAAAAACGCTGATGGCAGGAGCATAGGGTACCACGACAGACGGCGTCTGCACTCCCCCCTGCTCTGAGCGGTTTGGGGAACCAACTGCAAATCGGCTCGGCACGGGGCTCCGGTATTGAGTTCGGGAGCGTTAGATTGTCACGATCCTCGTCGCGAAAATGGAGCGAAATCATTGCTGTCACGGCGTGCCAGCGAGCTGTCGATTTCATAACCCGACGCGTCAGCGAGGGACCAGGTTGCATCCCTCGCTGACGCGTCGGGTTATGATTGACACGCTCATTTCGTAAAAACGATTCAATCGACAGCCCGCAAGGAGGCGACTCAACCGATTGTCTCGAGTTGGCAATCCTCGAGCTTGACGCTGACGCCCTGCTCCATGAAGCGGACCGCGACGAGCAATCGAGTTTCGTTCTCGCGGCGAAGCACGGTGCCCTCGTAGCCCTGGAATGCACCGTTGCGGACTCGCACCTGCGTGCCAGGCTGCAAGCGGCTTTCCACCGTCAGCGGAACGCCGAGTTCGATCAATGCCCGAATCTGTTTCAAGTCGTCGAGCAATTGTTCGACTTCGTGAATCTCCGCGGCTTTCAGAACGCAGCCCGTACAGACCGCCGCGTGCCGCTGCTCCTCGCCACCTCGCAAAAACACGTAGGTGGAAAAGAGTGGCACGTACGAGGTCCGGATCCGCCCGGCCGGCGAACGCGTCCGATTAAGAATCGTGGGACCATAATGGCCAACCTCCGCGTCGCGAAGCCGACGCATCACCATCTTTTCCTGACGTGTCCGCGTGTAGAGCAACCACCACGGTGACTCCAGTGACTCGGGTTGGTCCAACAGGTCGTCGGGAAAGCAATCAGGCTCGGGAGGTAGAATCGGCATCTTTGAAAGCTGCTAGCTGCTAGCTTTTTGGGGGATGAGGTCGGCGGTGATCGCGATGATACTACCGCCAGCCCGGCCGCCAGCCAACCAGGTGGCAGTCGGAAGCTAGAAGCTAGCAGCTAATCGCTAGTAGCTAGTAGCTAATCGCTAGTAGCTAGTAGCTAACAGCTAGTAGCTAGCATTCGGGATACTCCAGCAGGCTGATGGGACTGTCCGCCGCAGCGATCTCCCATAGTCGTCGATACGCCCGAGTGACTCGCTCGATTTGCGCGGCGACGAAGTTTTCGTCCAGACCGCGTTTATCAAATGCGTCGTTGACTTCGACGGGATCGAACCTCTCATCGACGATGTATTGCGCGAGCACTGGGTTACAGCGGAGATGACGCTCGGGCGACAGGTGTAGTTTTTCGGCGTCGAGTTGGCCGAGGACGTATCGTAAATATAAATCGCTATCAACAATCGACGAGACCTCCGCGCCGCACACTCCGCAAAGATATCCCTCGTCACATTTTGCCATCACCCTACCTCCACGATCGTTTTCTGCCTGCTCGGATTCCCTCACCACTATAACCGCTCATACGGCGACGACTTCAACGCGCAACCGGTATCGAGCGACATCTCCTGCTTTGACTCGGTTGATTCATGAGGTGGTTTTGGGCAGCGAGATTATCGGCGTGGGATCTTATGGAGATAGCAATGAGGAATTTGATGGAAAGTGTCGTTGACTTCCTGAAGGAGGAAGATGGGCCCACCGCCGTGGAATACGCCGTCATGCTGGGTCTGATCGTCGCGACATGCTTGGCCTTCCTGCAAGGCGTCGACACGAACACCGTGAGCGAAGTCAACGAGACCACGACGGGTTTGGGCAGTTAGCAATGGTCACTCTCCTGCAGGGGATCGCGGAAAACTGGGCGATCTGGTTCGTCACCGTCATTTTGATCGTGGCCGCCGTGATTGACGGGTTGGTCCTGAAAGTCCCCAACTGGCTGACGTTTCCGTTTGTGATCAGTGGCTGGCTCCACTGGGCTTACCAAGACGGTATGCTGCTGTAAAGATTAATGGATTAGGGCATTTTTTTCAGGAGTGTCGCGTCGGCTCGAGCCGACCGGGGCCGCGTTCCGATGATGATGCAGAGACGACCGCAGAGTTGCGTCCACGCGTGGACGACATCAGCACCGGTTCATTTCGGTAACCCCGAGTAAATTCTGTCATGAGCAATAAGACCGTTCCACTCCTCATCGCTAGCGTGGGCGGCGTCCTTGCCGCAATCGGCTTGACCCGTGGGACGCAGGCACCCGCGACGGACGACGCGAGCGTGGCCAGCATTGAAATTTTTGTATCGGTCCGGACGATCGACGTGGCGGAGGCAATCACCCCCGACAAGGTTCGCCTGGAAAAATGGCCGATTGATCGGATCCCCAAAGGTGCCAGCGGCAAACTCGCCGGTTTTGAAGGGAAATTCGCACGGCAGCGATTCTACGACGGTGAACCCATCATGTCCGCCAAGTTGATGGACGAAGTCACTGATTCGGCGGAAATGATCCCGCACGGTTACCGTGTCGTTTCGCTCCCATCGCATACGAACCGTAACGCCACCAGTCGGCTCCGCCGCGGCGATCTCGTCGACGTTGTCGCCTATTTCACCAAGGGCAACCGATTTGCCGAGCCGACCGCAAAGACGGTATTGTCGAGCGTCCGCGTGTTCGCGGTCGACGGCGACATCAACCGTGAAGATGGCTTCATTGATATCGATGCGAAGTCGAGACGTTCGGTCTCGCTGTTGATCCACCGCAAGGATACTCCTGCTTGGACCTGCGCCAGCGAGTTGGGCACGATCCGTCTGCCGCTCGCCAGCCCAACGGAAGTCGATGAACGCGGCGACGATACGACGCCCAGCCCTGCGGCTACCGAATTCTTGGCGTGGTTGTCGGAGCAGCAACCGGCTCGCACCATTGGCGAAAGTGAATTGATGCAGACCGCAGCTACCTCTTCGGTGCCAACGCTCGTGTCGGTTCCCTCGCCAATCGCCCATCCGACTCCCGCTGAACTCTCGATGCCGATCGCCGTACCGACGCCCATCGACGCGGCCACCACGGAAGCAGCGGAGGGCTTTAAAATGCTCAAGCTGTCCGGCGGCGTGCAAACGGAATACTGGATCGAAGCAGGCACCGAGTTTCCAGTGATCGTGCACCAATCCAATCCCGAAGACTCTTGGGAAACAAAGCGTCCCTTTTCGGAACGGTTCTAAGAACTGTCAAACCGCGAATCCACGTAGCCGCGTTCGCCAGAACGTGGAGTCCACCGTCTGGCGACGGTGGCGACTCGATCCGACCGGCAAGGAAGCCAACGATGCGCGCGTTTACCAAACAACGATCTTTCTTTGAGTTCGTCACGTTCAGCGTGCTGATCGTTGTAGGATTAATAGCTCCGCCTTCGATTTCGGCTGAATCAGCGTCGATGCTAACATCCATTCCCGCTATTCATCCGATCGCCGGTGCGAGCGAGCGAATGGAGTTGACGGTCGATTCCACCCGCATTCTCACCTTGGGCACGCGCATCCCAAAATTCCAAGTTCACGACGAGGATGTGCTTGATGCCACTCCCGTAAGCGACCATCGGATTCAGATCTCTGCTAAGAAACCAGGCGCGACCCAGCTCAACGTATGGGACACTCAAAACAAGGTCTACACGATTGATGTGACCGTGGTCGCCGATGCGAGTCCCATCGACGACCTGCTGAACTCGCAATTGCCACTGGCGTCACTCAACGTCACACCGATCAACGAGAGTGCCATTGTCGCGGGGTTCGTGACCCGCGCCGGCGATGCCGAGCGCGCCGTCGCCATCGTGGAGCAGTTTTACAAGACTGTTATCAACAACATCCAGGTTGTCGGGACCACCCAGGTGCTCCTGCATACCCAGATCATGGAAGTCAGCCGCACAAAACTGCGGCAACTGGGGCTGAACACACCGTGGTGTCATCGGTCTGAGCAAAGTCGAGAGAGCGGCCACTGCTTCCGAATCGATGGTCACCTGGAAGCATTGATCCAAACCCTCGAAAAACAAGACCTCGTGAACGTCTTAGCCTCTCCCACTGTCGTCGCCACCGACGGTCGGCACGCCCGCTTCGTCGTTGGAGGCCGCGTTCCCAACGTGTTGCCGAGCCGCACCGGCGAAGTGAATATTGAGTATGAAGAGTATGGGACGAGCATCGACTTTCTGCCGACCGTGATCGCGCCGGACCGGATTCGGTTGGTGGTTCGCCCAGAGGTCAGCGAGCCCGACCCTCAACGCTCGGTGGAAATCGGCTCCACCAAGGCGTCGGCATTCACAACCCGCTACGTCGAAACCGTCGTCGAGATGCACGCCGATGAAACCATTTTGCTCGCGCAGTTGCTGCAGTCCCGCGACGTTTCCGTCATCAAACGTACTCCCGTTCTGGGCGACATTCCATGCATCGGCGCATTGTTCCGCCAAGTTCGCTGCGAACACAACGAAATTGATTTGCTGATCACGATCACGCCCGAACTCGTCACTGCGACGACGCCGGGACAATGTTTGATCATGCCGGAGAATCGTGCCTACGAGGATGACGGTGAGTGGGCTGCTGTCGAAACTCACGGCAAAACTGAAGGCATGATTCACCAAGACGAAAATCGCGCGACTCCCGAAATCGTCTCGCCATCAGATCTGCTGCCGAGCAAGAGTGGAATCGTCACGAATAGAAAATAGTCTTGTTCGTGAAAACTCGTGTTATTCGGTGCAAACGAGAATGCTTGAAACTGCCAAAGTCGAACTAAGGCTCGGTGACCGACAGTAGCGTCTGCACTTTCCCGTCGGGCCAGAGCACCTCGAGAGTCAAATGGATCCGCCCGTCAGCGGCGAGAAGTGCGACCAGTTGATCAAGTTCGGCCAAGCGTTTGGCGATCAATGTGCCACTGCGAACGGCCTCCTCGATGCTATCACGCTGGATCTCCAGTGCAACCTCTTGTCGCCTAGCTCGGAGCTTTCTGGCACGCGAAATTGCCGTTTCAAGCTGTAGCAACTGATCGTCGGCGACCTGCAATTGCCTGGTCGTAGCATCGAGGGTCGTGCGGATCGACTCCGCATCCGTCCATTGCCAGGGCATCCCGAGACCGAGGCGTCCTCCATATCGCAGTCGCATGGACAAGGACTGGGTGCCTCGCACATCGATTCTCGCGGCAAGATCGCCCGATTCGGCGGCGTCCTTGAGCGTCAACACGGCAATGCCGCGAGTCCGCTGCGGCGAGTTATCGTCAATGGGTTCGATCCATTGCACCGAAACATCGTCGGGAACCCGCAGTTTCAGGTGCAGGCGTGTGGGAATGTTCAAGACTGGGCCGCCCAACATCCATTTCAGCTTTTCATCTCGCTCGCTCAGGTCGGTCAGAATCGCTCGCCCGTCGAGGCGCGGACGCAGATAAACCACGTCACCCTCGCTGGTCGTGATGCGGCCATGGACGAGTGAGTCCGCCAGTGGTGATTCCGCAGCGGCAGCGAGCCAGCGGAACTGCAAGACCGGATCGCGGTCGGCATCGCGATTCATTTCGAATGCCGCTATCGGTGTGGCTTGGTCGCCCACGATCACATTCCAGACGTTTCGCGCAGGCTGCAATTGCAGGTCTGTTTCAGTCGGAAATTCGAGCCGCAGTCGAGTCGGCATTGACGTGACCGCGACCACCACGACCGCAGGCGGCAAATCAGAGTCCAGTGTTGTTGGCGGACTCGGCAGAGTCATCGCCGTGGTTTGTTTCTGCGGCGGCATCGTCGCCGCGGTCACTTGCGGAACTGCCTCGTCGAGACTTTCGTCGTCGCTCACGTCGGTAATGTCGATCGACGCAACCTTGACTTCGGCCGTGTTCGGCTGCGATTCATCATCAACCTCCGTCATCGTGGCAGGCAAAAAGGAATCGAGCGATAGGCTTGCCCGGAGCCCGTTTAGATCATTGCCGTCATCGCTATCGATGACCATCGGATCGGCATTTGGGGCCACCGATTCCGGCGAGTCGGACGCTCCCAATATCGTTTCTAGGTTTGGCGTGGGTAACGATGGTCGATGAGTTGGCGTTGAACGCGACAACGCCTCAGGATCATCGATTGCCCCAGGCGAAAATGGATCATTGCTGCGAGTCGGACTCTTGTTGGCGACGGTCGCCATTGTCTCGTCCGCAGGTGGCGTTGTGCTCGTGGCGAACAGGATCGCGATCAGAGCGGCAACGGCGACGACACCCGCGGCCACGAACGACCTCGCTGAACGTCGTTTTCTTGCTTTGACGACTCGCCGCTGATCATTGCCGAGACCGCGCATGCCAAGATCAACATCGATCGGCGTTGCGGAAGATTCGACTGGCGAATCAGGTGGGTCCACTTCCGCCGGTGCCACCTGCTCCGACGCTTCGTCGGACCGGGGCAACGTCTGCTCGGCAATCTTCCGATCGCGCTCGCGCTTCGGTGGAATTGATTCGGACTGCAAAACGGCTCTGCCGAACTCGTTGACGACCATCCGTTGCCAGATGGTTGACTCGGCATCGAAGGCAGAAGTTTCACCGGCGTCGAAGTGGGGGCGGGCGTCCTCGATCCAGCGTTCGGCGACATCCCGTGGCGGCTCCCCAAGACGAGCGATCACACTCGCTACGGTTTCCAATTCCGGATTCGCCATCAGTCCATCCTCAAGAGGAAGTTCATCGTGCTCACCGCTTCGAAACGAAGGTCCAAAAAGAAGTGATCAACGACAGCGTCATTGCGATGAGCAGCGGTGAGGTGACCGTAAACAAAATGAATAGAATTTGTGGTTCACGGCGACTCCTATCCGCAGTCACTTTCGTCCCGAATAGGACCGACCATTCCTCCTGGATCTCGGGAATACGGGCGGCGTAAACGAGTCCGGCCGAGATGAGGGCAGCAACAATCACCAATACCAACATCGAGGCGATGCCGATTTGCAACGTCGGACGTGACGGCGGTGATGAACTCTGGTTGTTCGCGAGCGCTTTTTGTTTCGTTGTGACGTCCTGGGCCGCAGTCCGTAGCGGTGCCAAGGTCGCGGAATCCTCTCGCTCAACCATCGAAGATGCCGGCACCGAAACCGGAGTTGTCGGCGGTTTCCTCGTCACTAGCGTCGTCCGCCTGGTGGCTGTTCCCGTCGTTGGTCACACGACTCTCCTGCGATGGTGGATCGCCCGTCACGACGGCGCGCGGCGCGCCACCGGGACGACGTGCTATTCGCGAAAACAGTGCATCGAGTGGCAGGGTCACGACGGCGCGCGGCGCGCCACCGGGACGGTCACGGAAATGAGGACGTGGCAGCCTGTTTCGCACGCCGCTCTCACCACGGACCACGATTGCATCGTCACCGATGGGTTTTTCTTTCGACACCTCGGGCTCCACATCGCCGGCCGGCGGCTTGCCGTCGAACAATCCCGCTCCGAACGAACCGAGCACCACACCATCCGATTTCTCGCGGCGATCCGGCGCATCCGCAGGCGACGAAGCTGCGCGGGCTCCTTGCTTGCTACTCTCGCTGGAATCTGTCGCCGAGGGAGACACCGAGCTGGCAACAGCCGGAACCGATGCGGCAGAATCGGAGTCGGAGTAATCGGCTTCGTCGTAGTCACCGGCATCGAATTCGTCGTCATAGCGGCTGCGATAGTTCGGCTGGGCCGACTGCTGCAGTTCAGCATTGAACTCATCGACCACCGCATTTTGGATCATCTCGCGGCACTCACTGTTGATCGGGTGCGCGACATCGGCATAGAGTTTTTGCGGTGCATCGACCGTGCCACCACTCTGTAGCTTCGCCCCGCATTGATTACAGAAAGTTGCTCGCAGGTGGTTCTTGCTACCACAGCGGTTGCAGTGTCCGGTCAATTTCCGTGACGGCATGGCGACGAATGGGCCGTGACTGCCGTCGATAATCTTCAGATCGCGAACCACGAAACTCTGGTCGATCGTAATCGAACAAAATGCTCGCAAACGATCTTCCGAACTTTCCATCAACTTGATGCGAACCTCCGTAATCTCCATCACCATCCCCTATTCGATATGAATCTCCGGCGCTGCCGGACACGTCGCGACAGTTTGCACCAACGCGCCGCCCGGCAGCCGCTCACGAATCGTCGCGAGCCATGCCTCGTCGACACCAGCCAATCGACACTCATCGTCGGTAGACCAGCCATCGGGAGTCAACCAAATGAAGCAAGCCGAACCGCTGCCGGTCATCTGACAATGCGGTCGGTGTCGCCCTAGCGGCTGCGTAGGTGGCCCTGACTCCCGCAAGCATTGTATCGCCTCCCCAATAGGAGGTGATAGCCCGCAAGCGGGCCGCGTTAGCGCATTATAGAGTATCTCCGCATCGGTGTTGTGCCTGGGGTGGACAAACGCGTCGATGACACCGAGCCCGCACCGAGGTCGCTCGGTCACACTTGCCCGTGCGTAAACCGCTGCCGTCGACAACGCGATCGCGGGATAGGCGACAACGAAACAATGCGGGGTGGGCAGATCGTAGAATGTCAATTTCTCGCCTCGTCCGAGGGCACGGGCGAGCGAACCGGGGCCACCCGTGATGAAATCGATCGGCATCCCCCCAGCCTGACGTGATTGCAGATTCCCTAGAAAAAAGGGCACATCGCTACCCAAACACGCCGCTAATTCGCTTAATTTTTCGCGGGTTAGCACCGTCGCCAATCCGTCATCCAAATTCAACAAACTGACCGCAGCCAATCGCAATGTCGCTGCCGCGTCACTGCTCGCCCCTCCCATGCCCGCACCGCTGGGGATGCGTTTGCCCAGTCGAACCGACCAGCCGCCCGCATATCCCGTCACTTCGTTGATCAATTTGAGGGCACGGTGCACGAGATTTGACTCGTCCGTCGGCACGTCCAACAACGCATCGTCGGAGGCGACGCCGAGTTGCTTCGCGACTGCCTCGCGGCTGGGTAACCAATCGACCTCGAGTGAGATGCCCGGTTCTGGCGTTGACTGCAACTGCAATTCATCACGCCAATCGACGGCGACCATCACGGTATCAAGTTCGTGAAAACCATCATCTCGGCGCCCCAGAATTTCCAGAAACAGGTTCAGCTTGGCGGGTGGAGAAGTGCGGTAAAAGGGACGACATGGATCGCTCATGGGGTACGTTTCCGTATGCAAAACTGACTGTTAGGAACGCGGGAACAATAAGTGGCGTAAGCTTCCAGCTTGCGATTTGAGAGACGTAAGCTTCCAGCTTGCGATTTGAGAGACGTAAGCTGGAAGCTTACGCCACGTCAATATACCGTCAATCGTTGTTCCCGCGTTACTTTTAGCGCCAGCTGGATCGCTCAACGGAGTCGATCTTGACGTGTTGCATCCAACCTCCAAAGTGAGATTTGTCTTCATTGGCCATGTGGGCGTCAACCTCTTCTAGCATGGTCACGTGTCTTTTTGGATTGCGTCAGTTTTCTTCACCCCTCCACCAGCACTTCGTCGGGAGAGGTAATTCCGCGTGAGATTCCCAACATGGACGATCGCACGCGTCGCGGATAGTCGCGCCATCGCCGGTTCGCTAGGATAGGGCATCGTCCGTTTTGTCACGTCCCATTCTCGCCGTGTGATTTCCGCATGACCGCGTCCGAACCGGCTACCGCCGCCGCTCACCGTTTCGATTCCATCCCCATGGCTGCCCCCGATGCGATCCTGGGTATCACTGAAGCCTTTGCGGCCGACCCACGGGCCGAGAAGCTGAACCTCTCCGTTGGTGTTTACAAAGATGCCGCCGGCGTGACACCGGTCATGAAATGCGTCAAAGCCGCCGAACGGATACTGCTGGAGACCGAAAAAAGTAAGGGCTACCTCTCAATTGACGGATTGCCGGACTACCGCAGCGCCGTGCATGAGATGTTGCTCGGCGACCAGTTCCCCGCGGATCGAGCGGTCGTCGTTCAGACACCCGGCGGCACGGGTGCATTGCGAGTTGCGGGTGATTTTTTAGCCGCACAGTGCTCGCCAACACGGGTCTTTTTGCCCAATCCGACCTGGGCCAACCACACCGCGATCATGCGGGCCGCGGGAGTGGGCGTGGAAACCTACACCTATCTCGGCAGCGATCGGCGCCGTCTTGATTTTCAAGCGATGATCGACGACTTGACCGAAAAGACTCGGCCCGGCGACGCTGTCTTGCTGCATGCCTGCTGTCACAACCCGACCGGCGTCGATCCAACGCCTGACCAGTGGCTAGAGATTGCAAAGCTACTCGCCAGTCGTGGTTTGATCCCCCTGCTGGACTTCGCCTACCAAGGTTTCGGCGATGGACTCGAATCCGACGCTGCGGGATTACGTACGGTCCTCGAGCACTGCGACGAAGCGCTCGTGTGCTCTTCCTATAGCAAGAACTTTGGACTCTACAGTGAACGTGTCGGCGCCATCACGCTGATCGCTGCGTCACCAGGTTCCGCCACGGCGGCACTGAGTCAACTCAAAATCGTCGTGCGTACCAACTACAGCAACCCACCGCGACACGGCGGCGCGATTGTCGCCACCGTGCTGGCCGATCCGGAATTAACGCGAATTTGGAAAGCAGAGCTCGAAGAATATCGACTGCGAATCACGCAACTGCGAGAGCAGTTCGTGGCGGTCATGAAGCAACAGCCCGGTGCACCGGATTTCTCGTTTCTGCTCAATCAAAAAGGAATGTTCTCCTACAGTGGATTGACGGCAATGCAAGTCGACGAACTGCGCAGCCAACACGGTGTGTATGTCGTTGGCAGTGGCCGGATCAACGTCGCGGGCATGAACGAGAAGAAAATGGATTGGCTCTGCCAAGCCGTTGCTGACGTGATGTAATCACGTTTTGAGGTTATGTTTCTTCGTTGATTCCGGGCCGAAGGCTCAAAAGATTGCCGAGCCCGCCCCACCGGAGACCGATCAAGTAATTCCACCTGGTTTTAGGCCGGAGGCCGACACGGTTCATGTTTCGCCCTCCCGGCTAGTCGCCGTACTTTCCTAAGCTAGCGGGCTGTCGATTTCGTAACCCGACGCGTCAGCGAGG
>JBDNIG010000840.1:0-10709 GCA_041688415.1 Rhodopirellula sp. | reverse complement strand
GGGAACAATAAGTGACGTAGTGGACGAGGCTACGAGTCCTTCGGTGAGGTGGGATTTCTCATGATTCCTGGACTCGTAGCCTCGTCCACTACCAAAGCCCGGTACGGAAAACTGAAAGTTTATTGTTCCCGCGTTCCTAAGACACTCATCTGTTGAGCCAGAGCCTTTTCATTTTCCCGGCGCCGCAGGCTTCGGTTTCGGTTTCGGTTTCTGTTGAAAGACCTTGAAGGCGGCTTCGATCTTCCGCAAGAATGTTTCGACTTCGTCATGGACCGTTTCGGTTGTCGAGACCACCAGCACATTGTCGATCGCGGATGCGGTGCTCGATCCGCCCTCATCTTTCCAGATGTCCGGTTTGACGTTGGACGTGAGTGCCTCCAGAATCTTCTCACTGCGATCGGAAAGCTCCGCAGGCAAGATGTAAGTTTTTAATGTTGGATTTTTCTCGGCGAACTCGACCGTCGTGATCAGGATGACCTCGTCTTTGATCATGTACGTCAGTTCAAGGTCACGAAGCATCAACTGCAACATGCTGCGCATGCTGACATCCTCTAAGCTAATCGTGATGGGCGTGTCTGACGTCAAGCCGAGCCCTTCCAACGCCACCCGGTCGATAATGATCGGGACGTTCATCGCTTCGGACAAGACTCTGAGTGCCTCGTTGAGCGGAGTGTCAGGGAAGCGCAGAGAGGTTTCGGTGCGAAGAGCAGCACGAAGTCGATCTTCAACGGCTTGTTTGCGTTCCGCATTCAATTCTTGTGTCTCATCACCTGGGACAGGTGCCTTTGTAGCCTTCGCCGTGGGCATGTTCTCACTCGCAAATGGATCGACCCTTCGGCCACTACCAAATGGATCGACGCCGCGACTAGAACGATTTCCGCGACCGCCAGAAGGATCGTCGAGCGGTTGGTTTCCAGTCTCGAACGGATTGCGCTTTCCAGCAGGTTTGTCGTTCTTGGCGGGCGACTCTTGAGCCGGAGGTTGCCCGGCAATGCTCGTGGGGGCGAGCGTTAGCATTCCCACCGGCAGCAGTAACAGTGCCGCGGCGGCCAGGAACAACCGGCCGCGAAGCGACACCGATGGCGAGGCAGCGGATTGGCTGATCTGACGAATCCGCCGCATCAACGAGCGTGAATCCCCGATCGCAATCATCAATGGCATTGCTGCGCGTTCTGCATTCCGGTTTGCACGGACACCTGATAGAAAGTCGACGGTCTTGAGCATCGCAGACGCGTAGTCGCGTGCCGCATTTGGGATCTGCGACATCACACCGGCATCACAGGATTCATCCGCGGCCTGGTGAATTTTACGTCGTGCGAGCGGCACGATGGGATGCCACCAGAACAGTGCGCCAGCAACGATTTCCAACAATCGAACCCAGTGGTCGCCCCGCCGCAAGTGAGTCAATTCATGGGCAACGACCGATTTCAGTTCGCTGTCGGTCAATTGATCCACCAACCCCACGGGCAATAGCAGCGTCGCTCCCCGGCCGAGCGAATACACGCTCGGAGCGATCACACCGCGAACCAGCAACACCTTCGGCACACGTCCGAGTCCGACTTGATCGGCCACGGAGTGAACCAAGTCCACCAATTCCGATGGTGCCGACTCGGCCCGCCCCAGCCACCGTTTGAACTTGGCACATCGGTAGATAGTCACACCGAACACGCCAACCGCACCGACGAGCCAAGCGATCGAAAGCCAAACGATTGACGACCTGCTCAGCCACGAAAAGCGATTGGCGGCAGCCGTATCGTCGACCTGCAATCCAGTCGTCGGAATCGTGTTAGCCACCTTCGTGTTCGCCACGAGCGTATTGATCTGAATCGCCGACGGTCCCTCACCAAGCAGCACACCGTCGCTGGCCGTTCCTGGCGTCGCCGCTGTCGTGATTGATGAAGCACTCGCGGGCAGTTCCGCACCGACCCAATAGATCGGTGGCGCGACCAGCTTGACCAACACCAATACCCACAACGCATGACTCCACGCGGGCCATTTCGATCTCCAGGTGATCAAGAAAACCAGAAGCGCCAATCCGGTCGCCAACACCGCGTTGCTAACCCCGACGTGGAACAGATTCGATTGCAGAAAAGTGAACATAGAAAAGCCTTTGCAAAGTGTGGTTTACTTCTTGGGTTGAATGTCAAACAGTTCGTCAAACAGCTCGTGGAGCTGTCGTCGTTCCCTGGCCGAATACTTGCGGTTCTTCAGCAGGTTCATCAGCAGCGGAGCGTGGGAGCCGTCGCAGATATCTTCGGCGACGTGCTGCAGTCGCCTCGCGATGAGATCATCCTGAGTGATCGCAGCGGTAAACCGATGTGCGGTCTGGCTCGAATCACGCTCAACGAGTCCTTTGCCTTCGATTCGCGAGAGCAATTTTTTGACCGTTGCATATTGTGACGGCAACCCTTCGCGATAAATCACATCCGTGATCTGACGAATCGTCGCCGGCCCATTCCACAGGACCTGCAGCACTGCCAATTCAGCATCGGTGACATCAGCGGGTTTAATTGCCATGAAAAGCCCAGTCAAAGGCGAGGAGAGAGACGGCATGTCACACCCACTGTGAGACGCCGCGTCTCAGTTGTCAAGCGTTTGGACCCGATTCGCAAGAAAAAATTTGCGGACTCAAAGTGGAATCCACGTTCTGGCGAACGTAGCGACTCGCTTTGGGTCACGCGAGTCGATGCGGTTTCGCGATTGGGGGCATCGTGTTAGTTTGTTGCTGCGACGAAATTTTCCTGGTTTCCAATGATGGCTCTTGCTGGCGGACGAAGTCCACTTTCACAAATAGCAAAGGCACGTGCTTTTTTGCGGCTCAGACGCTGGGCGGTGAAGTTTTCACAACGTTTTGATGCGACCGCAGACACTCGGTCTAACGTTTTTTCTGCTCGTTCAGGCGCTGCCTGTCGACGCGAAAAGTCCGTCCATTGTCGCGGCGGATGTGGGCCCGATCGCCTTCAAACAGACGAAGTTTGAAGACGTACGCGCGGGATATGTTTCGCTCGAGTGGAACGACGTCCTCGAAAAAGATTCGCTCGCAGGCCGTGCGTCCGAGGCGACCTACGTCGTCAGTGACGACGACGGGACCATGTACTACCACGGCCATTTGCCGATGGCGTTCGTGTCCGGTCTGCCCGATGGTGACTATCGATTTCATATCGGCGTGGTCGGTGCGGACGGCGAGGTGTTGGCCACTAGCGACGAGCCCGCGGTCGTGCAGGTCGAGCACTGGTCGCTGACGCAAGCGTTGTCGCTGTTCACGATTGGATTGATTGTCTTTCTGATCTTGATTGGCCTGATCACCCACGGGGCGATTCGTAGCCGCCGGCCGCGTCCTGTCCCAGGAGATCTGGCTTGACAAACGCATGGGATGCCAGTGTGTTGATCGCCAGCACCCCGATCCTTTCGCCGACGGCGGGATACGTGATGCTCGCACTCTTCAGTGTGCTGTGGATCACGTTGGGGATTTGGTGGGGGCGTCGGGCGAACTCGTATGAGGGATTCGCGGTCGCTGGACGCAACGTTGGCCTCGCGCTCGGCACCGCCACCGCGGTGGCGACATGGATCACGTCGAACACCACCATGCTCGCGCCCCAGTTCGCGTTACAGCTTGGTATATGGGGAGCGTTGGCCTATTGCACCGCGAGTTTTGGATTGTTTGCGTTCGCGCCAATGAGTGGACGAATCCGGCAGTTGATGCCCGAAGGCTACACCGCAGTCGAGTTTGTGCGGCGCCGTTATGGTATCGTTGCCACGGTGCCGTTTCTGATTATTTCGCTATTCTATGCGATTACATGGTTGATCTCGATGTCGATGGCGGGCGGCAAGTTGTTGGAGGTTCTGGCGGGAATTCCTTACGAAGTTGGCATGACGGTGGTCCTCGCGGTGTGCGTTGCCTACACGCTTTTCGGTGGGATGTATGCGGTCATTGGTACCGACTTTATTCAGAGTTTGATCATTTTGATCGGGCTCGTCGTGGTCACCGTTGCCGTTCTGACCCAGGTCCAAATCGCGGACGTGCATGAAAAATTGCAAGCCGATCGTCCGATGCTGTTGTCGATCTTTTTCCCCGCGGCGCTGATGGCGATTTTCAACAACATGCTGTTTGGCTTCGGCGAGATTTTCCACAGCAATGTGTGGTGGAGCCGGGCGTTCGCGATGCGTGAAGGCGTCGGGCCCAAGGCGTACGTGCTGGGCGGATTGCTGTGGCTGCCGATCCCGATCGTGGCAGGCTTTCTGGGGCTGGCGGCACCGGCGCTCGGGATCGGGATCAGCCAACCGGACACGGTGGGCCCGTTGGTTGCCGCGACGTTGCTCGGTGACGTCGGAGCACTCTTGGTCTTTGTCGTGGTGTTCTGCTCGCTGGCGTCGAGCATCGACTCGCTGCTCGCGGCGACCTCGGATTTGATCGTCAACGATATGGCTGAACCACTGGTTCCCGGCGGGGCGACCCAGAAGCGAAAGCGGCAATGGTCGACTGTGAGCATCATCTTGCTCGGTTTGCTGGCGTGGGCGGTCGCCCTGCCCAACGTGTCCGACTTGGCGGCGGTGCTGTTCTTTGCGGGCCCACTGGTTGCCAGTTGCATCTGGCCGATCGTCGGTGGGCTCTACTACCGACGTCCTGGTCCCATCGCCGCGGCCGCCGCGATGGTCGTAGGTAGCTTGGTTGGGCTGGTGGCCTATTACACCATCGGCTGGATGGTTGCATCGCTCGTCGGGGCGACGGTTTCGGGAATCGTGTTCTCGGTTCTGGTCTGGCTGCAGCCGCATGATTTTGATTTTGAGTTGTTGTCCGAGCCTGTTTCGCGTCCTGAGGACACGGGTGGCGACGACGGCATGGATGTTTCCTCGGCGGGAGCCTAAATTCATGTTTCCGTTATGGTTGCTTCAATTTCTCGTGATCGGTGGTCTGGTGCTAACTTGCGTGGGCATCGTCATGCTGATCGTTTTCCTGGTGATCGATACCCGAGACAAACAGATATGGTGAATACGACAGAAATGGCTACCAACTCGAAAGGCCCGCGATTGTGGCCCGAGCCATTGTTGGCGGTGACCGACGGCGTTGTCGATCGCGAAGCACTCGTGGCGTTGGCGGGAAAATCCATTTTGAATCCACGGCAGTTGGATCGGCGGACCGTGACGGCGATCGCTCAGCTCGCGGCATTGTTGGAATCCAGGAATGTCGAGATGGACAAACCGCTCGACGGAAAAATCGCGATCACCGCCTTCTTCGAAGCCAGCACGCGGACGCGGTTGTCATTCGAAAGCGCGGTGCTAAGACTCGATGGTAAAGTGCTTTCGGTACCCGATGGGCAAGTCACGGGGATCGCCAAAGGAGAATCGATTGCCGATATCGGTGAGATGTTCAATACCTACGGCGACGTCGTGATCATGCGGCATCCCGACACGGACTCGATGGAGCAGATTAGTAAGAATTTGCATCGACCACTGATCAACGCGGGCAACGGTTCAGGACATCATCCTACCCAGGCATTGATTGATTGGTACGCGCTACTGAAGTGGCGTCCCGAATTGTCTCGCATCATCTGTCCCGCCGAAAAACAGATCCACATCGGGATCATCGGCACCCCCGGTTCGATGCGGGCCGTCAAGAGCTTTTTGCGACTGGCGCTGATGTTCAGCGGTTCGGTCAAGAAGATCACGATCATTTCCGAGCTTGCCGATCCGGTAGGATTGGATTTGACCGAGCCGATCGAAGAATCACCGATTCCTATCGACATCACCAATGACGTTCAGCACGTGTTGCCGCACTTGGACGTGGTTTACGTCAATTCGATCGCGTTTCTCGGCGACAGCTACCGCAACCTCGACGCGCGTTACCAATTGGATTGCAGTAGCGACCTGAAGCCAGGAGCCGTGATTCTGCATCCACTGGCGCGCAACAAGGAACTGTCCGTCGAGTTAGACGACACGGACCATAACCTGTACTTCGCTCAAGCATCCGGTGCCGTGTTCGTTCGCCAAGCCGTACTCGCCTCGGTCCTCGATCGGCTCGATCGCATCACGGGCATCGACGCCTCCTGAGTTCACAGCGAGTCTCCCGCTCCCCCCGCTCCCCCCTCTCCCCCTCTCCCAACTTCTCCATGTGTGGCATCACCGGGTTCTGGAACCCACGACGAAATAGCGAACGCGAACTCCGCTCAACGCTCGACCGCATGCTCGACATGCTCGATCACCGCGGCCCTGACGAACGTGGCAGCCGGCTGTTTGTCGAGCAGGGCCTCGCCCTCGGACATACGCGGCTGTCGATCATCGGCTTGGATTGCGGGCATCAACCTATTTCGACCAATGACGGTGACTACGCCGTCACCGTCAACGGCGAACTCTACAACTACAAACGAATTCGCACGCAGTTGGCCTGTGAGAGTCTCGATTGCAATGGCAAGAGCGATAGCGCGATCGCGCTGCCGCTGTATCTCAAGCATGGCCTGGGGATGGTCGAGCACCTGCGCGGCGAGTTTGCGATTGTACTCTACGATCACCGTGAGCAGCGGCTGGTTTTGATTCGCGACCGGTTCGGGATCAAACCACTGTATTACGCCACGGGAGAGCACGGACTCGTTTGGGGATCGGAGGTCAAATCGATTTTGAAACATCCCGATGTCCCGGCCAAGCTGTGCCCCAAAGCAGCCGTGCATCAGATGATGCAGGTGATGGTGCCCGGTTCGACTGCGTTCGAGGGTGTGCATGCTCTCCAACCCGGACACATGCTCGTTGCCCAGTTGCGGGACGGTCGACTTGAGATTGACACCCAGCGTTGGTGGGATTTTACGTTTCCCGATTCGCATGACCCAAATCCCGATCCAGCGGAGTACATACAAGGCGTACAGGATCGGCTCATTGACGCCGTGGCCACTCGCCTGGAAGCGGATGTTCCCGTGGGGTGCTATCTTTCCGGGGGAATCGACAGTTGTTCGATCCTCGGACTGGCGACGACGTTGATGCAATCACCGGTCAAAGCATTCACGATCGCCTTTGACAGCGACGAGTACGACGAGTCGAGCATTGCCAAGTTGATGGCTGATCGCACGGGAGCCGAACAGGAGTTGCTGCGTCTGACCGAAAAGGAACTCTACGGGCCCGCCTTTGAACGGGCGACGTGGCATGCCGAGCGAACTTTTTACAACACGCTTGCGGTGGCGAAATGGCACATGAGCCGCCGCGTACGCGCGTGCAACTACAAAGCCGTCGTCACGGGCGAGGGCAGTGACGAATTGTTCGGTGGCTATCCCTTCTTCAAACGCGACTGGCTCGGTCGCGATGGTGAAGAAGAGGGGGTGTTCGCCGGTGCGATCCTGGCCGAAGAAGACCAGCAACATGCGGCGTGGCAGGACTTGTGCGGATTCACTCCGTCGTGGCTGCAGCCCTGGATGCTGGTGCTGCAACGAGTCTCACCGCTCCTCTCGAGCGACTTGAAGGACCTGTTGAACGAGTACGATCCGGTCGCAGAAATTGCCGGGGCGATCGATCCGGCAGCGGTCCGCGGTTGGCACCGACTCGATATCTCCCAGTACACGTGGAGCAAAACGATGCTCGAGGGCCAGATCCTGACGTGGGGCGGGGACCGCATGGACATGGCCAACTCGATGGAGGCGCGACCGGCGTTCTTGGACCACCATCTCGCCGAATACGCGACCACGATTCCGCCAGAAATCCGGATCCGGGGCGGTGTGGAAAAATGGGTGCTGAGGGAAGCGATGGTCAACGTGCTGCCACGCGAGCTTTATGAACGCAAAAAGTTCGCGTTCATGGCACCACCGGCGCACACCGATCCGGTCAAACGGGCCGCGGTGCAGGAGATGATCGATCACTGGTTGACTCCCGATCGGATCGCCGAAGTCGGCTTCTTCGATCACGATGCGGTTGTCCGCTTCATCAACGATGCGTGGCGGGAAACCGATGGCACGATCGCACGCCGCAACGACATCATCATCAATCACGTGCTGCAGTTGCACATGCTGCACGGCCAGTACGTCGAAGGCCAACCCTTACCCGCAGTAGACTGAGATGAAAGTCAACCTGGAGCGAATCAAATCCGATATCCTGACGCTGGCTGAGATCGGGCGCAATGCCGATAATCGCGGCATCTACAGGATGGCGTTCACCGATGCCGACATCGAGGGCAAACGCTGGCTGACTGAGCGGATCGAATCCGCGGGATTGGCTGCCGCGATGGACGGCGCCGCCAACGTCACGGCGACCTATTGCGGTACAACGGACGCGCCGCGGGTGTTGGTAGGCTCGCACATCGATACCGTGCCCTGCGCCGGAGCGCTCGATGGGACTCTCGGTGTCGTCGTGGGTTTGGAGTGCCTGCGGCGACTTCATGAGGAGAACGCATCGCTGCGACGAACGATCGAGCTGATTGCTTTCAGTGATGAAGAGGGGCGATTCGGTGGTATGTTCGGATCGCACTCCGTGTGCGGACGGATCAATCCTGAATTGCTCGCGACGATGAGCGATCTCAACGGTGTGAAGTTGTCTGACGAGATGAGTCGGCATGGTTATGATCCGCTCGCCGCTCTCGACGCCGCTCGTGATCCCGAATCGATCGCCAGCTATCTGGAGCTGCATATCGAGCAAGGCCCGGTACTCGATCATCTCAACAAACCGATTGGGATCGTCGACGAGATTACTGGGTTGTTTACATGGTCGGTATGGTTTCGCGGCGAAGCCAACCATGCCGGGACGACGCCGATGGAAATGCGCAAGGACGCCTTCATGGGGCTGGCCGATTTCGCCCATGAGGTGCCTCGGATCTTGGATGAGAACGGTTCACCGCGGAGCCGGGCCACGATTGGCAAGGCTCAGATTTTGCCAGGGGCCGCGAACACGGTGCCGGGCCTAGTCGAGTTCTCACTGGACGTTCGCGACACCTCCGAAGAAATTCTAACCGAGCTCGCCGCCTCGTTTCGCAAAGCCCTCTCCGCGATCGCACGTCGACGCGGCTTGATGTTCGAGTTTCAACAGAAGAGTTATCTGAAACCTGTCCAGTGTGGCAGCGAACTTGTCGAAGAACTGACGCGTCAAAGTGAGCGACTCGGGCTCGACGCGAATCGCATGCACAGCGGTGCCGCTCATGATGCCCAGGTCATGGGACGAATGGTTCCCGTCGGCATGATCTTTGTACCCAGCAAGGCAGGTCAGAGTCATTCACCGGCCGAGTGGACGGCGTGGTCGGATATCGAAGCGGGGGCGAACCTGATGCTGCACACACTGTTGAGCATCGCGGACCGACAATGAGTTGATGCCGGACAAGTGCTCCGACAGAGTAAAGAAACAGGGCGAGTTCTCCCTCGATATCGACCCAGTACCCTTTGACCGGAGACAGGGAATCTGTGTGCGGACGATAGCGGTTCACTATGAACTCGTGCGTCGGCATGGGCAAGAATATTACCTCCGAGCTCTTTTCCGTGCACCAATGGTTCTAACGCCTCTACGCCTGGGGGTCCAGAACAAATGAAAGTCGTGATCTGCCCGAATGAGTGAAGATCTCATCTAAATGGCCAGCCTTCATTGGCGGACAGATCCTGAGTGCCGGAGGCACGGCAGCATGTAGCCTGGGGCGTCAGCCCTACGGATTACTGCCAATCCTCAAGCGTCCATCAACACAGCCTGCGATGACTGGCCCCAAGCCAAGGGCGCCTATCGTTTCTTGGACAACCCACAAGTTGACAGCGAAGAGATCTTGAATGCCCACCGTCAGTCAACAATCCAGCGAATTCAGTCTCAGCGGGTTGTCTGCGTTGCCCAGGACACGACCCAATTGTGCTTTGGTCATCACGCGCCCGATTGTTTGCGATGCCTCAATCGGTCTGAGCGTCGCGGACTCTATGATCATAGCTCTGTTGCATTCACCCCAGAGAAACTATGCCTGGTGGTTCTGGACGTGGATCTCTGGCTCATCCGACGGAAGCGTGCTTCGTGGTGACTGGAGGTTTTCAAGGTATGGCTCAAGTGTCCAATGACTTTGTTAGCAAAGCGTTCTCGACGTACTGGAATCCGCCGCAGACCGTCGGCACCGTTGTCGCACCTGTCATGCAGGCAATCGCGGGCGGCTGGAACATCGAGTGCCAAGCCGGCACCTCTGCAGAGCTTGACTGGCATTTCTCACGGCCCGAACGCTGTACCGATAGCGAAACTCAAGCACAAATCATGATTGGACACTTGAGCCATACCTTGAAAACCTCCGGTGTAAGCTTCCGTCGGATGAGCCGAAAGAAATCGAAAAACTGATCTAGACATGGGGTATCGATTTCGGTCCCAATGTGTGCATGGCTGCACCAAGCACATCGCCGAAGATCACTATCACGCCCGAAATCGTGGCGGAGATGACGCCTGCCGTCAAAGTGTTTGTCCTGGCGGCGTTCGCTCATTTTGAGGCCAAAATCGCGGAACTGGAGGAGCAGGTTAAGAAGCTCTCTGCGAAGACGCCCAAAGCGACACCAAACAACTCGTCGGTGCCGTCGAGCACGGTTCATCCGCACAACGATAAAGACAAACCCGGCAAAAAGAAATCAAAGTCGAAACGCAAACGCGGTGGCCAGAAGGGGCACAAAAAACAATCACGAGACTGGGTGCCGCCAGAGCAGTGCACGGAGATCTTGGAACATCATCCCGATGCGTGCCGCCGTTGCGGTGGTGAACTCCTCGCTGATACCGAGCCACCACGGCGACACCAAGTC
>JBDNIG010000127.1:0-15106 GCA_041688415.1 Rhodopirellula sp. | reverse complement strand
TAATTTAGCGTTCACTCGAAACCCTCGTTAGCGCGTATGAAAGGAATTTGAATTTGTCTCCGAATCATACGGGAAACGCCGGGGGTTTTCGAGTTCTCTTATGAATTTTGCAATCGACGTTCGCTTGATTGAGGACTAGCCGAGTCTCTCCGAGACTCGGCAGCACTCAGCCGCTAGACCATCCACTGCGGTTGGGACTTTGCATCATCACCGAACCAACCGCGTCGCTTGCCGGCCTCGACGAGCCGAGCAGGCGGGCGGACGACGAGGAGCGTCGACAGCATGACAAACAGGATGCCGACGACAGCCAGCGGACGGCGCAGGTCGGCGATCGTGTACACGCCTCCCTCGCCGACTTGAATGACTTCGGTCGCACTGATCGGCAACCCGTATTCCTCCGCCATCTTCACAACATTGATCATGTTGATGACTGGCACGCCGGAGGCCAGGAACCGCGTCGCGACGCAGTCGGTCGCGGTGGCCGCAGTGGATTCGCCGGTCGGATCGTCGTCGCTCGCCACTCGCGCCGTCGCCGCGGGAAGCTCACGGCCGAGTCCGAGCAGGCGGCGTGGATTCAGTTTCGACATCGGCCGAATCAGGCCTTCGCCGAGCACGTCGTTACCCATTGTGCCGCCGACGGACGCGTCGCCACCACCGACGTTGATATAAACGGCATAGACTTCGTCTTCCACCTTTTGCGAGTACACCATCATACGTTGCTCGATCGCATCCTCGTCGCTGACGCTGTCCATCAACGGCACGTCGCTGCGTTGGATCGAAGCTTCCAGCAGATCCAGCGTGTCTTGGCTCATCCCCGCAGCACGATCTTGAAACCCGCCGCGTGAAATCATCTGACTGCGATGACGAATGATGCCTTGTTCGAACAGCAATTTCTCCATGTCAGGCCACATCATGTCGGGAGAGTTGGCACCGAATTGGCTCGACGCCGCACTGCTGATGATGACCGGGCGAAGGTCCATTGCTTCGGCCGCCGTATAAACGGCAATGTCGAGCGCTGGAAACGAACCCGTGCAACCGATCGCGATCCGGTCGCCCGGGCGGACACCCGCGTCGACCAGCAAGCGCATCGCGACGGCAGCGAAGTTCGGGTTGACGCTCGTTAATTTCGCGTCGAGGTGTCCCGGTAGGCTCGTCACCATGGACATCGATGGCCCAACCATGCCGGTGTTGGCCGGGTCATGGATTTTGAGCATCTTGTGGCCGAGCGAAACACGTTGGCAATGAATCGCCTCAAATGCGTCCGCGGCACGCTCGGACGCCCGCAGCATGCGTTCCTCCAAATCGGGGACTTTCATCGCCTTGCCGGCCAATCGTTCAAGCCCTCCGGAACGACTCGGTGCGTGCCGCAGCGAGATCACCACCGCCACGGACAGGGCCGCGAGAAACAACAACGATGCCGAAGAAATCTTCTGCGGCCGGTAATACAGCTTCTTCATGATTCGCTATTTGGGAACGTGATCTAACAAACGTGGCGGGGAGAACGTGAGCAACGAACTCAGGCGAGGTGGGTGACACCCATCGCCACGAGGGTCAGGTAGACGAGCGAGGTCGCGATAATCAGAGGTGAAAGTGTTTGCACCACACCACTACGAGCGATCCAGAGTGCGACCAATCCGGGAATGACGAAACCGATCACCGTCATGTTGTGCATCCACGCGAGCGAACTCGCCGGATCGACGACAGTGCCACCGGCGAGCGACATACTGATGCTTGGCCATACCATTTCAAGTGCGCCGCGCAGTGTTGCCGCAACGGCAAACCCAAACACCATCGTCAACACGACGCGGCGGCGTCCGAAGAGGATCGAATAACGATCAATTTCGTGCACCAACCAGGCAGTTAGCAGCGCCGCGAGAATTGTCGCAATGACCGTCAGCGGTTGATCGAACGAGAGGGCCAAGTAGCCCGGCACGATCATCCCCCCGACGCTCAATCCAAACGCCTCGGTGAACAACAAACTGACGACCAAACCAATTCCAATTGACAGGGCGAGCCATTCCATTTCAGACCATCTCCAGCACACGAGTGGGGGTTGATTGGGGAGGTTCGTATTGCTCCCAGCCCTCTTTCTGTTCGAAAAATTCTGCCAATGCCATCCCCGGGCCGGCAATGTTACCGACACCCACTAGCAGCATTCCTGTATCTGCGTCTTGAGCGACCGGCCTGGTCGCCACCGCGCCATCGCGACTTGGCTCGTTCCGATTGACGCCCCCGTCCGCTTTCCAGTTTGGCATCGCCTGATCATGGCTATCAGCCGCACTGCTCGAATTCTTAGCCTCTTCGGCCGCGAACGATTCCAACAACATTCGGACGACCTCGTCGCCCGAAGCGTTGCCCAAACACAGAATGCGGTTCTGGTCGATGCCACCTTTGAGTAGCCGGCGCAGAAACGCATCCGTACCCGAACCGATGATCACGACCCGGTCGTAGGCTCGCCAGTGCACGCAGGCGTCGGCCATCGTCACCGAGCGATCAATGCGGTCCACGCGGCAGTTCATCACCAAGACGCGTCGGGTCACACCGGGGAAGTACTCGTAGGCGGCATCCCAGATGCGAGTCGTCGATTCGGGATCGTTTGCTGCGAATGCATTGACAAAACGCCACGCGTCGCCACGCACCGTTTGTTGATGGACTCGCATCGCCCCGGGATCGGGTGCAGCGGCCCACATGCCACGCAGGGCAACATCCCGGGCAACGCCCATCTGCTCGCACACGGCGAGCGACAGGGCAACGTTTTCGGCATGTTCCAAGTATGAGAACTGAGCTAACTCTTCCAGCGTGATCGCGGCGGAGTCCGCTGCCGTAATGTTCTTCAGCGATGAACCGCGATCGGCGCAAGCCTCGTCCATCACGTGCAAAGAGTCCGCCCGATCTTCGGCGGTCAAGAGCGTGCCACCGACCGGTATCGTCGCCGACAAAGCACGCGCGACATCGAGCCGCGTGGGGCCCATCACATCGAGGTGATCGGCGCGCGCATTCGTAATCACTCCGTGCGTTGATCGCACCAGTTTGAGTTCGCATACCGATTGCAGCAACGGTTGCAAAGCCATGCACTCGATCACGAGCGCTTCGGCACGCGCGGCAACCGCTGTTTTGACAATCCGCTTTTGCTCAATCACGTTGGCCCGATCGGGACGGAAGATTGGCAACTCGCTCCCGTCGTCGAAAATCATCCGCGCCAGCGTGCCAGTGGTTTTGGCACAGGTGCGTATCCCGCCAGCTCGCAGTCCAGCCGCGATTAACCGCGTTACCGATGACTTCCCCCGGGTGCCGTTGACGTGAATTCGATAGGGGATCCTCTTGAGCTGGCGGTGATACCACCATGCTTCCAATAGAGCAACCGAACCGACGACGGTGGCAACTGCCACCAATGCTACCAAGCCGTTCACTGACTGTTCTCTTTCAATTTGAGGAGAAACCTTGTCGCTCGATTCATGCCGACATCGGCGTATGAAGAAAAGCGAACGACGTATGCGCGACAGATCCAACGACCACGCTGCCATCCAACAGCGGATCCTTGAGTAGGTTTCTATGAGCGCCGACCTCCGATATCGCGGTGTGCCGAGCGAGTCTCCTCTGTCCATCACGCGATGGATAAGACTCCGACTGACACGCAAAAACCAGACCGAAAGGAAGGGGCGTCTTTTATTGCTGGGATAAGGTCGACAAACTGAGTCAGCAACACTCAAACGGTGTTCGTCGATAGCGTGGAGATTATTCCCTGAGGTCGGTTGAAGTAAAGAGTCATCCGTAAGAATTCTCTTGCAATTGAGCAAAGCTGTGCTCTTCCCCTCTCTGAATGGCCACAGCGGTGCGGCACGGCTCGTAGCCGGAGCACGCTGTCAATTTCGCAACAGCTCGCGAACGTACAGCAGCGTGATCGTTCGGGACGTCGTTTCGATTGTGCAGCTTTCCCGAGGTGGACATAGCTCCCCGTCCCGGCACTAGGATCCTTCTCAAGCGGCCTGTCAATTTAGTAACCCGACGCGTAAGCGAGGGACCAGGGTGCATCCCTCGCTTACGCGTCGGATTATGATTGACACGCTCATTTCGTAAAAACGATTCAATCGAATTTCGACAGTCAGCAAGATCCACTGCCTCTGAATGAAATCGACGTCCCCAACGATCAGGAACGGGGAGATAGAAGAGTGACGCGGCCCGGCAAAACCTCAATTTTCACCGGCAATCGGCCCGCATAATCGCCATCAATTTGATACGGCACCCGCGTGGGTGAAGTCCACACTGCTCGGCGGAATTGACGACGGGAAACATCGCGATGTCGCAAATGCCAACCCAACTTGATCCGCGTCAGGTAGTTCAGTCCGTTCCATAAGAACCCCTTGCGCAGTGCCATTCGATCGAGCATCCCATCATCGCTCTTCGCATTCGGTTCGATCCCCAGTCCACCACCATACCGAGGCAGGTTGAATGCCATCATCCAGCATGCGGAGATACTCGAATCTTCTCCCGCATCCGCCGTTTCCTGCGACGTAATGGTGGGGTAACGATACTTCGCAATCGCGCGCAGAATGGGGCGTGCGTAGCTCCAACGCGTGATGTGACCGCGGCGGGTCAGGTGCATCCCCCGCACGACCTCCGCATCCATTCCCGCCGTGACCATTACCAAAAACAATCGACCGTTGGCCCGTCCCGCGTCGATCACAAACCGCTCGTTGCGCTCGAGGCTAGCGATCACGGACGCCGCGCAGCACGTGTACCCAAAGTAACGTGCCAATAAGTTTTCGGTCCCCATCGGCATGGGAACGATTGGGATTTCTTTGGGGAGATTCTGAGCCACGAGTGCCAGGGTGCCATCACCACCGGCGGCGACGACCGCGAACTTTTGAGTGCCGCGAGATGAGTCGGCGACGCGCCCACGCAGCGCCGCGATGCTGTGCGTGACATGGACGTCGACCGAGCTGGCACGCAATCGCTCGACGAGCATGTCAATCTCTTGACGGCCCTGGCCGCTACCCGCCTTCGGAGACGCACAAATCCATACCTCGTCGATGGCGTGATCCTCCGCGGCGGAGTCTGTTGGACGAGCGAGCGGTAGTGTCATCATTGGCATCGAACACGAACCTAAAATTGCAATTGCATCCCGACACTCAGACCCTGCGCATAATAGTCGCTTTCAATAAAGCGAAACTGTGGTCGGTGGGATCCGGTCAACGGGTTGATCGGAGGTGCCAACAGGTTGGGATTGACGTCCGTGTCGATTTGATCGCCAGCCCGAACGACCGCCGGCAGATAGACGACAGTGTACCCCACCGTCGCGTGCATCCAATCAAAAATCCGCACACCGAGCGTCAGTCCAATCTCAGGAATCATCGTGAATTCGTTGCGTTCAAACGTTCCCGAATTGAACCGCTGAGCGAGCAACCCGCCCGGGTAGTTGGTGGTGGTGCCGAACTCCGTCAGCGCAGTCGAACCGCTAATCCCCACCGATTGCTTGTTCTGCCCCACCGCGACGCGAAGCAGTGATTCTAGCCAGATGCGTTTCATATTGGCTTGGTAAGCGACGCCTAACTGCAGGCCGTTGAATTCGTTCTTGGTGTGGAATTGGTCGCTCAACCGCAGGGTTCCCAAGGCACCCGGAACGAGCGATTCGGCCGACTCGGAAATCGCCAGTTGATCCTCGAGTCGCATGTGACGATACCCGACGATCCAGTCCACCCGATCGGAATTACGGCAAGAGATGCAGTTCCCGCCGCAACTCGGACACAAGGACGCACGACCGGCGAGCATCGCCGAGCGCAGACTCGTCTCCGAACTGATCCCCAAGTTGCCCTCAAATACTCCCGGGTAGTTGATCAACTGAGATGTTTCGCGGTCGTTCGTCGTATCAAAGAAAGGTCGCGCTAAAATGTCGTAGTTGCTGCCGTCTGAAAAACCATCGGTCTGGTCTTCCAGTCCGAAGTACTCGCCCTCGATACCAAACGCTGCCGACTGCGTGAAATAAAATCCGCCTTTGAGCCGCAATCCGTTGGTCGACCCATTGTTGAGTTTCCCACCCCCGAACAACACACTCGTCGAGTCGAAACCGAGAACCCCTGCTTCATTCTGAGGCGTCCCCGTCGCACTGGTCGTGGCCAACACGGGCGTGTTCATGCCTTCGGTCATCCAGCGCAAGTACTCCGCTCGGAACCACAGCCGCTCGCTCGCCTGCTCACCGAGCGACCCGAACCCGCCGGGATACCCGCTGCCGCCCGGTGAACCGATCCACGGAGGCCCGGTGAAGATATTCGTATTCCCGCTCGGGTAACCACCGGTCGCGTAGGGGTCCATCGCGGGGGCTTGCGCTGCCGCACCGGTGTGCCAGGTGATCGCAATCAGGCATGCGGCGACAAACTTCGCTACCGCTATCGGCGAGCGAGAAAATGGGGGGCGATCGTCGAAGATTGAATTTGGCACCGGATCAGTCTTTGGAGGTTTTTTCAAAAATCACTCAAGATTTCCTTCGTAACCTCCGCAGCATTCGGATTTTTGCCGACCGGTGTCAAGATCAGTCACGGGTGACACGACTGTTATCGGGCTCGGAAGCTCAGATTGCGTGCGGCGATCAATTTGCCGAGTTTGCTCTGCAGGTCATCTTTCGTCCGCGCGTGGTCCAGATCGTCCGCCAGATTGCTTCGTTGCTCGGGGTCCGAGCGCATGTCGTAGAGTTCGGTCGATCCGTCGTGGTAGCTCATCATCGCCCAGCAACGGGTCCGCAGCAAAAAGTGGCGGCGCTGCCTATTGCCGCCGATGGTGATCGCTGCGTCTCGTATCGTCGTCTTCGGATCGGCCAGGATCGGTACCAGGCTTTTGCCTTGGCAATCGGCGGGCGTTGTCACCGACATCAGGCTGCAAACGGTCGGATAAAGATCGACTAACTCGACCAACGATTGGGATCGCTCTCCCCGCTTTCCGGGGATCTGACCGCTGAAAGGGGGTGGCGCCGCTGGTGCGGCAGTTCCCTGGCGGATGATCAACGGAACTCTGGCGACCTTTTCGTGCAGATTGCTTTTCTGCCAAAACGTGTGGTCGCCCAAGTGATAACCATGATCACTCGTGAAGATCACGGCCGTCGATTCACTCAACCCCAGTTTGTCGAGTGCATCGAGGACGCGTCCAACCTGGGCGTCCATGAATTCCACGCTGGCGCGATATCCCGACCACATCCGTTTCTGGTTGATGGGGTAACGACCGATTCCGTTTTGTGCCGATCGTCCCGGCACCAGTCCGGCAGCCGGAATTCCGCTCGTGTCGAGATCCTGGTTCCAGGTACTCGGCAGCTCCATCGATTCGGCTCGATAGTGATCGAACATCGCTTGGGGGGCCACCATCGGATAGTGCGGGCGAACCAATCCGACGGCCAAGAAGAACCGTTGACCTTGAAACTGCTTCAGCAACTCGACGGCTTTGGACGCCGATTTGGAATCGGGTTGGTCCGCACCGTCGCCGTCAACTTTCACGGTGACAAAAGCACGGTGTGCGGTCCCCGCTCCTTGTCGCCCCTCCATGGACTTGGTGAACACGTTCTGGTTCAAGCACGCGTAGTCACCCACCGTGTGCGCTTCATCGCCTTGCGAATTGAATCGCTCGGTCCAACACTCCGCGACGTCTTGGCCGTTGGTTCCATCAACGATGTCACCGGGAACCCGCATATGAAAGATTTTGCCAACCCGGAGGCTGGGGATGCCTGCCGCTCGTAGGGTTTCGCCCAACGTGGGACAGGAGGCGTCGACGTACCGCGATCGCATGAACGACTTTCGCGACGGTGCGCACCACGTTCCTTGGCAATAGGCGTGGTCAAACACCATCCCGTCCGCGGCGAGCCGATCCAGATGAGGCGTGCGCGTCACTTGATCGCCGTAGCAACCAAGCGTATCGGCGCGAAGATCATCCGAGACGATCAATAGCACGTTCCTGATCGAAGGCACCTCGCCGATGTCAACGTGGCCGATGTCAACGTGGCCGATGTCAACGTGGCCGGGGGCAACCTGGCCGGGGTCAACCTGGCTGGTGTTAACGTCGGAATCGTCGCCGAACAATGGGCGGGCCAACAACAATCCACACCCAATCAGCGCGGCGACCAACGGTCGTTTCGAAATTTGCATTTTGATCTTTTCCAAATGGCGAGCAAACTGACGAAGCATCCTATCCGATCGCACTGACGGGCAGCGAAAGAACATCCAAAATTCAACGCGGCAGAGCCCAGTTTTTATGCCTCCATCTTTCTGCCAGTCTTCGTTCCACGCGCTTTTCAACCCTCTGATTGTCGCATCGGCTCGCTAAGCAGGTTTGGGTAATTCATTCCGCATCACAGAGTGCCACGTTTTCATAACCCGACGCGTCAGCGAGGGATGGCGGCGTGAATCCCTCGCTGACGCGTCGGGTTAGGATTGTCGATTCCACCGAAATATTTCCCATTATCTGCTTAAGTCCACACCATGCCGTGATGCTTCGATAGGACTCCATCTCGGCTTCGAAATCTGACACCGTAGATTTTTCTCGCGAATCCGCCTAATGAATCTTCCGCTGAATCGTTATGTTGAAAGCACGTGTCCGTGTACACCTCTTCGACTCCTTGTCTCTTCTCGTGAAAATCTCCCATGAATGCTCGCTGTGGTCTGATCGGCACCTTCGTCACGCTCGCCGTCCTTCTCGCTCTGCTCGCTCCCCCCCCACTCATGACCACCAACGCCGCCACGCCGCCGGACCCTGCCGCCTGGAAGCCGATCCAGGATGCGATTAATTCGGGATTGCCGAAAACTGCCATGGCGGAAATCGACAAGCAACTTCCCGCCGCGATCGAGCGAAGAAATGACGGCCTCGTCATTCGCTTGCTCGCCACCCGGGCGACGCTCGACGGGCAACTCCAAGGCCGCGACGAAGTCCACCGGATCGCCAAACTACAAGCCGACTTGGATACCGCGCCAGCGTCGACGAAACCCGTCCTGAAAGCCATTCTCGCCAATTGGTTCTGGAGCTATTACACGCAGAATCAATGGCGGTTCCGAAACCGCACCGAGATCGATCCGCAGGTCATCGATGCAGCCGAACCGGTGGTGATCAAATCCTCCGAAGACATCACAACCTGGACCCGCAACCGCATCGTCGCCCAGTCCGCGGCGTTGTTCGAAGCGGCACTGAATGCCGATGATGGCAGCGAAAAAACGCTTCGCCAAACTCCAATCGCCGACTACGACGACCTGCTCGTCAAAGGCTCGGCGCCAGATCAGTACCGACCGACGCTCTATGATTTCGTCGTCGCCGACGCGATCGACTTCTACGCGGGTGCCAATGAAACGTACGCTGGCCCCGCCGCACGCTTTGAATTGACGGCCGACTCGCCGGTTTTTGCTGACGTCGACAAGTTCGTCGCGTGGCAGGTTCCCGATACGGATTCCCAGTCACCGCTGCGGCGGGCGATAACGCTCTATCAGAGCTGGCTCGCTTTCCACAACAACGATGACGACTCGTCCGCACTGATTGACACGGATCTGAAACGCCTTGAGTTCGCCCACCAACGCGGCGTCGGCGATGTTGACGACGATCGATATCAAGAAGCCTTGAAGTCGTTCGTGGTCCGCTATGCCAAAAGCCCGATTTCGACCCGAGCCCAATTTCATCTCGCCACGCTGGCGCGCAATGGCAATGACCTGGTCCGTGCCCACGCGATCGCGCAGGCCGCGGTCGACGCTCATCCAAAGAGTTTTGGTGCCAGTCAGTGCCGCGCCCTGATCGAGCAAATCGAAGCTCCCTCAATTGAAATCGCCACCGAACACGTGTGGAATCCCGAACTGGATGAGTCCGCTCAAGCCAAAATCGACGTCACGTATCGCAACACGACGCAGTTGTTCTTCCGCCTCGTGACGCGCGACTATGAATCGCGGCGGAAAGCGGGCCAGCCACCGAACTCTCTCAATCACGACCGACGACGCGAATTGCTGGCGCAAAAGCCGGTCGCCGCGTGGTCGGCTGAACTGGCTCCGACGGACGATTACCGTGATCGCACCGAGCATCTGCCCGCCAACGTGGATGTCCCGCGAGGTGCCTACTTCCTGATCGCCAGCACGTCGGACAAGTTCCCCATCAAATCGGACTTCACCGCCCTGACAGACCTGTGGGTTAGCGGTCTATCGATGGTTGTGGAAACGCGTCATGACGACCAAGCGATTGTTGGTTATCTCGTCGACGGACGCGGAGGAGACGCCGTCGGCGGCGCAGCAATCGAAGTCTGGGCACGTACGCAAACCAATCGAGGCCCCGGAGACGCGGCTAAACAAACTACTTTGAAAACGGATGCCAAGGGACGTTTCGAATTCAAGGGCGACGAACTACGTGACGTCAATTTTTTGGCCATCCGTGGCAAAGATCGTCTGTTGTCCCAGACGTACCGAAATTATCGCTACCGCCAAAACAACGACGATGACAAAGACGTCACGCGAAGCCATTTCTTTACCGATCGCTCGATTTATCGCCCCGGCCAAGTCCTGCGATACAAAGTCATCTGCACGCGTTCGAACCAAACGACGAGCCAGTACCACGTTTCGGCCGACGAACAACTCACCATCGAACTACTCGACGCCAACGGCAAAGTGGTCCAGACGGCGAACCATCGCTGCAACAAACTGGGCAGTTGCCACGGTAGTTTTAACTTGCCTGCCAGCGGTTTGACTGGCCAGATGACGCTCCGCACGACGGGCTCGTTTGCGGGTGCCACGTCGATCCATGTTGAAGAATACAAACGACCTAAATTCGAAGTCAAAATCGACGCACCGACCGATCCCGTGCGTCTGGGTGAGTCCGTCACTGTCTCCGGACATGCCACAGCCTATACCTCCGCAGCAATCGACGGGGCAAAAGTCAGCTACCGCGTGATCCGCAAAACGCAGTTCCCACCCTGGTGGGGATTCCGTTGTTGGTGGTTGCCGCCGGCGCCAATGCCCGCGCAAACCATCGCCGAAGGCACCACCACCACCGATGAAACGGGCAAGTTTTCGGTCACGTTCGAGGCGATTGCTGACAAGTCAGTCGACCGTAAAAGCGAACCGAAATTTCGCTTTGAAATTACCGCCGATGTGACCGACACCAATGGCGAGACTCGCGACGCGTCCACCAGCGTGCTGGTCGGCTACACGACGATGGAAGCTACGATGAGCACATCGCAGACGAACTGGCTGAGCGTTGAAAAACCGACCGAGGTCAACGTCGCGACGAAAACGCTGCAGGGCGACGCCGTGTCCTCGAAAGTCAAGGTCGACGTCTACTCACTCAAGAAACCAGACGCGATTGGTCGGAAACCGATCGGCAATGCTGCCGTGTGGGACCGCCTCGGCCTCAATCCTGGCCAGCTCGATGAGAAACAAGATGAGGTCCGCGCCGACGAGCCCAATTCGTGGCCCACGGACAAGATCATCAAAACGGTCGAACTGACGACGGACGAATCCGGCAACGCGAGCTTTGACGTCGAACTCGGTGCGGGAAATTTCCGCGCCGTGCTATCGGCGGTGGACTCCGCTAGCAACGACGTCAAGGCGATCTTGCCGCTCCAGGTGATCGATCCCGATGCGGACAAGTGCGAACTGGCGATCGCAAACGTATTCGCCGTCGAAAAAGATTCCTACGAACCTGGCGAGACTTTCCGGGCGGTCTGGGGCAGCGGCTACGACGCCGCTCGCGCCCTCGTCGAAGTCACTCATCGTGGCAAGATGTTGCAGCGATTCTGGACACCGAAAAACCGCACGCAAGTCGAGATCAAGCAGGACATCGACGAGTCGATGCGGGGCGGGTTCCAGGTGCGCGTGTGGATGGTGCGCGAGAACCGCTTGTATCTCAACCAAACCCACATCAACGTGCCCTGGTCGAACAAAGAGTTGACGATTCGCTGGGAACATTTTGTTTCCAAGCTCAAACCAGGCCAAAAAGAAACCTGGACCGCCATCATCGAAGATCCGTCGCAGCAATCATTCGATAAATCATCTGATGATGGTGAAGCCGCGATGCGGCGGGCCGCCGAAATGGTCGCGACGCTGTACGACGCGTCTCTGGACGCCTTCGCGCCACATGGATACCCAGATGGCTTTGGGCTGTTCTATCACGATCGCGCTTACGTGTCCGTCAATGACCAGAACCGTTGGGGGCACCTGCAGCAGATCTCGACGCGTCATCGACAAGGGTTCGGAGTTGGCGGATTGACGTATCGTCAGTATCCACCGGAACTGCAAGGGCAAGTCGTTTACCGACGCGGAATGCTACAAAAGGGTGGTGGGGTAACGCCGATGATGAGCATGACGGCCGAACCCGCCGCTGCTCCCGCGATGGCCGCGAGGTCAGGAGCGGTGCCCGAGAGCGCCGACGCCTTCGCAGCCAGTGATTCCAACGTGGCTGCAGTCGGCGGCACCGGCGAACCACCTGCGGACAAGAAAGACGTCGACCTTTCAGACGTCTCACCTCGCAAGAACCTCAACGAGACCGCGTTCTTCTTCCCCGAACTGATCGCGGATGACAACGGCGTCGTGAAGATGAACTTCACGATGCCCGAAGCCCTGACGCGTTGGCAGTTCATCGGCTTCGCCCACACCGCCGACTTGGCCGGTGGCGTGCTCCGCGACACCGCCGTGACCAGCAAAGACCTGATGGTCCAACCCAACCCGCCACGCGTGCTACGTGAAGGCGATGAAATCGAAATCACCGTGAAAGTCACCAACCAATCCGCAACCGTGCAGAGCGGCAGCGTTGCGTTGCAGTTCTCCAGTGCCCGCACCGGAGACAGCGTTGACGATAAGCTCGACAACACCAATGTGCGGCAATCATTCGAGATTCCCGCTGGCCGCTCGCAGTCGTTTTCATGGCCGATCCACGTTCCCGACGGGATCGGGTCCTTGACCTACATAGCGGTCGGCTCGACGGGCCGGTTGTCCGATGGTGAGGAAGGCTACCTGCCCGTCCTGTCGCGAAAAATTTTGGTGCATGAGTCGATCGCACTGCCGATCGATGGCAAGGAAACGAAGACGTTCAAACTCGATAAACTCGCAGATCTTAATCCGGACTCCAGTTCGATCCGCAGCGAATCGCTGACCGTGCAGATGACGTCGAACCCAGCCTGGTACGCGGTGATGGCGCTGCCGTACTTGATGGATTTCCCCTACGAGTGCAGCGAGCAGACGTTCAACCGCTTGTACGCGAATTTGCTGGCGCGGCACATCGCGACATCGGATCCGAAGATTGAGCGAGTGTTCAACACGTGGCGAAATCAACCGCTGCCGTCCAAGGACGCACCCGGCGGACGCGACGCATTGGCCTCGCCACTGCAACAGAACGAAGACCTCGCTTCGATCGCCTTGACCGAAACGCCGTGGGTGCTCGAAGCCGAATCGGAATCCGAGGCCCGCCGCAACGTGGGCATTCTGTTTGATCAAAACCGTGTCAACGATCAAGTCGAACGATTGACGCGGCGACTGACCGATGTTCAGGCCGACGACGGCAGTTGGCCTTGGTTCCCCGGTGGCCGATCGAACTCGTTCATCACCCTCTACATCGCGACCGGTTACGGCCGGTTGCGACATCTCGGTGCCGAGGTCGATGCATCCCCCGCCATTCATGCACTCGCTCACTTGGATGCCTTTTCCAAGAGAATGTATGACGACATCAAACCGGGCGATCGCGAGCAAAATCATCTCTCGAGCACGATCGCTCTGTATCTCTACGGACGCAGCTTCTTCCTCAAGGACGCGGACGTTGCCGCCGATGCGAAACCGGCGCTGAGTTTTTGGCTCGACCAAGCCGCGGAGCATTGGCTGGAACTACCTCGCATGAGCGAAGCTCACCTCGCGGTGGCATTGAAACGATTCGGACGTGCCGACGACGCTGCCGCGATCGTCAACTCGCTAAAAGAACGCAGTGTGACCGACGAGATCGGCATGCACTGGAACGACGAAGTGCGCGGTTGGTTCTGGTACCAAGCCGACATTGAAACGCAAGCGATGATGATTGAAATGTTCGATGAGGTCGCCTCCGATCAAGCTTCCGTCGAGTCGTGCAAAGCGTGGTTGCTACGCCAGAAGGAAACACGCTCGTGGGCGACCAGCAAAGCGACCGCTGACGCCGTGTACGCGTTGCTGTTACGGGGCGTGGATCTGCTCGCTGACCAAACGCTCGTCGATGTGAAGGTCGGTGAGCAAGCCGTCGAGCAGAAGAACGTCGAAGCCGGTACCGGCTTTTTCGAGCAGCGATTCACGGCCGCTGAGATCACACCCGCGATGGGTTCGATCACGGTGACCAAGACCACTCCGGGGATCGCCTGGGGCGGTGTGCATTGGTCGTTCTTCCAGAACGTTGATGAGGTCACGCCCCACGAAGGCACGCCACTGGAGATTGAAAAGCAACTCTTCGTCGTCCGTAGCACGCCGAGCGGCGAAGTCTTGCGTCCCGTGGTCAAGGGTCTCGTCGCTGGCGACGGTGCCGATGCGAAGGCTGCCGAAAACGTCGACGTCGATGGCACCCCGATCGAAGTCGGTGATGAGATTGTCTCGCGGCTGATCGTTCGCACCTCGCGAGCGATGGAGTTCATTCATTTGAAAGACTCCCGTGGCAGCGGCACCGAGCCGTCCAACGTGTTGTCAGGTTATCGCTGGCAGGATGGGATGGGCTACTACCAAAGTACCCGTGATGCGGCGGAGCATTTCTTCATCGACGACCTGCCCAAGGGAACCTACGTGCTCGAATCACGCAGTCGCGTGCAGTTGAAAGGCCGGTATCAATCTGGCTTGGCGACGATCGAGTCCATGTACGCCCCCCAGTACAACAGCCACAGCGAAAGCCATCTGATGAAGGTGGGTGAGTGACACTAGGGACAGCAACTTGATCTTCCCTCCCCTCTCTCCCTCGTTTGAGACTGTTGAAATACCAACCCGACGCGTAAGCGAGGGATTCCACACGGTCCCACGCTTACACGTCGGGTTATGATTACGCCGCTGGGTACGTTGATTTAATTACTGCGTAGCGAAACTCGCCAAGAGTTTCGGGAATGCTGGAAAACGAAAGTCTTAGCGACTTCCGCTACAGGTGGATTCGTCAATAATTAAATCGACGTCCC
>JBDNIG010000839.1:0-4201 GCA_041688415.1 Rhodopirellula sp. | reverse complement strand
TTCGTTATCGGGTGACGTTTCAGCGGGGAAATGCGGAACGTTTGGCGAGGCTTTCTGCAGATGGGAAAGCAATCGCGGCTTGTCCGCGACCAAGTCTTCCAACATCACCTCGACGATCGCTTGGTCGTCGGCGGAAGACTGCGGTTGGCGAAGCACGAGCCACGCGACCACGAGTGGCAACAGGCAGGCGAGCCAAAGCCCAATATTGACGACGGCTGCCGCGGTCAGCGAATCGTAGCGGCGCTCCGATGCGATTGAGCGGCGATCCGCTTCGAGTAAGTCTCGCTGCTGTCCGATAGCGGTGCGTTCAGCTTGTACCTCGCGCTGCATGGCAGTGACCTCTCGGTGAAGCTGATTTGCCTGTTGTGTTTGCTCGGCTTGACGGAGCTCGTGTCGTTGGGACATCTCAACGAGACGATCGTCTTTGTCTTCCTTGCATCCCATTATCGATAGAATCACGATCGTCATCGTGAATGGGAGTAAAATCTGGTTCGAGTTCATCGGACCTCCATCGTTGAACGAGTCGGCTGAGGATCTGTTGCAGTGCAATCCGCAGCCGACGTTCTTTGACGAGCGCGACTGCGAGCAGCAGCATGGCAACAGACATGAGGGTGAGAATGATGTGTGTCAGCTGGCACCTCCTTTAAGTTGAGTGGGTGGATCGAGTGGGCACGGAGGGCTACGACGTCCCTCGATATAACCTGCCCCCGTTAATGGCTCTGGTTTAGATTTGCTCCGCGCGTCAGAAATTTTTTCTGCTTGCGTCGCTTGGGTGACCGTTTTCAGCAACGGTTTGTGATGGCTTGTCGAGCGCAGATTCTTCGGAGAGAGCGAACACGATCCGTTTCGCGAGGATCCGAATCAGTCTTTCCATGACGGACGGTTTGCTTGAATTGATTGTCATAGGTTCCTTCAATGCATGAAAAAACCTCCGAGTGCCAAAGCACGCGGAGGCTAGTGAAAATGAGAATGGTGGATCTTGTGCGTCTAAGTGTTTGGGAATCTGCACACGAATCCTGGCAACGGATTGAAACAATACCGGTCGTTGAGAATCCGTTTGTAGCAATCTGCTGCTGCTTGGTCGTCCCGAACGGGCACCCAAGGATCAGCTAAACCGAGCCGCGTCATTTCGCGGTCAAGCGTCGCCGCACGCTGAGCAGCCGTGTGAGTGATGGATAGTTGTGTCGCGACTTCCCGTTCTGTCAACCCAGATGCGCGCAACCGACAAACCTGTTCGCGAAAGATCACACGTTGCGGCAATCGCGTCAGGTCGACCAGTGCATGGATGCTCGTGGTCGCTAACTCATCGGGAAGGTGCACGCCTCGTAGAGCGGCAATGTCCAGTGTGAATACGCACCGTGGGGAGATATGCCCGCCATCGATCAGTCGATACGGCAGTACGTAGAAATCGGACACCAGCTCGCGCAAGATGCGGCCAAATTCAAGATCTTCAACGGACAAGCCTAGAAACGTGTCACTCGCGATTTTACGAATCTCGTCGGCCGTCGGAATCACGATTGCCTTCGGTGCGTTTTTATTCACGTCGGCAATGGCATCCGATACGGATTGCAGTTCGTGCTCGGTCGCGGTCAGCCGAGCCAGAATCGTCGGGCTCGCTAGGCCTCCCGCAATCGCGTCGGCAAAGTTATCAATCTCGCGTCTCAACCGAACAGAAACCTCGTGAAGCTCCTTCAGGCCACTATCCTGGCGTGCCTGCAATTGATCGGCCTCCGCGTGAATTTGTTCACTCAACCTGCTGTCAAAGTTTGGCAGGGATTCGATTTCGTGAAAGACTTTTGCAGCAACTGCCTGCGCTAGTTCGCTCTGGTCAACCGTCATGGCATTCCAGCAGTCGTAACTTCGTACTCCGTCACACATCATGCGTTCTTTGCGACCATGTCCACCCAGGACAAACTTTCGTCCACAAATACCGCAGCGAACATGCTGGCTCGGCCAGCGAGCGTCGTTGCGAGTTCCCCGCTGCCGCCCACGGCCACCGTTCGCGTTGGCGATCCCCTTGGTGAACTTTTCATTTCTCTGTTTGAGCATTCGGTTCACGCGGTCGAAGCGCTCGGGCTCGATAAAAGCGAGACGGGGACAGTCACGTTGTAGTAGCAGCGCTGGTGCCGCGGGCACCGACTTGCGGCGACCGGTGCTATTCACCCGTACCGCGGTCCGACGATTATGTTCTCGGACCCCTTTGAGTATCGGGTTTCTAACTGTCTGACCGACCAAGGTTCCATCCCATGCAGTTTTTTTGACGGACATGCCAAGCGGAAATTTAATCGCGTTGAACCATCTCGCGATTTCGGAGAATGACTCTCCACGTTCGAGACGGTCAAAGCACTCGTCATAGATTTCTTGAGCATCGGGCGCCTTGATACATTCTGCTTCCGTCGCACCTGGGTGCGGTTTGACATAACCGGCGGGCAATTGCCGCACCATGTTCCCGTTAGCAAACCGATTCCGATGCGAGCGTTTGATTCGGTTCGACGTGTCGCGGTTGTAACTCTCGTGCCGCAACGCGGCGAAAAAGGCATTTTGTCGCCAGCCTTCCTTGTCGAGCGTGTCAACGCGATCGTTAATCGCGATAACCCGCGTCTCGGAATCCTCGGCATCTTCACACAATATCAGGACCTGAAGTCGACGAGCGATTCGCCCAAGGTCCTCGGCAATGACGAAGTCATAATCGCCCGAAACAACTATTTCGCAAAGTTCAAGGAACTCGGAACGGTCAAGCAGTTCACCGCTACCCTGGGTCGCCGTTACTTCCAGATCATATTCACCATCGAAATAACCTGGTAGCCGCTCGCGGTAAAGCGCCTCCTGGTCATCGAGACTCATTTCATTCTGCTTGTCGGTGCTGATCCGGCATACGGCCACGCCACGGTACCGTCGCCCATACTTAGGCTGCGGCACTTCGATTCGTCCAAAAGTCATAACGTCACTCCAGTCCGGAGCGACGACCCGCTAGCGTTGACACAGTGTGACAAAAACGGTGACTAAAGCTGACCGAGCATGACCAAGGCTGAACGCACCTGAATACCAGTAAGTCCTTGCACCAAGAGGGGTTATTGCCGTAACCTGGCATTTCGTAAAGACTTACGAAAGGCCGAAAAAGGTTTCGGCAAAACCTCCCGTTAGCCGCTCCTAGATATTCCTGATTCAAATCCAAAACCATTGCGATTTCGCATTCGCACGCTTTTCGTTATCGTCGCGATTGCTGCCGTAGTCGCGTTCAGCATCTCGACGTTGCTGGGCGTGAGAAACACGATTCGCGACTCCTACGCGGTCTGGTGGGTTGCTGACATGTGCATCGAACACATGGAGGCCAACAACGGAGACTGGCCTCGAAACTGGGATGATCTTCGCGACGACTACAAAACATGCATCGCTCGTTCTGGACAACCGTGGACGTTCGACGAATTGTCCTCTCGCGTTGATATTGACTGGGATGCCAACCCAATTTCATTGCTTCCGATCGCAGATGGTGCTGACCCCGAACTTCGAGTCATCTGGTTGCGCAGCGGACGCGACGCTTACTGGCAGGGGCGAGAACCAAATACAATGATCCTTGACTACCTCAAATCCCAACCTACGTGACACGGCGGCTAACATGGTTTTTACGCAAAGTCGCGGCTGTCGTCATTGGAAAGTCTTTCGATGTGCAACATCATTCGCTTCGGTCACGTTCCTTCTGCTGCAAACCCGCGATCACCTTTGCTGTTTGGCGACGGGCGTTGGTGTTGGTAGAATCTTTCGTAGTTCAATGTCGTTCTCTTCGGTTGAGATCGGCGACGTAAAAACCTCCCGTTGTACGCCTCCAAATGACAGAGATACACGACTCACTGATAGTTGCGCGTCCACTTCAGCCGAGTGGATACACTTACACTCTCGCAAGCCGTCTTGGTCAGGTGCTTGATCTTGCCGAGGCGCGATTTGGCCCTCGCGACCCGACTTTCGTGATCCTCGGTGTTGAATTTCGAGACGGTGTACCGCAGGTCTGGTTCCCGAATACCTCCAACCGGGTGATAGTTCAGCTTGGACTTTGCGCATTAAATGGCTCATCCGACTGAAGCGTGCGCAGGACTGAAGGATGCTGAAAGTACGGTGTATGGAAAAAAAAGCGTGGACATGCCATTCTGTCAGGGAGATTTCTAAAGTCATCCTTTGAAAGAACGCACATGTCCACCACCTTATT
>JBDNIG010000838.1:0-3799 GCA_041688415.1 Rhodopirellula sp. | reverse complement strand
TCGATTGATCGCTGCAAGAGCGAATGCACCAATCGCACGAAACGGGGTGGTAAATCGTCTCGCGTTTGAGCGAGCGGCGGTGGATCCTCGGTAACGATTTTGTGCAGCACCGCGAGCGTATTGTCGGCGTCGAATGGGGGCTGGCCCGTACACAGGAAGTACAGCACGCAGCCGAGACTGAACAAATCGCTGCGGTGATCAATCGGCTGGCCGCGTGCTTGCTCAGGGCTCATGTAATGCGGCGTCCCCGCGATCACGCCCGTTTGCGTCAGCGTGACCGAATCGGCTGCCCGAGCCAGCCCAAAGTCGGTGATCCAGACGCGTTCGATGTTCTCGCCGACGAGCACATTGCCCGGTTTGATGTCCCGGTGCACGAGACCGCGGCGATGGGCTGCGGCCAGCCCCTCGGCCAACTGACCAGCGACACGCAAGATCGTTCCGACGCTGAGCGGCCCGTGCGTGCGAACCCAACGCTGCAGCGTCATGCCGGGAACGTACCGCATCACCAGGTATGGCAATTTCGCGTTGGCATCGACGTTGTAGATCGGGATCACATTCTCGTGGGCAACACTGGCGGCCGCCTCGGCTTCCCGAGCGAAACGCTGTCGCGCCGTCGCGGACATCGCCCAGTGGGGCGCCAAAACTTTCACGGCGACGGCTCGTTGCAGGTCACTATCGTGGGCACGAAATACGACGCCCATCCCGCCATGTCCCAACAGACTCTCGACCTCATAGCGACCGATCCGACCCAACATCTCAGGATGAGTAGCTGGTTCGAGAAAACTCAGGTCAACGGTTGGTTGCTGCGGAAAGTTAGGTTCCAGCTCGTTGGCTTGCGGATCGGAATGCGAGAGGCACGTTTGCGCCTCGATCCAGATCGATTCTTCACCACCGAGTCTTGCGAGTTCGCGTCGGCAACGTTCACACTGTTCCACGTGCTCAGCGACCGAGTCGACTTCCACACCGGGATCGCTGCTTTGTTCCACGAGCGTCGCTAGGATTTCCACATTGCAGTTCATGTGTCACCGGCCGATTTAATCTCGCTCTCGGAGGTGGCTTGCCACTGGTCAATCAGCTTTCGCAACCGTGCCATCACGCGACTGCGAGCCACGTACACCATGCCTTCTCGCAGGTGCAAATCCGTCGCGACGTCGGCGACGGGTTCTCCCAGAACGCTGGTGCGGTGAAACGCCTGCCACGTCGAGGTATTGACCTGCTGTTGGACTTTCGCCGCCGCCCACACGAACATCTGTTGTTTTTGGTTCCAATCCCAGACGCTCGCATCGGAGGCCGGGCTCGCGACCTGATCGAGCCAACGCTGGACGTTCGAGTCACCCGAGGCGGCTTCCCGACGCCGGGTACGACCCAGGTGATCGACCAGCTTGTGTCGAGTGATCGCCGCCAGCCAACCACGAAACGCACCGGGGTGTTGATTGCGATCGAAAGTCGGAATCGCTTTGGCGACTGCCAGCAGCGTTTCCTGAACGACCTCCAACGCATCGGCCTGCTGCAGCCCCCACCGAGTTGCCAGTCGCAGGAGCAGCGGTTCGTAGATTTGCAGGAATTCCGACCAAGCTAAGTCATCGGCCGGATCACCCAGCCTCAAAATCAGGCTTGCTCGCGTTTCAGGATTGATGGTCAACAAAGTTATAGCCTCCAGTGGTTAGAAGCTAAATCTTACCAGGGGCGAGAACCTTGCACCGAAAATGGAAAAAACTAAGAAAATCCTGTTCCGTATCGACGGATAGCGCCGTAGTGGACGTGGCGACAATCTGCCGTGCCTCGGACACTGAGAACCAAAGCCTACTTCTTTTCGGCCCGCAGCACCGAGATGAACGCTTTCTGCGGGATCGTGACGCTACCGAACTGCTTCATCTTGGCTTTGCCCTTCTTCTGTTTCTCCAACAGCTTTTTCTTCCGCGAGATGTCGCCACCGTAACACTTGGCGGTCACGTCTTTACGAACCGCCTGGATCGTCGAGCGGGCGATCACGGTGCCGCCGATCGCACCTTGGATCGGAATTTTGAACTGGTGGCGCGGAATCTCCTCGGCGAGCTGTTCGCAGTAGTGCAGCGCCCGCGCCCGTGACTTCTCACGATGCACCAGATACGCCAGTGCATCAACTGGTTCCTTGTTGACGAGAATGTCGACTTTGACGATATCCGTTTTGCGATATTCGATCGGCACGTAGTCAAACGATCCGTAGCCGCGGGTGATCATTTTCAGCTTGCCATAGAAATCAAAGAGGACTTCACCGAGTGGCATTTCACTGACGACTTCGACTCGCCCGGCCGACAGGTAGTTCATCGTTTGGCTTTCGCTGCGATGATCGCGGCACAGTTCCATCACGGGACCGACGTAGTCCTCGGGCGTCAGGATCTGCGCCCGGATGTACGGTTCGCTGGCCGAGTCGATCGTCGATGGATCGGGCCAATTGCTCGGGTTGTCGATATCGATCGTCGAGCCGTCTTTGAGTGTGAGTTGGTACTTGACCGACGGAGCCGAGATGACCAGTCCGATGTCAAACTCACGCTGCAAACGTTCTTGAATCACGTCAAGATGCAACAGTCCGAGGAAGCCACAGCGAAAACCGAAACCGAGTGCGGCCGAACTGTCCTTTTCGTACGTCAGAGCGGCGTCGTTGATGGCGAGCTTTTCGAGCGCCTTGGTCAAGTCTTGATACTCGTCGGTGCTCATCGGATAGACCGATGAAAAGACAACTTGCCGGGCCGGCTGGTAGCCGGGGATGGGCTCGGCGGTCGGTCGGTCGGCGAGCGTGATCGTGTCACCAATCTCGATGTCTTGGACGCTTTTGACGCCCGCGACAATGTAGCCGACCTCGCCCGCGGCGAGCTGTTTCTTCGGCACCAATTTGAACTGGTTATATCCGAGTTCATCCACCTGGAAATCACGATCGGCGTGCATGAAGTGGATCGTATCCTTGGGGCGGAGCGTGCCGTCGATCACGCGGCACTGCAGAATCACGCCGCGATACTTGTCGAAAAACGCGTCGAAGATCAGTGCCTTCAGCGGCGCATCGGGATCGCCTTGGGGCGGCGGCAAATGCGCGACGATGCCCTCGAGCACGTCTTCGATTCCTTGACCGGTTTTAGCCGAGACGGGAATCGCGACGAAAGGGTCCAACCCCAAATCCGCATCGATCTCCTCTCGGACCCGCTCGACGTTGGCGGCGGGCAAGTCGATCTTGTTGATCACGGGCAGCAATTCGAGGTCGTATTCCAGCGCGAGATAGAGGTTGGCAACCGTTTGTGCCTCGACGCCTTGAGACGCGTCAACGACCATCAATGCACCTTCCGCAGCCATCAACGAGCGGCGGACTTCGTGTGAAAAGTCGACGTGGCCGGGTGTATCGATCAGATTGAGCTGATACGTCTGGCCGTCCTGTGCCGCGTAGTTGAGCGTGACGGTGTTGCTTTTGATCGTGATCCCGCGTTCGCGCTCGATTTCCATGGAATCGAGCATCTGGTCGTGGAACTCGCGCTGCGTGATGCCGCCGCAGGCTTGGATCAACCGATCGGCCAATGTCGATTTGCCGTGGTCAATATGGGCGATAATGCAAAAGTTCCGAATATGTTTCATACGTTGGGGAGGGGGAGGAAAGAGTGCAATCGAAGCAGTGGTTCCGAGTCCCAAATCCTAATGAATTCGCGCCGCGGTGGCTATCCGCAGCATTGTTGACATTGTCGACCGACGGCTCCGTCCGTCGCGAGAAACCGGCGCGTATCAGCTCAGACGAACGGAGTCGTCTGGCTACAATTGTCGACCGACGGCTCCGCCC
>JBDNIG010000126.1:0-3142 GCA_041688415.1 Rhodopirellula sp. | reverse complement strand
TAGCCTCGATGGTAACCCGACGCGTAAGCGAGGAAGATGCAGTGTTTCGGCTGGTAAACACGTGATCCTCGCTAACGCGTCGGGTTACCAAGACCGCTTCGCGGTCTAAAGTAGATGGCATTGGGCGTCAGCCCGTGGACATCTTTCGGTTTTCCCGCATTCCCGAAACTCTTGGTGAGTTTCGCTACGCAGTAATTAAATCGACGTCCCGCGCGGAAGCAACGCTCCACGCAACTTTCGCGGAGCGAAAGGCGACCATTATTTTCCGCTCGATCCTTCGTAGTGAATTTTAGACGCTCTTCACGCAAGCAGTAGGCTTCAGAGACGCATCATGGTTGTTAGACTCAATCTACTCATTTTGTTAACGAGCGGGCTCGTCACAGCCTCTTTGCACGCCGCAGACACCGATGTTGGCGAGACGCGTCATGCGGGGATTTCCAAACCCACCGTACTGACGCCGGGTTGGAGCATCGAACTCGTCGCAGCCGAACCGGAACTCGTCACGCCGACGGATTGCTGTCTCGACGACTCGGGCCGATTGCTCGTGATTGAATGTCACACACACTTTCCGCCGGAGGGATATCCAGGTCCAAAAACGGATCGGGTGTATCGATTCGACGCCGCCGCCGATGATCGGACGGCCGATCGTCAACGACTGTTTTATGAAGGCGGACGAGCCACGATGGCGATTGCGAATCTCGGTGATGGGTGGATCGGACTGCTTTCGCGAGATGAACTGCGACGGGTGCGGGACAGCGATGGAGACGGTGTGGCCGATCAAGTCGAAACGTTGCTTCGTCTCGATACGAAGTCAAACTACCCTCACAATGGATTGTCGAGCCTCACGGTGGGGCCGGATGGTTGGCTGACGATTGGGCAAGGCGAGAACTTTGGCGAACCGTATGAACTCATTGGCTCGGACGGTTCCAAACAGGTTGGCGGCGGCGAGGGTGGGAATCTATTTCGATGCCGGCTCGACGGAACTCAGGTGCAACGAGTAGCAACCGGTTTTTGGAATCCTTTTGGATCGTGCGTGGATCCCGTCGGACGATTGTGGGTCGTCGGGAACGATCCCGACGCGATGCCACCGAATCGCTTATTGCACGTCGTTCCGACCGCCGATTTTGGGTTCCAGTTTCGTTTCGGACGCGCCGGCACGCATCCGCTGCAGGCTTGGGACGGCGAGCTGCCGGGAACACTGCCGATGGCGGCTGCCGTTGGCGAAGCGGCTTGTGATGTCGTGGTCCGGGGCAAGTATCTGTGGGTGTCGAGCTGGGGCGATAACCGAATCGAGCGATATGAAATGCATCCACAAGGTGCCACGCTGACAGGCCGCACCGAAGTTGTCGTTCAAGGCGACGCGAACTTTCGCCCAGTAGGCTTGGTCGTTGCCACGGACGGCAGCCTCTACGTCACCGACTGGGTCGACCGCAGTTATGAAGTCCACCGGAAAGGCCGGCTATGGCGGCTGACGTCTACCGCCGAAGACGATTCCGCAGCCGCAGCCGCCGACTCAGACTCGGATTCATTTCCCCCGCTCACCAGTGATGAAGAGCAGGCCATGCGGATCCGCGACGATGATGCCATCAACCTGGACGAACGGATCAAGGCACTCGGCAGCGACGATGCGTTCATGCGGCAAGCCGCGATCGCCGGTTTGATTGAATCGAACCAACTCCGCCAGATTGACCGACACCGGGAACTGTCGCCGCTGCAGACCGTCGGTGTGCTCGCGGCGTGGCGTTGGATCACGTTAACATCACCGGACGACAACGTCGCCATGGAACAACTCCATGATTGGATTGCCTGGGGGCTGGATCAACCGAGCGACGCGGTCGTGATCGCCGCGATTCGGTACGCGAGCGAAGCCAGTGGTCGGCAGCATTTGCCCGCGATTGAGATCTTGCTCGCGCGCACCGAGTTATCACCGCGTGTGTTTGCCGCCGTCGTCGCCTCAATCGCGTACCTCGAAACCGGATCGGCTGCGGCGTCGACGCGCGACCCGGCCACCGAGAAGCGGCTCGTCGAGATCATCAGCGATCAAAATCGACCCGCGATGACGCGCGCGTTGGCCGGTCGCTGGCTCTCCGAACAAGCCACGCAGCCCACCGCGGAACAGCTCGCTCAGTGGGCGATCGAACTGAATTCACGGCAGTTCTCGTTGGAAGTCGTCCGGTTGCTGGCGGCCCGGCAATCCGAAGAAGCCAGCGACGCACTCGACGACCTGGCGGCTAATGAGGCACTCGACGACCAAACCCGCGCCGATGCCTTGGCGGGACTCGCTCGCAATGCGGGATCCCACGCCGCGATCATCAACAAGCTCTCCTTGCCACGACAATCCGAGACGCTGAGGACCGAAGCAAACCGAATCTTGAATCGCACGACGTTCGAACCGAATCAGGCTAAAGAGCTGCCAGGCAAAGAGGAGTTTCAACAGTGGGATGAATTGGTCGGTCACGGCGGTGATGTCGATGCCGGCCGGCGTGTGTTCATGCGTAAGACCTGCATCAACTGTCACGCCCACGATGGGCGCGGGGCGCGGACGGGGCCTGAACTGTCCGCACTGACCGGACAGATGACCAGCCGCCGGGTGATTGAATCGATCTTGGCACCGAGCCGCGAAATCGGTCCCTTGTACGTGCCCTGGAGAATCCTCACCGTCGACGGAAACGTGCTGACGGGTCTGAAGCTGCACTCCTCCGGTGTTGGCACCGCCATCCGTTTTCAAGGTGCCGATGGCAACATATTTGACGTTCGTCTCGAGGACATCGAACAACAAGAACCGGTCGATCAATCCATCATGCCAGCGGGATTGGAGCAAGCCATGTCGCTGCAAGAATTTCGAGATCTGATCGCATTCCTAACCGAAGGCGAGTGAGGGGAAGAGAGACAGGGAGACAGGGAGAAGTGAGATAGGAGATAGGAGAAGTGAGATAGGAGATAGGAGATAGGAGTATAGGAGATAGGGAGTGGCACCCATATTCAGTCTCCCCTCTCCCCCTCGCTTCGGAGATCGTGCGGCTTTTAAGTACTGTCGCAGCAATGGTTTACTTCACCCTCCCGAGCGAAGCTTGGGAGGGTCGGAATTCGAGCTTTCAGCGAGAATTCCGGGGAGGGCCGAGCGCGCAAGTTGGGTTGGTGG
>JBDNIG010000837.1:0-10583 GCA_041688415.1 Rhodopirellula sp. | reverse complement strand
CATGACCTCGACCAATATCAGTGGAACGATAGCGACTGGATGAACCGTCGCGGCCAAGTCAATTGGCTGCAGCAACCGGTCTCGGTTTACGAGGTCCAGCTCTCATCGTGGAAACGACCGTGGGACGGGCGTCGCTACCACAGCTATCGTGAACTCGCCACGATGCTCGTCGACTACGTCAAGGAACTTGGCTACACCCACATTGAGTTGATGCCGATCACGGAGTTCCCGTTTGACGGCTCGTGGGGATACCAGGTCACGAGTTTTTTCGCGCCGACGAGTCGTTTCGGCAACCCCGATGAGTTCCGTTACTTTGTCGATCACTGTCACCGCAACGGGATCGGCGTCCTCATCGACTGGGTGCCGGCCCACTTCCCCTATGACGCTCACGGGTTGGCCCATTTCGACGGTACTGCGTTGTACGAACACAGCGATCCACGTCAGGGATTCCATCCCGATTGGAACACCCATATTTTCAACTACGGTCGCCAAGAGGTGCGTGAATTCTTGCACGCCAGCGCCCGGTTTTGGTGCAAGGAATACCACATCGACGGACTGCGGGTCGATGCGGTCGCCTCGATGTTGTACCTGGACTACTCGCGTGAAGCGGGGGAGTGGGTACCGAACGAATTCGGAGGCAACCAAAACCTCGACGCCGTTGAGTTCCTGAAGCAGTTCAACACGCACCTGCACGCCGACTTTCCTGGCGTTCTCACGATCGCGGAAGAATCCACCTCGTTCGGCGGAGTCTCCCGACCCGTGTACACCGGTGGCCTCGGATTTGGCATGAAGTGGGACATGGGATGGATGCACGATACGCTCGAGTACGTCAAACGGGAGCCAATCTACCGCAAATATCATCAAGGTGAACTCGCGTTTCGTTCGGTCTATCAGTTCAGCGAGAACTTCATGTTGCCGCTATCGCACGACGAAGTCGTTCACGGCAAAGGATCGTTGCTCTCGCGGATGCCCGGCGATCAATGGCAACGCTTCGCCAACCTCCGATTGCTCTACGGCTACCAGTACGCGTCACCGGGTAAGAAGCTCCTGTTCATGGGCTGCGAGTTCGGTCAATCATCGGAGTGGAACGCCGAGAGCCAACTCGATTGGTCGCTATTGCAATTCGACGTTCACGATGGCGTCAAACGATTCATTGGCGATCTGAACCGAATCTACAGAGACTACCCGGCGCTGTATGAACTGGATTGCGAACCCGCTGGGTTTTCGTGGATAGCGGCTGATGATGCGGACAAAAGTATTTTCACGTTCTGTCGATTCGCCAGCGACGGCAGCACGGTCGTCGTCGTGCTCAACTTCACCCCCGCACCTCACGTGGGATACCGCATTGGCGTACCGCAAGCGGGCACGTACAGCGAGATTCTCAACAGCGATTCAGAACTGTACGGCGGTAGTAACGTTGGCAACCTCGGCAAAATCACCAGCGACGACGTCGCCGCCCACGGGCGCGAGCAGAGTTTGAAACTGAACATCCCACCACTCGCGGTCGTCATGCTGCCTGAAACAGGCGATGATTAGCGACGTCGCTTCTTTTTCCTCGTCATCGGGTTGAGGCTGCGACGAACCTCGACGACGGGTGCCTCGACCTCGGGTTGTTTTTCCGCGGCGGTGGGAGGTGGCTCGAAGCCTTCCAACGAGTCGCGGATCAGTTCTTTGTTGATCCGTCGTTCGATGCTCGTCAGTATTTCGCCCTCGCCCGGAACGACAAACGTGAACGCGATGCCATCGCGGCCCATCCGTCCGGTCCGGCCAACCCGGTGGACGTAGTCGTCGCAGTCTTGTGGCACGTCAAAATTAATGATGTGTGAAATGGTTGTGATGTCGATTCCCCGGCCCACCACATCGGTCGCGATCAGTAATTTTAACTTGCGATCCCGCAGACTCTGCAAGACCCGGTCGCGTTCGCGTTGTTGCAGGTCGCCATGGATGCATCCGCACGCGCCGTGGTAGATTCGCGACAGTTGTCGATGCAAGCGGTCGGTACCGCGTTTGGTGCGACAGAACACGATCGCTTGCTCGGGATCTTCGCGTTCGAGCAGTTGTTCGAGCAATTCGACTTTACGATTGTTCTCGACCGTGAAGTAACGCTGTTCGATCGTGTCGACCGCCATTTCGTTTTGACTGCAGTCGATCACGGTGGGATCGCGCATGTAGCTTTCGGCGAGTCGCCGCACGACCGGAGGCAGCGTCGCGGAGAGCAATAGCGTTTGGCGATTGCGGGGGCACTTGCGAATGATCCGTTCGATCTGCGGGCGAAAGCCGATGTCGAGCATGCGGTCGGCTTCATCGAGCACGACGCACCATGCCTTGCCGAGCCGTAACGTGCCACGTTGGAGGTGATCATGAATCCGGCCGGGTGTGCCGACGACTATCTGCACGCCGTTTTCGAGTTGCCGCAATTGGCGATTCATATTTTTGCCGCCCGAGAGCACCGCGATTTCGGTCGGCACTCCGTGGGCGAGTCGCGCCGTTTCGCCAGCGACTTGGTCAGCAAGTTCTCGCGTCGGTACGACAATGATCGCTTGCGGATCGCGGCAATCTTCGAGCGAGTCGAGTTGTTCGAGGATGGAGATGGCGAAGGCCGCGGTTTTACCCGTTCCCGTCCGGGCCTGGCCAATCACGTCACGACCATCGAGGGCGTAGGGAATCAGGGCTGCCTGGATCGGTGAGGGCTTGGTAAACCCGGCCTTGGCGACGGCCTGACGCATGATGGGCGACAGATCCAATTCGTCAAACGATTCCATTTCGGGCGGCAGCACAACGGGCCCCACCGACTCCAACAGGGCGATGGAATCTTCGTTATCTTCGAAGCGTGGTGGTGGCCCCCGGCGACCGCTGCGGGCATTTCTAGGACTTTTTGTATAGCTCATCCCGAAAGTTTATCCTGTTGGCAGGGTTTGCGACACTCCCTGTATGGGGAAATGGTGATGATTGATTCAGGACCGGGGCGGGTTGAGCAAGCGGGCGATTTGTTCGTCGTCCTGGTTTTCTGGAGTGGCGACAAATACGCCGGTATCAACGTAGGGCTCGATCGGTTCGCCGCGGATGGCGGCGGTGAGCGTTTGGACGGCGAGGTAGCCCATGCGAACCGGATCCTGCAGGACGATCGCCGACACGTCTCCCGCCGCCATCGCCTGGCGCAGCGATTCGCTGCTGTCAAAGGCCACCAGCTTTATCTTGCCAGCTAAGTCGCGATCACGGATCGCACGGAGCATGCCTTCGGCATTCGGTTCACAAGTCGTGAACACGCCATCGACTTCGTCTCCAAAGCGATTGAGCAACGCCTGCGACTTGTCGACGGCGGACTCGGTCGTCGTGCCCGCGTATTGATCGCTGCTGATAACCTCGATTTGCGGATATTTGGCGATGCCGTCCAAGAATCCTTCTTCGCGTTGATGGGTGCTCTCGCTGCCTTGATTGTATCGCAGGCAGATGACTTTGCCGCCTTCGGGCGCCAGGCTCTCGGCCATCGCGTCGGCTGCCATCTGTCCACCGCGGAAGTTGTCCGTCGCGACGTAGGAAACGTAATCGGCTTTGTCGGTATTGAGCCCGCTGTCCAGGATCACAACCGGCACACCGGCCCGACCGGCTTCCTCGACCGGACGGACGAGGGCATCGGCGTCCAGGGGTGCCAAACAGATGCCGTCGACGCCGGAGTTTAAAAAGTTCTCGAAAACACTGATTTGCGCACTGCGATCACTTTCTTTGCCCGGTCCTTTGAACGTGACGCGGACGCCAAGCTCTTTGCCAGCCCGTTCGGCACCGCTGCGCACTGACTGCCAAAAAACATGGCTCTCGCCTTTGGGGATCACCGCGATGTGCAGCTCGCCACCGTTCGTCGCGGCCTGGTTGCCGTTTGCATCTTGGGGAGGTCGGCAACCGCACACCCAGGCCAACAACATAGCGGCAACGATTCCGCGTGAGACATACCTACGCATAAGTTCGATGTTCCAATTCGAATAAGGCAACGTGAGTGAAAATTTATTTTCTTGGCTGCTCACTTTACCGTATTTCCTGCCCGCTTGAGGTCGTCGGCGGACGGCGGTGAAAACAAGTTTGAAAAACTTTCTCAAACTTGTCTTGACCCGTGAAAGGCATCCCGGCTAAGTTTCCCGCATCGTCGCAAGCGGGTTGTTTCGGCAAGTCGCTCGCGGCACAAGACGATCATGGTTGAAATGATTTTCGCACCGGTCAAACACGCATCCATTGCATGCAAGACTGCGAAGAAGTTGATCCAATTGGAGCTACGGATAGCACCGTTTGATCATCAAATTTCACTATGTTCAGATCGTTCGAGCGGTGCTAGCATGGATGCGAGCACTCACTCGAACATTTTTAGCAGCAGTTATTCTGCAACTTGCGACTTGCAACCTGCGAGGCTTTTGACGATAATTCAAGTGCTCAGCGGAACGCCGCTGCAGCGAGAACTACCGTGGCGAAAACGGCCCAGAAAATGCCCGAGAAGGCTCGCCGGGGTAGCACGCTCAACACCGACCACCGGCTCCCGGAACAGAAGCGCGTTGTCCTCCGCCCCCCTAGGACCTCGTACTTTCCGGGAGCTTTTTTTATGCGCACGCGGAAACCGACGAACCTCTCTTGCGCTGGGCCCGCACAACTCGCTATAAGTCATCTCAATCGCGGCAGATGCTCCCGCAGTATCGCCGCGTAGAGATTCGCCCCTCCCTTTTCAGCGAGACGCACGGATGCGACGCAGAGCGGTCAGCAATTACGATCTCCAGGTTCGCGAGCGTGCGCAAACCGAGCATACCTCGCATCGCCGTGCCGATCGATCTCGACGACGGAGAATGATCGCCCTCAGCATGGCACTGTTCGCTGCCCTACTCGTTGCTGCGGTGCCGAGCTTGATCAGTGTTTCCCCGCTGGGAAGCTCTTTACTCGCCCAAACCTTGGCTGGTTACGGCTGGACCGCGGATGTCGAGAGCGTCCAGATCGGCTGGGTCACGCCCGTTCGCCTCACCGGCCTGCAACTCACCGGTAACCGTGCCGGTTCCACAATTCATGTCGGCGAAGTTCAGACGGGGCTCACGTTCGCTCAGCTATTCTCAAGCGACTTAGCACGCGGTTGCTTTGGCGAAGTGATGCTGCGCGAAGTCCAGATTGCCTGTCGTGTTGAGACCGGAACCAGTTCGATCGAAACCGACTTGACTGATTTGCTCGCGCCGTCTGACCCATCGTCAACCATCACTCCCGCGGGGTCGCTGCAAATCCAGGGCCTGAATCTCGATGTCACCGACGCGGCCACGGAGTCGACGTGGTCGCTCAAGCAATCCAACGCGTCGGTGCGAGTCGATGCCGAAGAACTCAAGTCAGAGTGGCAAGGCGTGCTCAGTCAGCCGGGCGGCGGCGAAGGCTCACTCCAAGGCGAAGCGATCGTGGGTTGGGCGTCGGAGACGATCATGCCGACGACGTTGCGGATCGAAGCGGACTCGCTGCCCATGTCCGTTCTCAGCTTGGTCGCGCGACGATTTCCCGACAGCCAGCTGCCAGCGGCCATCACCGGCGACCTGTCCGGCAGTGCTACCGTTGACATGCCCAGCTCGGGATTTCCTCGCGTATCACTTCGCAAAGTCGAACTGCGCGGTCTCGCCGCATTTGATCCGAACACCGGGAAACGGCTCTGGGGCAACGAGTTGACTCAGCTCGACGGCGATTGGATCTGGCAACCCGGCCGGATTGTGGCGCGCCAAGTGTTAGCGAAAACGGACTTTGCCACCGTGGCCCTAAACGGTACGTTTTCCGATTCCATTTCATTGGCGGGTGCCTCATCCAACCCGCTGGCTTGGCTGGATCAAGTCGATGCGACGGCGGACGTTCAGGTGGATCTACCGCGTCTGCAAGTCGCGATGCCAGAATTGCTGCCGTTACGACGCAGCGCAACGTTGCACCGCGGAACAATTCACGCCACGATCGAGCCAGTCGAGAGCCACCCCGCGGACGGCGCACCCAACGGAACGAGACGTCGCCGCCTAGTGATTCATAGCGATACGATCAAAGCGACTTCAGCTGGCAAGTCGGTCGTGATCGCACCGATGGACGCGACCGCGATTGTCGCCAGTGATGCGACGAGCCTCTCAGCGGAACATTTCAAACTGGACAGTCCGTTTGCGCAGATCCATGGGCACGGCAGCATGGCGTCGGGCGCCGCGGAACTGAATGTTGACTTCGGCAAACTCGCGCAAATGTTGCAACCGCTGTTCGAACTCGACCATCAAGACCTGCGGGGTGATGTGCTCGCGACGATGCGTTGGGACGCCGAAGATGGCGGGCTGTGGCGATTGCGCGGCAATAGTCGCATCGACAATTTGATGATTCAGTTTGAACCTGGCCGGCGATTGCGGCAAACCCAACTCACCTCGACGCTCGACGTCGAAGGTCAGTGGTCCACGTCGACCGGCAACTGGTCGCTCGACGAACTCTCACGCGGCTCGCTCCGGATCCAAGGCGACGGAGTGCAGACGGATGTCGATCTCGTAGAAGCCGTGGCCCACCCGACCCGAAGCCGGATGTTGCCGCTGCGGATGCGCGGGCAAGGCCGGATGGAATCCGTTGCCGAAATGCTTCATCCTTGGCTCCCGGATTCTGCCGCGAATCTCCGTGGCGGCTTCGACGTTTCAGCACGAGCTAGCGTGAATGTCGCGGGCGATCTGTTGGTTCAGAGCTTGAACGGGCAACTCAGTTCACTCGAAATTCTGATCGGCGAAAATGAACTGCGGCAAGAATTGCTCAAGCTGAAGTTTAAAGGCAAGGCATTGTGGCCACGGCAGGAGGTAACGATTGATTCGCTGAGCGTCACCGGCGATGCCGTGTCCGCTGCGATTGAAGGCAAGTGGGTCAATCGCATGACCGATCTGGAAATCTCTTGGCAGGCGGACCTGGACCGCCTGCAAACCAGTGCACTGAAGCGAGTTGCGCAGCGGTCGCGGAAACGAAAAGCGATGCCCGGAGGAAGCCGCGACGCTTCGATGAAAAATCATGCCAACCGCGATGGCGAAGGCACCAACAGCGGGGGTGTACGCAATTCCCGATCGGCGGAGCGATCCGTCGACAATATCCGGTCCGTTGGGTTCAGCAACAACGTCTCGCCAGCGAGGAGTGGTCAGTGGCGGTTTGCCGGAAACATCGAAGGCAACACGGTGATCGTTGGCGATAGCGCGACGCTGCACTGCGAAACCAAGATGACCGGTCGCGACGTGAAGCTTCGCGAACCCGTTCCCGGCACGAACCCGCCACAAACTTCGCTGGTGTGGTCCGAACCGGCGGTGGAAGTGAACGGCAAATTTGATGTTCAGTTGCCGGCACTGGCGATCGCGACTGAATCGCTCCAGCTTTCTACCGACTGGTGTGGCGTGACGCTGCAGGGAACGGCCTCGTGGCGGGACGGCGCCGCCGACGTGCATCTTCACGGTCCGGCGAGATTCAAGATGGACGAGGTTGCCCGCCACCTCACCCGCCTGACTGGCGTGAATATGGTGGCGGAAGGACTGCACCAAACCCCCCTGGAGATTTTGTACGCACAAAACAACAGCAAAGAGTACGCGTTCACGATCAAGGGCACCTTGGGTTGGGAAACGGTCGACACCGCTGGCATGTTGTTCGGCCCCGCCGAAGTGCCCTTTCGAATGACTGAGAGCGTCGTCACGATTGCGCCGAGCCGCATCCCCGTGCTGGGGCCCAGTCGTTTGACACCACGGATGATCGGGCCGCAGGTGCCGCCGCTCAGCGCGCAACCGCGCAAGCCATCCGAAGGTGAGATTCGGTTGGCCGGTGACGTGCATTATCGGCCGGAACTGTATATCGAGATGCAACCCGGCCCGATTGCGAGGAACGTTGAGCTCACCCCGGACATGACGGGGCAATGGCTGAAATACATGGCTCCGATTGCCTCCGACGCGGCACGGGTCGAAGGCAACTTCAGTGCTGATCTCGAACATGCGGTCGTCTGGATCGATGAGCCTCGCCGCAGCGAGGTACGCGGCCGACTGGATATCGAGCGGGTGCAGATGAACGCCGGTCCGTTGGCCGATCAGGTCATCGCCGGGGCCCGGCAATTGCAGGCACTGGCGGCCATCGGTGCCAAAACTCAGCCGCCGCGAACCAACCGCACCCTGATCACATTGCCCGCCCAGAGCGTCGAATTCAACGTCTCCCAAGGTGTCGTCACCCACCGCGCGATGATGCTGGATATCGATCGAGCACGGGTGGTCACGAGCGGGCAAGTCGACTTCGACGGGCGGCTTGACCTAATCGCGCAGATTCCCCTCGATGCGAAATGGCTCGGCAGCGACCTGCGTGGCCTGGCCGGGCAAACGATGACACTGCCGATCGACGGCACGCTAAGCCGACCGAGCCTGGACTCTGCTGGAATTCGCCGCGTGGCGATGGATCTCGGTACCCAGGCGGCTCAGGATGCCGCCGGAAACTACCTCCAGCAGCAGATCGGGAGGGGCCAGCAGCAGCTCGAACAGGGGATCAACAAGGGGCTGGAAAAACTCCGATTTGACAAACTCTTTGGGAACTAAACGTCAGCCCACACGTACTGTATTGATTGCTGTGGATTTCAGCGTATCCTAGGGTGGTCGTCTTCACCCAGGATTCTTCCGATTTCACTGACAACCGATCCAGCCGATATGCAATCAAAAATAATGACGAAAACGTGTGCATCCCGATCGCGGTGGTGCTCACCTCGCGTTTTACCGATCCTTGTCGCGGTGCTCTTGCTGACCCCGATTGGCAGTGCTCGAGCGTGTCCGTTTTGCAGTGCCGTCTCGCAAACGCTGCGACAGGAGATGGAGACCATGGATGCCGTCGTCATCGCGTCGGCGCTGCAGAGTGATGCCACGCGGAATGCGGACACCGGCGAAGTCGAGATGAAAATCGAAACTGTGCTCAAAGGCGACTCCCTCGTGAAGGTCGGGCAGACCGTCAACGCCATCTATTTTGGAGACGTCGCGAAAGGACGCCGTTTTCTGCTCTCGGGGGCTGACCCCAGCGACATACAGTGGTCCTGTTTGCCGGTGACGGCGCGGGCCGAGCAGTACCTCATCCGCATTCCAGATGCGGCCAAAAAAGAGGATGCCGAACGGTTGCGATTTTATTTGCCCTATCTGCAAGACGACGATTCGATGCTCTCACGTGATGCGTACGATGAGTTTGCCATCACACCTTACCCGGTCCTGCAGAAGATCGAAGCGGACATGGATCACGACCAATTGGTCGAATGGATCCAAGACGAGACGATGTCGCCTGACCGGAAACGCCTGTACCTCACCATGCTCGGCGTGTGCGGCGATGCTGACGATCGCCCGATGCTCGAAGAAATGCTCACGAGCACGCAGAAAACCTCGCGGACGGGGCTCGATGCTCTCATGGCATGTTATCTCACCTTGGCCGGCGAACCGGGCCTGGAACTGATCAACCAACAGTTCCTGCTCAATCAGCAAGCATCGTACGCCGACACCTACGCGGCGATCATGGCCATTCGCTTTCACGGCACCGAAGGTGGCGTGATCGCCCGCAGTGCACTGGTCGAATCGCTGCATCACATTCTCGATCGGGATGACCTCGCCGATCTCGTGATTCCCGACCTGGCACGGTGGGAAGATTGGAGCCAGGTCGCCAAGCTCAAGGAGCTCTTTTTGACCGCCGATGCCGAGAATAATTGGGTTCGCGTGCCGGTGGTCAATTACCTGCGTGCATGTCCCAAACCCGAAGCCGCAGCGGCATTGAAGGAACTCGAAAAAGCGGATCCGGCGAGCGTTCGCCGCGCCAACACGTTTTTTGCGGTGCCGAAACCCGCCGCAAGCGCGCAGCCCAGCAAGCAGTGAGCATGCTCGCTTACCAGATCTTTAGCTCAAGCTCGCCACCGTCGACGGGGCGGTCGACGACCGCTTCATCAAACCCAGGCGGACCAATCTTGCCGCGCGCCGAGTTGCTGAAACCATAGCGCTCGGTGGGGGTTCCCAACGCATTCCGGTCGAGACTCCCATTCTCGTTGGTGTCCTGGAACGCCGCGATGGCAAATGTCGGCGGCAAGTGATCGACCGGGACATTGCACTCCAAATCACCTGCTGGTTCGATCGTGAGCGACGTTTTCCAAATCGCGAATTCTGGTTGATTGAAGTGGTTTCTCGATGCATAGACGGCGATGCGAATCAAGCCGCCGCCGTCAGGCTTGTCCGCAGCGATCGCGCCGACGATTTTCAATCGCCAGGCCGGCCCGTCAGTGGGGCTGGCGTCGGTGAGTTCGCCAGCGGAGACATCGGTTGAACGGAATGCGTCCGTTGCGGTCGCCTCGGCGGATCTCGTGAACGGCTGGGACGATGAAAATGCTGGTTTGCGAAACCGATTCTGCTGGAATGCCAGTACCGCGAATCCACTCAACACGACCGCAGCGGCAAAAATCATCAGTAGCGTGCCGTGGTTCTGTTTCCACTGCTCCGAGTAGGTCTTCCAGGACGCGTCGCCATGTCGGTTTGGCGATCTGCGTTTTTTCTCTGCGTCATTCGTTTTTTTTACTGGTTGCGGGTTCGGGTCCACAAAAACTG
>JBDNIG010000836.1:0-5166 GCA_041688415.1 Rhodopirellula sp. | reverse complement strand
GCATGGAAAATCATTTGTTTTTCGTCGCCGCCAATCGCATCGGTCGTGAGCGTGGTTTCGATTTTTGCGGGATCAGTTCGATCTGCGGTCCCGACGGTGTCGAACTCGCTCGCGCCGCCGGAGTCGAGCCCACGGTATTGCTCGCGGAGGTTGACTTGCGGGCCGCTCGGAACAAGCGAATCGAGCGAACGCCGGGCAAACACGTCATCGACCGGTTTGCCGATCGTCGCCCGCAGTTCTACGATACAATCATCGCCCCCCTCCCTGAGAGAAACGAATGAACGATTCCGACGAACTTCCGATCGAAATTTCTGTGGCGCAACTCGATGACATGCGGCAAGCGAACGAGAGTTTCGTGTTACTCGACGTGCGCGAGCCAGCGGAGTACGAAACGGCGAGAATTGACGGCTCGCGACTGCTGCCGATGAGCGAGATGCAGGCTCGAATTGACGAATTGTCGCCCCATCGCGAGGACCATATCGTCGTGCAGTGCCATCACGGTGGACGAAGCATGCAGGTCGTCGAGGCGCTGCGTCAGGTGGGTTTTTCACGCGTGCAGAACTTGGCCGGGGGGATTGATCAGTGGTCGCTGCAGGTCGATTCGACGGTGCCGAGGTACTGAAATGCCGCGGTGATCGAGTCAATCCAAACGCGGTGTAGTGGGTGAACAAGTTTGGGCTTGCGGCTGAGCGCAAAATCGCCATACTGCCGTGCCTCTAAAAATCCACAACCCATCTACCATTTTTGTCAGACCGGTTCCCGCCATGACGGACGTCATTCAAGCCACCAAAAGAGACTCCACCGGTACCGCGGCGACCACGCGACTGCGGCGAGAAGGAAATGTCCCCGCCGTCCTGTATGGTCACGGGAAAGCCAACGAGCACCTGGCCATTTCGGCCGTCCAAATCAATGGACTGCTGCGTCACCACATCAAAACGGTGACGTTGACCGGCGATATCAACGAAACCGCCATGGTCAGCGACATGCAGTGGGATCCACTATGTATCGACGTGCTGCATCTCGACCTGATCCGTGTTAATCTGCAAGAGAAGGTCGAGGTGATCGTGTCGGTCGAGCCACGCGGTGAAGCCGCGGGGGTTCGTGACGGCGGCATTTTCCTAGAAACCGTCCGCGAAATCGAAGTGCGCTGCTCGGCGGGATCGATTCCTGAGAGCCTCGAACTCGATATCAACGACATGCAACTCGGTGACCAGGCAACGGTCGCCGACCTGGAATTACCCGACGGCATCGAACTGATCACCGATCCCGAGACCGTCATCGCCCATGTCGAAGCGCCTCGTACCGAAGAAGAGCTCGACGGAGAAGAGGGTGTCACCGGTGCGGAACCCGAAGTCATCAGCAAGGTTGGTGACGAAGAAGACGAGAAGGCGTGAAGTTAGTTGTGGGGCTGGGTAATCCCGGTCGCAAGTACGAACAAGCACGCCACAACATCGGATTCATGGTCGCCGCACAGTTGTGCCGCGAGCATGGTGGGGCGGCCCCCAGTAATAAATTCGATGGTGAAACCTGCGAAATCCGCATCGGCTCCGAGAAGGCGCTGGTGCTGTGCCCGCATACTTATATGAATGCCAGCGGCAGAAGCGTTCGCAAGGCATTTGATTTTTACAAACTGAACCCCGAGGACTTGATCTTAATTTGTGACGATCTGAATCTGGCCAGCGGACGCATTCGCGTTCGTCGAGGCGGGTCAGCCGGGGGCCAAAAAGGTCTCGCGGATACGATTGCTCAGTTGGGAACCGAACAGTTTCCCAGGCTGCGAATCGGAATCGACCGCCCACCCGCCAAATGGCAAGTCACTGATTATGTTCTTGGTAACTTTAGTGAAGAGGAACGACCTCCAATCGAACTCGCCGTCATGCGTTCTTGTGATGCGATTTCGTGTTGGATCACCGAGGGAATCGGCGAAGCGATGAGCCGGTTCAATTCCAACGCAGCGTGACGTCTTTCCCCTTCTATTTTCGTTCTTTACTTCCACCTAACTTCCGATTTCCCCGCGATCTGCCCCGTGGCTAACGTTAAAACCTACGAAACATTGTTCATTCTCGACAGCAATCACTATGCCCGTGACCCGGGCGGTGTGAGTAAGCAGTTAGAGGAACTCGTTGCCGAAGCAGGCGGCGAAGTGCTTGTCAGCCGGATGTGGATGGAGCAAAAGCTCGCCTATCCAATCGAAAAGCATCAAAAAGGCACGTACTACCTCATTTATTTCAGCATGGATGGACCAAACCTGCCTAAACTGGCTCGTTCACTCGCGCTCAATGAGTCCGTGATTCGTGAATTGACCATCCGCCTGGATCCACGTTTGGTCGAGCCGATTCTCGCCAATGCACGTGGTGAGGAGTTTGTCGGACCGCATGGTGAAGAAGCGGCAGACGCAGAGGGTGAGGACACTGAAAGTGGGAGTGATGTTGCCGAAAGCTCTGGTGAGCCTGCCGTCGCGGACGCCTGAACCTGACTCGTTGCTGGAAGCTCTTGAGAACCATGAGTGAATCCCGTTTTCGATGTGAGATGACCTGAGGAGAACACAGCCATGGCAAGTTTTAACCGCGTAATGTTGATGGGTAATTTGACCCGAGACATCGAGCTGCGCTATTTGCCGAGCGGTACGGCGGTCTCCGAATTTGGATTGGCCGTCAACGACAAACGCAAGAATAGCGATGGGCAATGGATCGAGGATGTTAATTTCTTCGATATCACGCTCTACGGACGCACCGCGGAAGTCGCTAGCGAGTACCTGTCCAAGGGCAGTCCCATTTTCATCGAAGGTCGGCTCAAGCACGATACGTGGGAGAAGGATGGCCAGAAACGCTCGAAGGTCAAAGTGATCGGTGAGCGGATGCAGATGATCGGCGGTCGCAGCGAAAGTGGTGGTGGCCATGGTGGTTCGGTTCATGAGTCGACCGCCGCCCCCCAACGCTACGCTAACGCCAGTAATGACGTGGCCGCCCCACCGACGTCGCCTGCTCAACAACCCCGCGACGCCCAGCCAACCGGAGATGGCCCCGGTTACGATGAACCCGAAATACCGTTTTAAAAGTGTTCGTCGGCAAAGGGGTCTGACCCCTCAATGTTTTTAATACATAATCTCATTTAACCAACCCATTCGCAGTCACCCCGTTTTTAGCCCATTCGCCATGTCCAAAGCTGCCAGTCGCCGGTCCAACAGCCACTTTAAACGTTTGCCCAAGGGAGAAAACGGCGGGATCCAATTGCTGTTGATCCACAACGTCGAACACCTCGGCAAGCAAGGTGATTTGGTCGAAGTCAAACCCGGCTTCGCGATGAATTTCTTGTTGCCGCAAGGCCTCGCCACCATCGCCACCGACCATCACAAGCGGATGGTCGAAAAACACCGCGAAAAACTTCGCGAAATCGAAATCCAAAAGCTCAAGAGCTACCAAGACCAAGCCGACGAACTGGCCAAGCAGTCGATCACCATCGAAGCGAATGCCAACGACGAAGGTCATCTGTACGGCAGTGTCGGACCTCACGAAATTGTCGGCTCGCTCAAGACCGCGGGTGTTCACTTGGCGCAAGATCAAATCCGGCTCGATGGTCCGCTCAAGGAACTCGGCCTGTACACGGTTAAAGTCCACCTACACAGCGATGTGCAAGCCAGCCTCAAGGTGTGGGTCGTGCCGACGGTGGCCGCTGAAACCAGCGAGCCCCTTGCTGACGAGAGCTACTAACGACTAGCTTCGGGGCCGTGGCGGAACTGGCAGACGCGCTGGATTTAGGATCCAGTTCCTTTACTGGAGTGCAGGTTCGATTCCTGTCGGCCCTATTGATTTACAAAAAAGGACTCGCGGCGATTCGCCGCGAGTCCTTTTTTGTTTGCCGACGGAGCGCCCTGTTTGCACGCGCCATTCGGCCTGCTGGAAGGAGCCAGACAATAGGACCTGCCCGTTGGGGCTACCTCATTGGGGCTGGAGCAAGCCGAACAAGATAGCGTCAGTAAATAAATCCACATCCCGGAGGGACGCCAGCACTCTGCCGGTGGCCTTGGCCATCGGTCGCCCTTCCATTCACCCACCCCAAGCCGCGGAGCGGCGATAGGTCCATTACAATTCAGGCACTCATTAGCCACCCCAGTCCACCCCACACTCTCTATTATGTCAACTCATCATCAGTTGCTGTACCATTTTGTTTTCAGCACGAAGAATCGAAAGCCATATCTGCAACCTGACCGCGAGCAGGTCTTTGATTACCTCGGTGGAACAGTGCGAGGAATTGGCGGTGTGCCGGTTCGAATCGGTGGCTGGATTGACCATGTGCATCTTTTAGTTAAACTAAAAACCAATCACTGTGTCGCCGACTGCATGCGCGAAATCAAGTCAAGTTCTTCGAAGTGGTTTAATGTAAATAGCGGCAAACAACTGCTACATTTTTTCACCTTCCGCTTCACCGCCTGCACGCTGTTGCTCTTGGGTTGGCTATGCCTTCCAGCCGCAGCGATCGCCGAGCAACCTGGCGGACCAACGGCTGCGTCTTGGCCGCGATTCCTCAACAGCGATTTCAGTGGTGCGGCGAAGCTCGCTGAAAACATCGGAAGCGTCGCGGATTGGCCGTGGCAGCAACCCACCGCCTGTCGCTGGAGCCTTCCCGTTGGTGATGGCTATGGGCTCGGCGTGATGGATCAGGACGCCTACTTTCACTTCGATGCGATCGATGGCCAAGAACGTCTGCGAAAGATTGACATGCAATCTGGCGAACTTCTGTGGTCCGAGACAAACCCCTTGCTCTATCGCGATCTGTACGGTTACGAAACGGGGCCCCGGTGTAGCCCGACGATCGATGGCGAACAAATTTTTACGTTCGGCGTCGCCGGTGGGTTAACCGCCCGGAACACTCGCGATGGCGAAGCACAGTGGCGCGTCGAAACGAACGAGAAATATCACGTCGTGCAGAACTTCTTCGGCGCAGGATCTTCACCGCTCGTGCTCGGTGACGCGGTGATCGTGATGGTCGGCGGCAGTCCAGTAGCGGATCAACAAATTGCCCCCGGTCGGCTGGAACGTGTGTCACCGGACGGTTCGCTCGTGGTGGCGTTCGATCGACACACCGGCAAGGAGCTTTGGAAGTGTGGCGATGACCTAGCAAGCTACAGTTGCCCGCGGACAATTCACATCAATGATCATGACTATG
>JBDNIG010000835.1:0-10525 GCA_041688415.1 Rhodopirellula sp. | reverse complement strand
TTTTTGGTGCGGCACGTGATGGGACACGTGCTCCGGCCCCCGAATTCGGCGTTCACTCCGCTGAGCCCCGACTTGCATCCCGATCTCACTACCCGCGAGCGAATCGAACTGCAGACGAGCCCAGAGAGTTGTCAAACCTGCCACTCGAAAATCAATCCGCTCGGCTTTGCCCTTGAAAATTTTGACGCCGTGGGACATTACCGTATGATGGAGGGTGACCAACCGATCAATGCCGCGGGCGGTTACACGTCTCGAGCCGATGAACAAATTCAGTTTGATTCGGCGCGGCAGCTCGGTGATTATGTTGCGAACAGCCCCGATGCCCAATCGGCGTTTGTCGAGCGTGTATTCCAGTACTTCGTCAAACAACCCATTGCCGCCTACGGCACCGACCGACTCGAAAAAATCACCCAGCAATTTCGAGACTCCAATTTCAACATCCGAGAACTGCTGGTCGAAATCGCGGTCATCAGTTCCGGAACGTAGCTACTAGCTACTAGCTTCTGACTCCCACCTCCCACCCCCCTCCCCGCCATGCCTACCTCACGTCGACGTTTTCTAAAACAAACCGGAATCAGTGCCGCAGCGGCTCACTTTGCCATCAATCTGCCCAGCCTCGCGTTGGGTGCTGAATCAATGAACCGCCAACGAATGGTGTTTGTGTTCAGTCCCAACGGGGTGATCCCAGATCACTTTTGGCCGATTGTTGACGAAAAGCAAAGTGAGTCCGAATTGGAGTTCAAGCGGATTCTTAAACCGCTCGAACCATTTCGAGATCAAACCGTCACGATGCACGGACTATGCAACCAGATCCAAGGGGATGGTGACGGGCACATGCGCGGGATCGGTTGCCTGTTGACCGGCGTGGAATTGTTCCCCGGCGACATTCAAGGCGGCAGTGACACCCCGGCTGGCTGGTCGCAAGGAATCAGCATCGACCAGTTCTTGAAGAACCAATTGCAGGCCAACGAGAAAACGCGGACGCGATTCGGATCGTTGGAATTCGGCGTGATGGTTCCCGATCGCGCTGATACCTGGACGCGGATGTCCTACAGCGGGCCGAATCAACCGGTCGCACCGATTGATGATCCATACAAGATGTTCGACAAATTGTATGGTCAGGCGAAGAACCGCGAGTTGCTCGCGAGCGTGCTCGATGATCTGACCGACGATTTCCGCACACTCGAAAAGATGGTCAGTGTGGAGGATCGTCATCTGCTGCAGCAGCACCAAGCTTTGGTACGTAAGGTCGAACAAGACTTACAGGTCGAGTTGGCAGCCAAGTCGGATGCGATCGGTCATGCGGTGCCCGAGCTACCGCCGAATGTGGAGGATCAAAACGACAATATGCCGCAGATCACGCGGATGCAAATTGAGCTTTTAGTCAATTCGTTTGCCGCCGACTTCGCTCGTATTGCCACCTTCCAAATCACCAATAGTGTTGGCAGTGCGAAAATGCGTTGGCTCGACATCGACGAAGGTCACCACGCACTGTCGCACGAACCGGATAGTAACGAGGACTCCTACGAGAAACTGATCAAAATCAACACATGGTACTGTGAACAGGTCGCTCATCTGGCCAAGCGATTGCAGGAAACCCCCGAACCGGGCGGTGAAGGTTCCATGCTCGATCACACGACCATCGTGTGGACGAACGAACTCGGCAAAGGCAACTCGCACACCCGCAACAACATCCCGTTTGTTTTGGTCGGTGGCGGTTTGAGGATTCGTGGCAACCGAGCCATCGATTTCAAACGAACACCGCACAACCGCTTCTTGATGACCCTGGCCGAGCGAATGGGATTCCCACAACAAGCGTTCGGGAACCCCGATTTCTGCGGCGATGGCGTGCTCAGTGGCGTGTAACTGCTCAGTCACCTGAGTTTGATCCGCTGCGAGCGGGCCGCTCTCTCCGCTCTCTCCGATTGTCGAGAACCGTGGCTAACGGCCTGTTAATTGAATCCACTTTTTGACGACGCAATCGTGAGCCGAGTGCCGTCAGGCACCGGGCAACGCCGCCAGCCCGTCCGCTTACGCGTCTGGGCTCACTAAATCAACCGTCCGCTCATGCCACATCGGCTATTTGGCTGAACAAGACACGGATTTTGATCATCAAAGTAGCGTTGTCCAGCTAATCTCCCCAGTCCCTTTCAGCTTCGAAGTGTGAGTTCCTATCGTGAAATTTGAAAATCTTGACCCGCGCCTGTTTAGAAACGGCTTCCGTAGCTTGGGCGTTCTCGTTGTCTGCCTGGTATCGTCGTCTTTCGCCTCACCCGCCGCGGTGGCCGAAGAGGTGAAGGTAATGAGCTTCAACATTCGTTACGGGAGTGCCAAGGACGGTGAGAACCACTGGGAAAAGCGAAAGCCGTTGGTTGCCCAAACAATCCAAACCTTTTCGCCCGATCTGCTCGGTACTCAAGAGACACTCGGATTTCAGAAGCAGTACTTGGAGGATCAGTTGCCGCAGTATTCCAGTATCGGTGTCGGCCGTGAGGACGGTGGGCAAACCGGCGAGATGACGGCGATTTTTTACCGGACCGAACGGTTCGAACATCTCGATGAGGGACACTTCTGGCTCAGCGAAACGCCCGAAGTCGTCGGCAGCAAGTCTTGGGACAGCAGCCTGCCGCGGATCTGTTCGTGGGTCAAGCTTCGGGACCGTCAAACCGATGATCAACCGATTCTATTTGTCAACACGCACTTGGATCACCGTGGACCCGAAGCGAGGAAGCAGTCGGCTATGCTGCTGCGAAAGAAAATTGACAAGCTCGGCAAGGGATTCGCCTGCATCTTGACTGGCGATTTCAACGCCGCACCCAACAGCGAGCCCTATCGCATTCTGTTTGCGGATCCCGGTCAGGCAAACCCACAAAGCATCACGCTCATCGACACGTTTGCGAAGACCCATCCGAATGCAGCAGGCCGCGAGGCAAGCTTTTCGGGGTTCCGTCCGAACATTCTGGAAGGCACCCGCATCGACTGGATCGCCGTCAGCAAGGACTGGCAGATCGACGCGGCGGCGATTGATCGGACGGATTACGACGGACGCCTCCCGTCGGACCATTATCCGATCACTGCGACTCTGGGACTGCGTTAGCCACGACTGGCAGACTAGCGCAGTTTCGAGCAGTTACTCACAAATTGCATTTCGACGAACCTGTCCATCGCACTACCTGAGTGAAGCTTCCATTTGGTGCGATTGTCACTCTGCGATGATTTTGGTTGCTGAATTTGGTGAAAAAGCGTCGTCCGGAAGTGCATCGAGTCTGCGTAGGCCGAAGATTGTTGGGCCGTAGACGGAATAGGAGCGGGCTCCCGCGATGTCAAATACCCGGTTGTAGTGAGTGATTGCCTGCTCCTTTTCGTCGTGCAGTTCGAGCCAACGACCGACAACGTAATTGAGATTGGTTTGGTTCTCTCGGGAGGTCGATTTCAAGAGCTGGCCGACTTGATCCACATCGAGCTTCCCTGCGTTTTCATTCACTGCGGTTAGCAGCATCTTGGCGAGCTGGATCGAGGTGGCTTGGGATGAGTCGCTCAACGCCGCCATTTTCTGAAGCGTTGCATCGCGGACCTTGTCATCATGAAGTTCTTGGGCAATGAGTACGAGAAACATTCCGTTAAAACAAAGTGAACGTGCGTTCGTGTTGTTTTCGACGGCGCGGGAAAACACCTGCTCGGCCTGGGGCAGCTTGCCGGCAGCCAGCATGAGCGTACCGGGGACGTAGAGCTGATCGGGCGGCAAATGGGCCACCAGCGCATCGACTCCGCTCGCGGCGGCGGCGTAGGCACGGTTCACCTCGGGAGACCCATTACGTTGACACCACTGTAGAAATTCCACCTCACGACCGCCGTAGCGTTCATTGAGACGATCGTACCAAAGTACGACTTCGTCTAACTGTCCAAGCCCCGAATAGCAGCGAATGCCAGCGTACATGGAGGTTGCGGAATAACTTTCGAGTGCTTCGGTTACGTAGGGGAGTGCCGCTTCGTAATCGCCCTGGTCCATCAACCAATCGGCGATTTCGACGCGGACATTGGACTGTTGCAGCCCCTCGCTCGGTAGTTTCAAAAACTCATCGAGCGTTTCTTTCCAAAGCGCCATCTGGTTACTGTCTTTGTAGATCGTGGCGAGTTGATCGTAGGCCCAGTAGTCCGGCGAGAGCGAGATGTAGTTGTGAAGAACCAGGATCGCATCAGCGGGATCCGAGTCTTTGCGTTTGATTCCCGCCACTGCGGCGAGCACCTGCGGCTTGTACCCAAACTCCTTTGACCACTGCTCCCGATGCGAGAAAGCGTAATCGGGAGCGGCGCGAATGATGGCGACCCATGCGGCGGGGCAGTGCGGGCTGACCTGCAACAACGCGAATCCCAGTTGGACGTAGGTTCCCCGGGTGATGCCGCCCTCGAATGCCCCAATGATCTCGGGATACATCATGTCGAGCTCGCGATGCAACGTGGGCCCCGTGGCTCTCATGGACGGAAAGTATCGAGTCGAAGCCATCCGCAGAGACAGCGTTTGCCGTGGGCTCAGTGACGGCGAATCGATCAAGTTGGCGATCACCGCCAGCATCGCTTTGGAGGAAATCGGTTGGGCAGTCGGCGACTTCAAATCCTTCAATTCCAGTAGATTGATCAGACGCTCACGACGCCTCGCGTCTAACTTGTCCAAGTTCAAAGTCAGAGCTCCCGTATCGGGATCGAAGTCGAGCGCACGATCGGATTGATCTCCGAGTAATACCGTCAATGCATCGGGAAGGAGTTCATCGACGGGCACGCTGAGCTTGTGGTCGAGAAACACGAGTCGACGCCAGATTTGCACCCGGTGTTCCTGCTCAATGAGATGGCCGAGCGTGGACCAGGAAAGTGCGCCGGAGTCGCTGTCGGATGAATGACTTCCTCGCAGAACTGAGACGACCTGGCCGATATCTAACGATTTGCCTTGATTCTGAGTCAGATACTGTTCCAGACCGGTCGGCAATTCTCGCATTTCAGCACACCGTTTGCGGATGCTGTAGTCGAGTGAAGCGGGCACCGTCTGAACCATGGACCGCACATTGCTGAACAGTTGCACGTCGCACATTCGGTCAATCAAGAGGCCGCATTCCGGGTTGGACTGCAGCACTTGGCGACCGATCTGCACGCTCCGTCGTTGCACCTTGGGGTCGAGCGTCTGCACGACCAATAGCACGCCAGCGAGCTGTGAGTTTGGCGAACTTTTAGGCACCGCCTGCAACGCGGCGTCATTAAATTCACAGTGAGCCTTAATAATCTCTACCCAGTCCGGCGGCTCGCTCGTCGCGGTCTGATCGGAGGACGACGCTGACTTGACTCGCTCATCAGCAAGACGCAGATCCTCGATCGCCAGCGCATGTGCCCCCGCGAGTGCCCACGCGTAAGCGCGATGCCAATATCCAACCGGCGATTGCGGATTTTTAGCAACCATGCGTTGGGCATACAGCAGCGAGCGTGCTCGCGCCGCTCGGGACAGCGGGGACCAATGATGTTCGGTGAGCAATCCCAGATTTGCATAGCCACGAACGAGATCGCCAGTGACCGCTGGCGACGCTTCGTTGGCACGCATGAATTGATGTGACTCACGAATCGCAATGAACTGCGAAATGAAATTCATCTCGTTCAGCGATCGCTCAATATCCTGCAAGCTGACTTGAGACTTCGGTTCGTCACTCTTGTCCGCAGCGAAGCCTGCTTTCTCGATCGCTTGGTTGATGCCGCCAGCGGACCAACGCTCGGCTGCTGCGAGGGCCGTGGAATAGTTTTCCATCGTAATCTCGCCGAGCTGCTCCCCCACCTTTTGGTTGAACTGGTTGGGTAGCGTGTTGTTGGGCTTTTTGAGTCCCTTGAGTTGCACCGAGTCCGACCACACGACCGTCGCGGCCTCGTCGTCCTGCTGCTTGCGCGTTAACGAAACCTCCAGGTTGCTGGACGCTATTTTTGCTTCCAGGTGCAGTGCGAATTTGTCCGCTGAAACGCCACGGCGGTCCGTCTCGCCTAAGGCTTCGTCATGCGTGACGAGGCCGGGTTGGCTGCCCAGAGAGAGACTCACCGCCTCCCGCAGCAGCTCGCGAATCAGCAGCGAGTGAGGCTGACCGGTGAGCACGGGTGACTCGCTCAGAAAAACGCCATCGTGTCCGGAGTGCTGACCGAGGACGGCGACTGTTTCCCTTTCTGCAGCAATGGCGTCGTCCGCCATCGCCGTGGGACTGCGCCCGCAAAACAGGGTCACTATCACCAGAAGAAAACCGATTCGGGTCATCCGCAGCGAAGCCGGACGCCAATCGCCATTGATGAACCCGTTACCGTCAAGACTGTTTGCAATCATCACACTCTACTCGGTCAATGTATTCGTCGCTTGAGTAAGCACCTCGTCATCTTAACGCACGCAACAGAGAAATGTGAGGCATTCGCTTGAGTCGACTTGTCCAGCCGGAAAGTGGCGATGAAACGTAGTACAATGCGACATTCCCACCGCAGAGTTCGTTCGGGTGGTTCGCTACGACCACTATTCTATCATTCCTTCTGGAAAGCTGATGCCACTATCATCTCACCGAATTCACCGTGCGCTTGGCTGTTTGGTCATGTCGATGTTTGTCACGTCCGTCTTACCACTCAAGGCCGATGCCAAGACCTACGACATCGTGATCTATGGGGGCACATCGGCGGCGATGACGGCGGCGGTCCAAGCCAAACGGATGGATCAGTCTGTGATCGTGGTGTCGCCTGAGCATCATTTGGGTGGACTTACCAGCGGCGGATTGGGGTGGACCGACACGGGAAACAAAGATGTCATCGGCGGCTTGGCGAAAGAGTTCTATCAAGCGGTCTATCGCCATTATCAAGACGACCAGTCTTGGAATTTTCAGAAACGAGAACGGTACGGTGACCGTGCCCAAGGCCACCGCGCTAGCGACGACGAAGCGGCGACGATGTGGGTTTTCGAGCCTCACGTTGCCGAAGACATTTTCGATTCCATGATGGCCGAAAACGTGATTCCCGTCGTTCGCGATGCGTGGTTGGATCGCGACCACGGCGTCGCTGTTGAGAACAAAAGAATCGTTTCGATCACGACGCTCGACGGACAAACCCACGTCGGACGACAGTTCATTGATGCCACCTACGAGGGCGATTTAATCGCCGCAGCGGGCGTGCAAACCACGACCGGTCGTGAATCCATCTCCGAATTCAACGAGCCCCACGCTGGCGTTCAAACCGGAGTCTTTCACCATCAACATCACTTCAATGTGCTCGATCGCCCGGTCGATCCCTACATTGTGCCCGGGGACTCATCGAGCGGCGTGATCCCGCGGGTCAGCCCCGACCCGCCGGGAGAATTCGGCAGCGGTGACGATCGCATCCAAGCCTATTGCTTTCGAGCCTGTTTTACCAATCACGAACCCAACCGGGTGCCGTTTCCGAAACCTGAAGGATACGACCGATCACAATACGAAATCTTGGTGAGATGTTTTAATGCTGGATGGAAGGACGTTTTTAGAAAGTTCGATCCGCTCCCCAATTTCAAAACCGATACCAACAACCACGGTCCCGTCAGTTTCGATAATATCGGCTACAACTACGACTACCCCGAAGCGAGCTACGAGCGCCGTGCCGAAATCATTCGCGAGCATGAGACCTATCAAAAAGGAATTTTGTACTTTATCGCCAACGACCCTCGAGTTCCCCCAGCAATCCAGAACGAAATGCGACGGTGGGGATTGGCGAAAGATGAATTCACCGACAACGGAAACTGGCCACATCAAATCTACGTTCGTGAGGCGAGAAGGATGGTCGGCCAATTCATCATGACCGAAAACCACTTGCGTAAACAAATCAAAACTCCCGAATCGGTCGGGATGGGCTCGTATAGTATCGATTCCCATAACACGCAGCGATATATCACCCCCGATGGCACGGTTCAGAACGAAGGCGACATCGGCATCAGCACCCACGGTCCTTACCAGATCGCCATGGGTTGCTTGTTGCCTCGATCGGAACAATGCGTGAATCTAACGGTTCCCGTTTGTGTTTCCTCGACACACATGGCGTTCGGTTCGATTCGGATGGAGCCCGTGTTCATGATTCTTGGACAATCCGCCGCGACACTCTCAGCGATGGCCAACGAGTCTGGGATCGGCGTGCAGGAAGTTGGGTATGACCAATTGCAGAAACGATTGCTCGACGACGGACAGATCCTGCAGACTCCACCGCGTTCGTGATGACGTGCTCGCACCTTCTCCAAAACACGTCGGACTTCGATTTTGTTGATAAATTGTAGTGAACGGGCAACGATATCCCGGAGGGCGGTATACGTCTTGCCCGTGGTCACCGCATGAGCCTGACGTACGTTGCCATCATGGTTGCGGCTGTCGGGACAGGTGCGTTGGTTTCTGTTCGTTTCGGGGACGTTGCTCACTGCAGTGCCGGTCATCGCCTCTTTGGAATTCGTCCTGTTTCCCGATTGAGATTGAGAGAGTTGATTCATGATTAAAGATTTTTTGTTACGTGGCGCTCTTCTATGTGTCACGCTGAGTGCAGCCAACGTTTCGCCGGCCGCGGATGTGCGCGTGATGACGTTCAATCTATGGGTTGGTGGCGACGCCGGCGGGCAACCGCTGGAGCGGTCGATCGAAGCGATCCGAGTCGCAAAAGCGGACATTGTTGGTTTCCAAGAAACTCGCGGGCATGAGGTCGATGGAGCGCGCCCCGATAACGGTGCGAAGATCGCGAAGGCAATGGGGTGGCACTACCTCAACCAGGGCGGCGGCACCGGCATCCTCAGCCGATTCCCGATCGTTGCTAGCACGCCTAAAAAGTGGGGCGCCAGCGTCGAGTTCGCTCCCGGGCGAGAACTGATGTTTTTCAATGTGCATTTTCCCGCTGATCCCTATCAGCCATATCAGTTGTTGAATATCCCCTACGCCAATGCTCCGTTTTTGGAAACCGAGGCGCAAGCAATCCATGCGGCCGACCAGGCTCGCGGGAATGAATTGACCGGCCTGCTGAAGGAACTCCGTCCAGCTCTGGAAAGTGCCGTTCCCGTGATTCTGACCGGCGACTTCAACGAGCCCTCGCACCAAGATTGGACCGAGCGTTCCGCCGCGGCAAACAACTGCCCGCTGAAGGTCGAGTATCCTACGACGCACCGCATCACCGCAACCGGCATGATCGACGCGTGGCGAAAAATCTATCCCGACGAAGTATCCGATCCGGGACTGACGTGGACAACGACGACCTCGCCCACCGACCCAAGTGATCATCACGACCGAATCGATTTTATATTCGTCAATCAAGGTGGCGTTTCGGTCACCACCGTCGAGCGGGTCGGTGAAGAAGGTGCATCGGAGTTATTTGTAAACTCATGGCCCTCGGATCATCGCGCCGTCGTCGTGACGCTCTCGCTCGAATAGCTTGAATGGAGTGTCAACGTCAAACACATGAGTGGGACAGACAGACCGCGCCGTTAGGAACGCGGGAACAACGATTGACGGTGTATTGACGTGGCGTAAGCTTCCGGCTTGCGATTCGGAAGACCCAAGCTGGAAGCTTACGCCACTGAGTGCTACTTGCGGAAATCGTCGGCTTGAATGTTGTGACGTTTGAGCAGCTTGTTCATGCCTTGTCGGGACAAACCGGCTTGGCGCGCGGCGCTGGCGATCACGCCGGCGTGCTTTTCGAGCAACTGAGTGAGGTAGGCACGATCGGCGCTATCGAGGGCTTCGTCCCGCGAGACTTCCGACAAATCGTTGATTTCGCCGCTTGTCGCGCGTACCGGATTGCGAACCGGTCCTGGAAGATCGCTCGGATGAATCGTGTCGCTGCTAGCCAGGGTGATGGACCGTTCGATGACGTTACGAAGTTCGCGAATGTTTCCTGGCCAGTGGTATCGCCGGAAGCAATCGATGGATTCCGCTTCGAATCCGCGGATCGTTGAACTGGGAGGAGTGAGATCTTGCAGAAACGCTTCGGCCAACAGCACGATATCATCACCGCGTTGGCGCAGCGGCGGTAACTCAATGTGGATAACCGCGAGCCGATAATAGAGATCCTGGCGAAATCGGCCAGCGTCGACTTCGGCCCGCAGGTCGCGGTTGGTGGCGCAGATGAATCGCGTGTCCACTTTCACCGGTTTACTCTCGCCGACCGGCGTGAAGGTTTGCTCTTGAATGACGCGCAGCAATTTTGCTTGGGAGGCGGGCGGCAACTCGCCCAATTCGTCGAAGAATGCGGTACCACCGTCGCAGGCGCGGAGCAAACCGGCCTGATCTTTGATCGCGCCGGTGAACGATCCTTTGATGTGACCGAACAATGCGGACTCGAACAGTGATTCCGGGATCGCGGTGCAGTCGATAATCTGCAACGCGTGCTCACGCCGAGCGCTGCGGTGGTGGATTGCACTGGCGATCACCTCCTTTCCGGTCCCACTTTCGCCAGTGATCAAAACGTTTGTGTTGCTCGACGCCACTCGTTCCACGATTTCGAGCAGCTCCAACATGGCGGGGCTGTCGCC
>JBDNIG010000834.1:0-7367 GCA_041688415.1 Rhodopirellula sp. | reverse complement strand
CTCCCGAGCGAAGCTTGGGAGGGTGAAGTAAACCATTGCTGCGACAGTACTTAAAAGCCGCACGATCTCAAAGCTGGGGGAGAGGTGAAGAAAAATTGCGCAAGCCAAAAAAGTCCCAACCCCAAAGATTTAGCGGACCAGACTATCGCCGCCAAGCGGCGGCATGTTGTCGCCATGGGCGCCAGTCCGTGGACCGGTCTGTCCGTTGTTGTGCGCGTCATCTTGGCAGACGGGAAATGTCACCGTGAACTGGGAACCTCCGCTGGGGACTCGATCGAAGTGAATGTCGCCGCCGTGTTCGCGGACGATGCCGTAGGCGATCGACAAGCCGAGTCCGGTGCCTTGGCCGACGTCTTTGGTCGTATAGAAGGGTTCAAAAATTCGCTCGACGTCCTGCGGCTGGATGCCCCCGCCCGCATCGGTGACGCGAATTTCTGCTTGGGCATCCTGCGTCGATTCGTCACCGCGTTGGGATAGGCTGACGGTCACGTTACCGCCGTCGGGCATGGCGGCGATCGCATTGGTGATCAGGTTGGTCAGGACCTGTTGAATCTGCGCCGCGTCGCCGTCAATCGACACGGTTTGACTGGGCAGTTCCGTGATCAGTTCAACGTTGGCTGTCTGCGTCAGGGACCGCAGCACGTCACACGTTTGGCTGACCACACGATTCAGGGCCAGTGGCTCGTGGGCCGACGGTTTTTGCCTCGCAAAATCGAGGAGCTGCCGAATGATCTTCGTCATCCGTTCCGCTTCGGATTGGATCGTGGCGGCGCTGGCCACGATTTCGTCCGCGTTCAGCTTGCCGCTCTGGATCAGTCCCGCGCGCCCCGAGACGACGTTGAGCGGGGTGCCCAACTCGTGGGCCATGCCGGCGGCGAGCGTGCCGACCGTACCGAGTCGATCGGTGTGGCGAATCGTATCGCGTTGTCGTCCGATCCGGTAACTCATCTCGCTGATGGCGGTGGCGAGGCGTCCGAGTTCGTCCTTGCTCGTCAATGCGGGCGGTTGGTCGAGCTGTCCGCTACCGATCTCGTTGACCTGCGAGATCAAACGGTTCAGCGGCCGACCGACCAAGGCCACACCGCCGAAATAGATGACGACAGCGGAGAAGGTCGCGACGCCGAGCAGTAGCAGGACGGACGTCAGTACCGAACGATGAGTGAACGCGTCGAGGTCGCCGAGCGACTCAGCCACCTCGACGGTGCCCGCATCGTTCTCACCGAATTGCATGGGGACGTAAGCGTAGGATCTGCGATTTCCATCAGCGTCGGTGATCGACAGGCTGGTGGTTTGACGCGCCGTGGTCTCGGTGGCGTGCCCAGTATCTTCAGGGGTGAATTGCTGGCCCTCGATCCATCGGACTTCCGGACCACTGAGCTGGCGGGTGGAAATTTCGATCGCCTGTTGGACCGTGATCGTGCCCCCTTCCTCGTACGCTTTTTCGATTGCCGGCGCGAGCGTTTCGGCGAGATCAGCGGCGTGGGCGGTGCGGCGTTGCTCGTCCCAAACTCGCTGTCGGCGAATCGTTTGCCACGCGAACATGGACACGATTGCGAGAACCCCGAGCAGGAAAATGAGGATCAGCTTGGCGGCGAGTTTCATGGTTCTTCCCAGACCTTTCCTGCTGCGCGGTACGTCGCCGTTGTTTCACAGGGTAACGGCGAAACAGACTTCGCAGCGATTCCGCGCCAGGTGACGGATTTCGATCTTCTTTGGCCGCCATCGCTGGACCTCCCGCTCCCAACGCGGAATTTGGCTGGCCCGTTCATAGTCGCCGAGTTTCATCGTAATCAAACATCCCTGGAAACTCGTCTCGCGGCTATCAATCATATTGCGAACCGTGCTGATCGTGGCGTCGGGTTTGACGGTCGAATCGACCAACAACCATTTCGCGCCACGGAACACTCGGCGGGGAAGATCGCCGGCTCGTGCGGCGTAGTGGATGAATCGCGGGTGATCGGCAATCCGCGGATCCATCTCCGCAGGATCGACGCCGATCACGTGCAATCCCATTTCCAGCAACCGACCACACGCGCCACCGGGGGCGCTGCCGACTTCGACGGCCAAGTCATCGGGCCGCAGATCGAAGCCGCTCCAGGCAATCGCTTCGGCGGCTTTGTAATAGGCACGAGAAATCGGTTCATACTCGGGCGCAACCGGTTGTACACCGCCCGGCCACCGCGTCGGCAGTGTCGTGGCGGTGTGAAAACCGAAGAACCATTGCGACGGATTGACGAGGACAACGTCGAGAACGCTCTGGGAGGGTTGAGCGATCTCATTCGCGGTGGCGCAGCGAAGTCGTTCGGGGCCGAGTCGCGCGTGAATCCGCTCAGCCACGGCGGCGGAGACTTCGTCGGGGCCGGGTTCAAAGTCGAATCGACCAATCGGAGCGCGATCGCGAGGCCACACGTGCAGGTGGTCGATCGGGAGGCTCAACGTCTCGACCGATTTGATTAAACGGTCGATCAATTCGTCAGCGTCTCCTGACTTGCCGCTGCCGAGTGATTCAGACGCCGAGCGGATGAAGATTCCCGTGGGTGGTGGCAGGTTTTCGTCGTGTTTGGCGGTGACGAATCCGGGCCGCGAAAACGACAGTCGCCATCCAGCCTCGGCAATCGTGGACTTGACGATGCCTTCGGCGCCGTGGGCGCAGCTCAGCATCGCGAAGCTCGGACCGACCGGGCGGCTAGTAAAATTCCCGGTGTCGCCGGTGGGTGCAGTAGGGTCGTTCATCAGGGTTGCGTTTTACTCGTATGCTCAGAATCCGCCGCGTCCTCGGGCGGTAACACCCAGGGGCCCGATGTTTCGCCACGGACCAGCCGTAGGTACTCGCTGATTTTCCGCTTGGCGTAGACCGCGCCGCCGCTACGCCGCATCAACGTCGCCATCGCCGACAGATGATTTCCGAAGTGCGTCGGGTCGTGATATCGAACGTGACGCGGTCGACCGAAGACGGGCAGCAGCATGAGGCATAAGACAATTCCGAGAAAGGCCACGTGAAGATTAATCAGGCTCAGGGGCATCTCCGTCATCAACTCCCAACCCCGAGTTTTCGGGAATCCAGGCGTGGCCTCCGAAATGAGGATGGGGCTGAAGCTGGACGACAAGAACCCCACATTGAGCTCCCCATCGGGATCGGGATCCCTGTCGCTGGCGCGGCGAATTTCGCGTTGAATCTCGCTCGCCATCTTCGGCGCCGCCGGACCCGTCATGGCAAAGTTCGTCAACAGCGAACCGCTGGCGACGACCAAGACTTGGGAGCCCTTCCAACGCTTGCGAGTGATCCGCGCGAGCGTGGTGAGGGATGTTGAACCGGTCGGGAGAGAGACGGTTTCTTGATCCAGGGGCTCGAACCGAAGGTCGTCGGTTTGTTTCTTGGCAGCCTTTGTTTTGACCTTACCTTTTTCGACTGAAAAATCGACGAGCTGGCGATCCGGCAGGGCGATGCGATAGGGCAGGGGATTCGCCGTGAACCAGTTCCCAAGACTGACGTCGCTGCGAGCGGCTTCGGTGAGAAAACGCTCATTGATCAACTTTGCCAGTCGCCGTCGATAGTTCAATCGCTGGTCCGGCGGTGCGATGTCGGCGGCCTCCTGAAAATAGGCCTCCGTGCTGCCTTCGTCTGGCACGATAAAAACCAACGTGCGGTGGTCTTGGGCGAGCCAGCGATCGAGCCAATCCTGGATCTCTTGGAGATTGCTCGGGGACCACGTCAAGGGAATCCAAACGATCGCGTCGCTCTCGGCTTCACGAACCGACAATCTCGTGACGTCGTGAGCCTGGATCTCGGGGACCACGCCGGCCGACGATTTTTGCAACGCGGTGCGGAAAGCACCGAATCCGTTGAGACTCTCGGCGCCGATCGTCCCCTCGCTGGCCCCGTACTCGGTTCCAAATCGGGAGCAACCGGGCAACGTGAGAATGAGGAGGGGAAAAAGGAGGAGAGGAGCCCACCGTCTGGCGACGGTGGCTACGGGGAGCATGGTGGCGGGGAGAGTCATTTGGCAGCTCCGCGGGCTGCGAGGTTGGCTTCCATGGCGAGATTCTCCTGCCATAGCCGGTCAAACTGCGTGCGGTCGAGGGCGTGCTTGCCAAAATAAGATCGCTCAAACGCGTCCACGGTGACACGCAACTGGTCGCCGACCGACGGATCGGAGTGCCGCGTCTCACGGAGGTACTGGTTGTTGGTCTTCCACCGCGAGAGCCGCAGCGAACCGACCCGGTCGAGCATCAACAATTGGTGTCCATAAAGGAAGACGATGGCGTGATCGAAATCACCGATCCGCATGAGCCGTTCCAATTCGCTGCGCGGACTGACGTTCGTCTGTCGCAGTTCGGCCGGCAATTCCGCAATGCGTTGCTTGGTCTGCTCGTCTAAGGCGCGTCCGCCGACGATGGCTTGCCTCGGCGTTTCGTCGCGAAACTCAAACGCACTGTTAGCAAACACGTACATCACCAACGCCACGACACCGCACACGATTGCGATCAGCATCACCCAACCGATCACATACCCGATTCCCATGTTGCTCCACTGCGACGACGTCGTCGATTGGGATTGAGATTGAGTCGCGGGCGGTTTCGGTTTGTCCGGCTTGGGCAACCACCGGCTCTGGCGATTTCCGCTATCGACGCGATTGTCATTCAGCTCAATCGAACGCAGCTTTCGTCGCTCCGCATCAAACCATGCCGAATCCGCGACCACGGGTGACTCGGCCATGAAGGCTAGTGGTTTGTCAGCCTTGAGTTTTCGGGTAGTGGATCTTGTTAAAGATCCTGCTGCGTGAGGATCTTTACCAAAATCCACTTCCGCCAACCCTAATTTCCAACCCTGGCAAACCACTAGCGATGCATTGCGTCCATCGAGATCCTGGGCTTGGATTGGCGTCGAGAATTCGACGTGCGTCAGCAGGCATGCGACGAGAATGATCAGGTTTTTGACCGTCGCAGCGGCGCGTGGGACCGCTGGCGTGTGCGCAGGGGTAGTCGACGTTGTGGCCGCTGCGGTGGACGGTAAGACGGTCGACATGGAGTCTTCGCCGAACTGCCGGATCGCTTCGGCGCGAATCGCAAGTTCGACTTCCCAGCCCTCCAATCGAATTCGAGCGTCGAGGTATCCGAGGAGTTTCACGACCACGCTCAGCGAAGCGATCAGCCACAACGCCAGGGGAAAAAACACGAGCAGGGCGAACGCGTCCGATGTCCAGTATCCCAAGGCCATCCCACGCGCCCAGATCAGCGCGTAAAACAAGCACGCCAAAAGCACCGTCAGCGTCAACCCAACGGCCAGAAAACGTCCGCCCAATTCACTCGCCATGGGGGAGTGCAACGCTTTGGAACGCCGCCGCAGGGTAATCACATCCGCCCGCTTGCTGCGCAAGGGACATCGTTCCAGCAGGATCATTTCAGCGACAAAGGGACGGCTGCTGCGGATCAACGCGGCCACGACCAAGAACGCTACGGGTACAAAAAAGTCAAAAAACACGTTGGTTTCGGTATTCCAACGCAACCCGACCACGACCATCGCGGGAATTGCCAAACGTCGGCTGCCGAGCACTCGAATCAATTGCCAGCCGACCGGTCGTACCTCAGCGATGGCTTTGCCGAGCGAGATCTGCTGTTCAAAGATGGACTGGCCCAACATGTAAGTCGTGAGCGCCCCCGCGATCGGTGCTTGCAAAAACACCAACGTCGTCATCCAAGTGACATAGCGAAATCGATCGGCTGAAAAGGTGCTCTCGAACTGGACTTGGTCGTTCGGCTGCAGCGGCAACCAACCGAGCAACAACAGGTCCGCGATGATCCAGAAGGCGGCCCCGACAAAGAAGGCCTGAAAGAAAGCTCGGGGGTAGCGGCGGATCATCACCAACGATAAATCGCCAATCTCCGAAAGCGTACGCACACGAATCGCGACATGGGTTCGATCGAGTTGCACGGCGGACTATTCGGCTTGCGACGGGAGACGATGGCGTGTGCGGGGGAATCCCAACACGACGAAATAAAAGCTGATCATCGCCGACGACATGATCGCCCATGCGGCCTTGACCAGGTAAGGGGCGGGGCTCGGTGAAAGAAATCCTTCGGTGAATGCGGCCAGCACGAACAATGTAGCCGCCGCGGCCATGATCGGCACGCTGCGGTGAGCGGATCGCCGCATCGAATCGATTCGCGTGAGTCCTTCGGTATAAAAAAAACCAACGCCGAGACGCAGTCCGGCGGCGGCGGCCAAGGCGATCGCGGTCAACTCAAAGGGACCGTGGGCCGTTACGAAGTGGAAAAAATTATCGCTGCCAACCGTGTTCTCGCGCGCCATGTATCCGAACATCGTGCCCATCGCGACGCCGTTGTACGCCAACAGATAAAGGCAGGGAATCAACAATATTCCATACGCAAAACACTGCAGCCCAATGCCCGTGTTGTGCATGATATAAAACCCCGACATGCCGACGTAGTGACTGAGCGAACCGGTGAGTTTCTCATCATACATCGCCTCCAAGGAATCCAGTTGGTCCTGGCCGACGATGTTGGCGGCAAAGTCAGTAAACAACGACTGTTCATATCCGAGGTACATCGATAGCGCGAACATGCCAAAGAAAACGATCGTCGCAACGCGGACGCATGAGTCGGCAAAAATCTGCTGCGGGGCTTCGTAGAAAACAAGCTCGAAGAATCCAACGGGCGAGAACTTGCCGCTCCGGTAGAGCTGGTTGTGCGATCGCGCGACGAGCCGGTGCAGGTACGTCACCGTCGCCGGCGGCAACTGATACGCGTCGGCCAGGGCGAGGTCGGCGCAGGCGCCGCGGTAGAGCGTGGCGAAGCGAACGATGCCGGCCGCACCGCGGTACTCCGTGCCCGCTTTGCGAGTTTTCCCACTCAGTTCCATCGCCTCGCACAACCGCTCCAACTCAGCCCAATTGCCGCGCCGTTTTTCGAGGAGCTTGGCGATGTTCATGGGAAGTCTTTTGGAAATTCGTTAGCCTCACGTCGCTGCCGGCGAGCGACTGCAGTTCATTCGGAGATGCTGCGATCGTGACGATTGCGTTTGGCCATGATTGACCGCCGCTCAGGGTACCCGTCACCCTCAGCCCCTCTCCCCCGAAGAGGTCGTGCGGCTTTTATTACCTCCACAGTCCGGTAGCCAGAGTCTCAGGAGCTTGCCTGCGAGAGTAACTGGACAGCGATCCTTTTGTGAGCGACAAGGCGCTAGCCGTCGGTACGTTGCGGTTTCTACCGGCGGCTAGCGCCCAATGCCATCTACTTTAGACCGCGAAGCGGTCTTGGTAACCCGACGCGTTAGCGAGGATCACGTGTTTACCAGCCGAAACACTGCATCTTCCTCGCTTACGCGTCGGGTTACCATCGAGGCTACG
>JBDNIG010000833.1:0-3012 GCA_041688415.1 Rhodopirellula sp. | reverse complement strand
TAATTTAGCGTTCACTCGAAACCCTCGTTAGCGCGTATGAAAGGAATTTGAATTTGTCTCCGAATCATACGGGAAACGCCGGGGGTTTTCGAGTTCTCTTATGAATTTTGCAATCGACGTTCGCTTGATTGAGGACTAGCTGCGGAACAAGATCGCCGTGGCCGTCGCTGAGTTCCTGGAGCGTCTCAAACTGTCGCCGTCTCTCCTGCTCGTTTTTCACATTGCAAAAATCCTTGAGCTCCTTCTGGATGGCCTCATTGGCGTGAAACCCTGCATCGTTAGCAGATGCGTTTTCGCATGTAGCGAAAGACGCAATGCACGCGATAAGTATCGCCACGGCTGCACGTAACCTTTTAAATTCCATCGTGAACTCTCTTCAGTGCTGACTGCGATGAACTTCGCGAACGGGATTTCTCATCTGGACGAGGAAAGTAGTAGAGGGGACAAATACGTCACCGTTTCACTAGCTATTCGAGAAACATAAAAACAGAGACCAGAACGGCGGCCGTTCCGGCCCCCACGAGGAGGCTCAGTCCCGCGAACGCGAGTTGCCACCACTTTTGAGTTGCGAGCAGGTTGCGAATCCAGCCAGCGCTGACGAAAACCACGGTACTGCTCATAGCGAGTGTGATGATGTCATAGACTCGCTGCAAGTCGGTGGGCAAAGGATCGAAGAGTGCACCGACAATCACACACCCAACGGCGAACGCAGCTGTGCTCAGCGTTACGACATAGAGGGGCCGTCCCCATAGTCCTCCTGCGAGCGCAGGAAAGACAGAAAACGCGACCATACCAGAAATCCACTTGGGACTTGACCGCCCCCCGTAGAGAACCGGCACCGCATAGGCTGCGGCCGAAAAAATGGCTCCGACGATTGCTAGCTCGACGATGAGCAGTTGTGGCGCGAACCGCGACACATGCCTTGGCGTGTTAGGATTCTTACAAGCGGCCTGCATCGGAGGTTTGTACGGATCATTACTCATCAACGAACCTATTGTTAAACATGAAAGCCGCTGCCATTCCAGTTTTCAGAGATCGTCGCGACTGAATTCGCAACAACTGTCGTAGATTTGCTAGTTGTGGGCCGGTGAATAAGGGAAATGCACTGCTTCCGCGCACGCACGGCGGTACGCAGACTCGCTTGCCAGTGAGCCGCTGACGGTATGGAAAACCCCCGCCAAAACATGATTCATCCAGTAGGCTTACCCGCCTAAGCCCACGGTTGGCCCGCCAATTTGTGATCGGTTTGAAACTTCCGCCAACCGACAGAAATGAACGATTCCATCGCATCGTTTCAACATGTCTGAAAGTTTGAGTTACTTGCAAACGCTCGATTTGACCGTGTCGGTTGCGTGGTGTTTCTTTAAACTGAGGTCGCGACTTTCAGACCCGTGAGGGTCATACGCTTCCGTACATGACCTTTCCGGTTGTGTTTGGTGAATACACGGGGATTTTCCCAACCTCACTGCTGTTGTCCGCCGTCGGCATCGGCCGGTTGTACCGGCGGTCGGTTTGGCTTTTCGGCGCCCGACTCAGTTTCTGTGATCGCTTGGCGGACTAGGTTGTGCTCGTCATTCTGCAGCCGCTGCATCAACTCCGGCGTGCGAAACTCCGGATGGCGGTGCAGGATCTCTGCGGCGTAAAGCCGAGCCCACCAATGTTTCTGCATCGATAGACCAGCGAGCACCTGCTTTCCTTCGTTAAGTTGCTGCGGTCCAATGTCGAAGTTAAACTCCTTGCGCCAGATGAGATCACTCAGCAGATGTTCAGCGAGCAGTAATTCTCGGATCTCCCTCGTTTTTTTTACGCGAGCGCCGCGAAGCTTTGGCTCCACGGGAAACGACAGCCCGAAAGTCCCGCTCAGCATCGCTTGCATCGCCTCTCCAGGAGCAGTGCGAAACATATGCTTGATTAGCGGACCAGGGAGGCCTTCGTTTTTGTGGTTCCGAAAATAGGCCGCATAGTAGCGAAAATCCACTTTTCCGCGCCCCTCAAGCGAATGCCGCCCTAGGTAATCGCCCAGGTCAATCCTGGGATCACCCAGAATGCCCGGTAATTTTCCGCTGGTACCCAGTTCGGGGACTACGGCGTCTAAGACGATCTCCGGCGGAGTTATTCGCATGATAAAATTGGCGAAAATCGCTTCCATCACATCGCCGTCCATTTGGGCCTGCAGTGTGGCCACAAGAAACTCGCGGTAAAGCCCAGCCGTCGCCTTATCCTGCATGAACCAGCGAGCATGTGCGATGGCAGTAAAGTCTTCGAACAGCGTGTTTAACTTTCCCCTCGATTTTTCGTTCAATTCCGCAAAGCGTGTGGCTGCGAACTGCTCATAAGCTTCCAGATGCTGATGATCGCGTGAATGCTCGCCATTTTGAGCCGCACCCGCTCTGCGAGCGCCATCGGGGCCGAGATGAGGGGGATTGGCTACTAAGGCTTTTCCGGAGGTCACCACCAAATGAAACGCGATGAAGATCGATAGTGCAATTGTACGCATGGCGTCGTTAATCCATAGTGCTAAAAGAAGATAAGGGACGGCAGAGTATAAAAACATAAGTGCTCGGACGCAAGTTTTTTGGTGGCGGCAAATAGACTGAGCCCCTGCACTCATGACGCATGCGAATCATGAATAAGTACACCAGGATTCATTGGCCCCGCAGAACCGGGACGTAGAGATAGAAAAGGGTCCAGGACTCGAATCGAAATTTGAGTTTGCGTAGCGTTTCTTCACCCTTGGCGGCTTCGTGACGCAGCGGATTACGAATTTTCTGTTCGCATACAGTGTTCTCCGGCGCAACTTGTGGCTAATCGGTACCGGACACGAATGGCATTGTCTACGCTGTTTTCGATGGTTTTGGCGCTCAGCAGCCGGCGTCCGCGCAGCACCAAAAACCGCGGTCCTTCGCGTTTTCGAAATTCATTGAATTGCCACCGAAAATAAATATTGAGATTGGCGTGACCCGATTGGTCGATATAATTCGCAAGTGGCGTGACCTTCCTTGGTGATCACTG
>JBDNIG010000125.1:0-2537 GCA_041688415.1 Rhodopirellula sp. | reverse complement strand
CGTGTTGCGATTGAAACGACCGCTCGGGTGGACCGGTAGGGGTGCGGGTTTATCGACGACGAGCAAAAATTCGTCTTCGTGAATGATTCCGATCGTGGCATTGACCTTCGGTTCAACGTAGTCCGGCATGACATGAAGGTATCGCTCACCGGCGGAAACCGGCGCGTCCTTGCTGACGGTACCGCCGTCGATGGTGATCTCGCCTCGGGCGATCCACTCCAGCCACTTCGCACGCGGTGTGGGTGGATGAAACTCGCGCAGGAATTCGATCAGCGGCAACCCCGATTGAGCTTGCCGCACCCGCATCAGCCGTTCATTGCGGTACGGTACACAGCCGGGCAGCGGATCGAATCGGATGGTTTTCATGAAATCAAAAGGAACAGAGAAACACTCCTACGTCAGTAGCTGCCGTGGGACGTCGATTTAATTACTGAAGCAGCTGCCTGTAGCGGAAGTCGCCAAGACTTTCGTTTTTCCGGCATTCCCGAAACTCTTGGCGAGTTCCGCTACGTCAGTAATTAAATCAGCACCCCCCAGACGGCGGAACCCACGCTCTGGTGAGCGTGCCCACTGCAGTGCCCGGTTGAGGAGAACTCGCAGATCATCGACGATAGAGAGTCCCTGTTCCGCCCGCAACATCTCGAAACTGAGTTCCCGCCATGGCTGCCACCGCTACTGATCTTCGTCCTGTTTTAATTGCCGGCGCATGGCGCAACGCCTCGTCGCAATCGACTTTTCAGGCGACCGATCCCAACCGCAACGCGGCTCTCGATCCCGCCTTCCCCGTCAGCGATTGGCAGGATTGTGATGCGGCGTTGGATGCCGCGGTCGAGGCGGCGGCGGAACTGCGCCGGTTGCCGGCGGCGAAGATCGCTGAGTTTTTGGAGCTTTACGCGGACAAAATCGACGCCGCGAAGGAGTCCTTGGTCGAGTCGGCGTTCGCCGAGACCGGCCTGGCACGCTCACCTCGATTGGCGGACGTCGAATTGCCGCGCACGAGTAACCAACTGCGTTCCGCCGCAGCGGCTTGTCGGAGCGGAAACTGGGCACTGCCGACGATCGATACCAAGGCCCACATCCGCTCGTGTTATCGTCCGCTCGGACCCATCTGCGTGTTGGGTCCAAACAATTTCCCATTCGCATTTAATAGCATTTCGGGCGGCGATTTCGCGGCCGCCATTGCGGCGGGGAATCCCGTCATCGGCAAAGCGAACAGTTCCCATCCCGAAACGACGCGTCTGCTCGCCGAGCTCGCCCATGAAGCGGTGATTGAAAGTGGTCTGCCGCCGGCGACCGTGCAGTTGATCTATCGAACCAGCCACATCGACGGCGAGCGTCTCGTGGCAGACCCACGCGTGGGAGCGACCGCATACACGGGCAGCCGCCGTGCGGGTCTGGTCCTCAAGGCCGCGGCCGATCAGGTTGGCAAACCGATCTATTTGGAACTCTCCAGCGTCAACCCGGTGGTCATTACGCGGGGAACACTCGCCGAACGCGGTGAGAAGATGGCCGACGAGTTTGTTGGTAGTGCGTTGATGGGGGCGGGCCAGTTCTGTACCAATCCGGGGATCGTGATGCTCGTCGCGGGCCCGGAGACCGACAAGTTCATTGATGCGGTGCAGACTCGCTTTGCGTCGACGGCGGCCGGTACGCTGCTCTCGCCCGCGGTCGCTCGTTCGCTCACCAAGAGCGTGCAATCGCTGACGGGACTGGGGGCCAAATTATTGACCGGTGGCGGTGAGCCCGAGTCCGATCGCTGTGCCGTGGCCAATACGCTGATGCGGGTCGACGGAGCAGCGTTCCTCGCGGACCCGGAGGGCTTTCAAACCGAAGCGTTTGGTAACGCATCGTTGATGGTCGTTGCTGAGGATGTCGATCAATTGTGTCAGGCGATCGATCGTCTCGAAGGCAACCTGACCGGCTGCGTGTATTCAGCCGAAGGCGACAGCGAAGAGACGGACGTTGAAAGAATCACGTTCGTGCTCGAACCCAAAGTCGGACGACTGCTCAATGACAAAATGCCCACGGGAGTCGCCGTCAGTGCGGCGATGAATCACGGCGGCCCTTACCCTGCCACGGGTCACCCCGGGTTCACCGCCGTGGGTATCCCGGCATCGATGCTGCGTTTTGGAAAACTCACCAGCTTCGACAACGTCCGCGATTCACGTCTGCCCTGCTTACTAAAAGACGCAGCTCCGACCGAGCAAACCGCGCGATTGATCGATGGCCAATGGCGTGGCGGCAGCGTGACACTCGTGTAAACACCCGCAATCAGAAGCCGCTCTTGTTGATCGATCGCGTTGGCGAAAACCTGCGTATGAACGGTCGCACCAAACATCCGCCACGCGATCGACTGAACTGCTTGTTGTCCTATGGATACTCGATGATTTTTGGACTCGTCCAGCGGACAGTCTTGACGATTGGGCTCGAATCGGCGTTCGGCTACTTTCATCAACCACGGACCACGGCTCCGCCGCTGGTAAGGACCGTTCGGTCTTTAAGTGTCCGATTTGGTCGTAGCGAAAGTCGCCAAGACT
>JBDNIG010000124.1:0-5871 GCA_041688415.1 Rhodopirellula sp. | reverse complement strand
GTGAGTGATGCCCAGATCACGCAGTTGATCGAGGGGCTGGCGTCGGACAGCTACGCGATGCGAATTCGTTGCCGCGATCATCTGATGCGAATCGGCTTGGCGGCATTCGATCAATTGCGTGAAGCACGCAATCATCCCGATAGCGAAGTGGCGATCGTGGCGCGGCGCTTGACGAGCGGTTTGCGGGTCCTGTGGTCCACGCCGGAGGACACCACCGAGGTTCGAGATTTATTGTCCGAGTACGGATCGCACAGTGTCACGCAGCGCCGGAAACGGATCGAGGCGATCGCCGAGTTGCCTCGCGTTGATGCTTTTTCGCCGCTGTTGCGGTTGGCTCGATTCGAACCCGAACCGGTCCTCGCCCGGGCCGCCGCGTTGGCCTTGATCGGACTGGACACCCGTGACGTGGACCCATTGGCATCGACGGCGGAGCGAACGGTCCCGAAACGAACGGAGTCGGACAGTCACTCGGAGTCGTCGGTACGCCATGAAGTGGAAGCGGCCCAGATCGAAGCCAGTTCACTGCAACCGGATCGAATCAGCAGCCAGTGGTTGCAGCAATACGCCGCCGACCTTCGCTCGGGACGTTTGGATGTTTCGGCTTGGGAGAAGCTGATCACGCAAAACCGTCAACAACTCGCCTCGGATGACGGGGATACCATCAACGAATCCAATGTTTCCGCGTCCGAACTGCTCGGTTTAATCCAGGTGATTGCCGAACGCGCGCTCGCACGTGGTGATAAGGACGATGCCGTCGGCCTCATGGTTGCCAACGTGGATTTGATCCCCACGAAAACTCAGAGCCTCATCGCGACCGCGACCTGGACGCTCAAACATTCGCTCGATCGCGTCGTGATCGCCATGTATGAAGCGCACCGCGAGTTGGTAGACAAGAGTCCGGTTCTGCTCTACTCGGTGGCGGAAGCCTTTTCGCATCTTGATCGCGATGCCGAGGCGACCGAGCTCGCTGAGGCCGCGCTCGCGATCAATCCACTGTCGCAGAAGGAAGGTGCAGCGGCGCACCCGCAAACCATTGAGTACAACGCTCTGGCGCATATTGAAATCGCCGCCGAACTTGCCCAGCGAGGATTGTTTCGCTGGGCCGAGCAAGAGTACGAGCTCGTCATCGATCACTTGCCCATCGACACGGCCGTCGCGTCTTATGCGCGATTGCGATTGGCGGAAATGTTGGGCAAAATGCAGCGTCACGCCGACGTCGTGAAAACGCTCACCCCGCTGACCGAGCGGATCGATCAGGACGACAAGTTTCGTGATCGGTTGATCGCACGGCGTTTCTCTTATACCGACGTGCAAAGCAACTTGGATTACCATCGTGCATTGTTGATGATCGACCAGGGCGAGAGTGAGGCCGCGAAGCCGATCCTGCGAAAAGCCTTCGACATGAACGAGGAAAACATCGACATCCTGATCGCGATGTATCGACTCGATGGCGATGAGCAATGGACGAAGTCGGTTACGAAAACTCTCGAGGAGCAAATTCAATTGGCGCAACGTGCCATCAATGTTGCGCGCAATAACACGGAGCGGCGCGGACCGTTTCGCACATCCGATCCCAACCTCAAATTGGCCGAGCAACTCAATGCCTATGCGTGGTTGGTCAGTAACACCGAGGGCGATACCGCCAAAGCACTGCGGTACAGCAAAGAGTCGCTGCGAATATCGCCGGACGATTCGGCGCTGATGGATACTTGTGCCCGCTGTTATTTCGCGATGGGCGATCTCGAGGCCGCCGTGAAGATGCAGGTCGAGGCGTGCGAGTTGACCCCGCACTCACCGCCACTGCAACGTCAACTCAAGCAGTTTCGGGACGCGTTGCAAGCCACGCAAAAGCATATAGATTAGAAGCCTATGCCACGTTCCTCAACGTACCTCTGCCGACACTCATTGCTAAAGCATGACGCATCCTATCTCGCTCGGACTCGATTTCGGTACCGAATCGGTACGTGCCATTTTGGTCGATACGACGGGCAAACAGCACGGCACGGCAACGGTCGAGTACGCCCACGGCCAGATCACCACGTCGCTGCCAGGCTGCTCCGATCCATTGCCGCCGCACTATGCCTTGCAAGCTCCACAGGATTGGATGGACTCAGCCGCCGAGGCGGCGCGAACGGCGATGACGCGGTCCGGGATTGCCGCTGAACGAGTGATTGGCGTCGGTGTCGATTTCACGAGCTGCACGATGTTGCCCACCACTCGCGATGGAAAACCATTGTGTGAGCTGGAGTCGTTCCGAGGCACGGCGCTGGCGTGGCCGAAGTTGTGGAAGCATCACGGGGCGGTGGCGCAAACGGCGCACATGAACGCCGTCGCGACGGCGCGTGACGAACCCTTCTTAAAACGTTACGGCGGTACGATTGGTCTGGAGTGGTTCTTTCCCAAAATACTCGAGACGATCGAGGATGCTCCCGAGGTCGCCGCGGCGGCGAAAATTTGGATCGAGGCGGGCGATTGGTTCGTCTGGCAACTCGTCGGTGGTCCGCCCGAGTCGCTGGCTCGTTCAACGTGCCAGGCGGGCTACAAAGCGATGTGGTCGGCGGAGGATGGATACCCGTCGAAAGACTATTTCTCAGCCGTTTCTCCCGAACTCGCCGCGGCCGTCGACAATTGCCTGCCCGGCGTGATGCGTTCCCCGGGCGAGCGATCAGGCGGCGTGAGTGCAGCGATGGCAGACCGATTTGGCTTGATCGCCGGCACCGCCGTCTCCACCGCGATCATCGATGCTCACGCGGGCGTGCCCGGCGTGGGCGCTGGCGATCCGGGGACGCTCGTGATGGTGATTGGCACGAGCAGTTGTCACATGCTCAATTCCAAAACGCTGGCGGATATTCCTGGTGTAGCGGGTGTTGTCGATGGCGGGATTTTGCCGGGGATGTATGGTTACGAGACCGGTCAAGCCGCGGTGGGCGACGCGTTCGCCTGGCTACGAAACTTGCTCGGGCTGAAATCCTTCGATTCGCTCTCCGCTGCCGCCTTGCGGTTGCCCCCAGGTGCGGAGGGCGTGACCTGTCTGGACTGGATGAACGGTTGCCGCACGCCTCTGATGGACGGGACGCTGCGCGGTGCGTTCACCGGGCTCGGACTGCATCACGGCGGCGAACATCTGTACCTCGCGATGCTGGAGGCGTCCGCCTTTGGGATGCGCTGGATCGTGGAGTTGTTACGTGATGGCGGTGTGGAGGTCAATCGTTTTATCGCCACCGGTGGGCTACCGCACCACAATCGCACGATCATCGAAATCTATGCGGACGTGATCGATTGCGAGATCGAGGTTCACCCATCGACGCAAGCGACCGCGGTCGGTGCGGCGGTGCTGGGGATGATAGCCGCGGGCACGGAGGCCAGCGGATTCAGTGAAATCTCCGCGGCCGCCGCCGCGATGGCAGCGGCGCCTCAAGAACACTTTGACGTCGTCGGGCCGCGCCCGGACCGCACTGAAAAATACAATGCGTTGTACCGGAGATATCGAGACCTGGCCGCCGCCGTGGCGGGCGGGCTCTGAAAGGATCAGCCGTTTTGCGCTAGCCGGGGCTGTTAAGAAAAGTTGCTATTGCGAGGAGCTGAGATTTGCGCAGATTTTGTTCCGTCCTGAGTCCCGGAGGGACGGCAGCGGACTTCTGTCGCCCCTACCGGGGCTTGCGAATGAGACCGTATTTTCATCCGGTGGCTTTCGCCACCGGCAGAGGGCTATCGTCCCTCTCGGGACTAAGAGCCAAACGACTCGGAATAAAAGCGCCATCAACTTTCACTATCAAAATGCCTTATCAAGACCAACCTTTTAACAGCCCAGCATTAACCCCGATTGTGCGGTGCTGGAACCGTGGCTATCGCCACAACGGCTGATTAAACCAACAAGCTGGAATGGCACCGAACAGCTCACGTCGTTCCGCTACGTTATCAATACTCAGATTAACTACTTTCTTTCCACCCTGCCCTGCCCTGCTGCTCATGTCTTCATCATCATCCAACCTAAACACGCCGATCACGCTCGTTGCCTCGGGCGATTTACGCGATTCGGCAAACCAAGTCTGCTGGGAAGCTCAGCAGGCCATGGAAGCTCAGCTTACCGCCGCCGTCGGTCGGTTCGGACGCACCGTCGTCCGTGGCCACGAGTTTGACGAGGCTCGTGGGCATGGGTTCATTCGCTCGCAGCGGCAAGGGATGGATGTCTTTCGCAGCATCGATCCTGACTCACCCGTGATCGTTGCCGAAGCGGTTTGGCAGTACTCACACCACGTGCTCGCAGGTTTGATATCGCACCGTGGTCCCATTCTCACCGTTGCCAACTGGTCGGGCCAATGGCCGGGTTTGGTGGGGCTACTGAATCTAAACGGTTCGTTGGCCAAGGCGGGTGTGAAATACTGTTCGTTATGGAGCAAGACGTTCGACGATGACGCTTTCCTCGGAAAGCTTCAGTCGTGGCTGGAGACCGGTACACTGACCCATGATACGTCCCATGTTCGCCCCCTCGATACGTCGGCGTGTGAAGATCAAGCACGTGCGGTCGGCCAAGAGGTCGCCCAAACGTTGCGGCGTGACTACGCGATCATGGGCGTCTTTGATGAAGGATGCATGGGCATGTTCAATGCCATCATCCCCGATTCACTGCTCAATCCGCTCGGTGTTTTCAAGGAGCGACTCAGCCAATCCGCGTTGTATCACGAGACCCTCGGTGTGGCGGACGACGAAGCACAGGAAGTTCGCGATTGGCTGGACAAACGCGGCATGAAATTTCATACGGGAACCGATCCAGCGAACGATCTGACTGACGCACAAATCCTCGACCAGTGCCGGATGTATATCGCGACGCTACGGATCGCGGATGATTTTGGTTGCGACTGCGTGGGCATTCAGTATCAACAGGGGCTCAAGGATTTGCTGCCCGCGAGCGACTTGGTCGAAGGCATGCTCAACGATTCGGTGCGGCCACCGGTGATGTCACGCGACGGGGCGCGAGAGCTCTACGCCGGTCGCCCGCTAACGCACTTCAATGAAGTCGACGAGTGTGCGGGTGTTGATGGGATGTTGACCGACCGCGTCCATCGTGCCCTTGGCCAGCCGGTTGAAAACACGCTGCATGATCTGCGTTGGTCCGACCGAGATGCTTCCGGCACGATTGACGGCGAGATATGGGTGCTGGAGATCAGCGGCGCCGTGCCCGCGGCCCACTTTGCCCGCGGCTGGGCCGATGCGGAAGGTTTTCGCCAGCCACCGATGTATTTTCCTAGCGGTGGCAGCACGGTGCGTGGCGTCTCGCGGCCGGGGCCGGTGGTGTGGTCGCGGATTTTTGTGGCCGATGGCCGTTTGAAAATGGACCTTGGTCGGGCGACCGCGGTCGAGCTGCCAGCGGAGGAAACCCAACGACGCTGGGACAGCACGACGCCGGTGTGGCCGGTCATGCATGCGGTCCTGCACGGTGTCACGCGAGATCAAATGATGGCTCGGCATCACGCCAATCATCTTCAAGTCGCGTATGCTAATTCGGAGGAGGAGGCCGACCTCGCCATGCAGGCGAAGGCCGTTGCAGCGGCGGAACTCGGTATCGAAGTGTTTCAGTGCGGTGGGTCGAAATAGGTCAAAACCTCATTTCCAAACACTCACTGGACCGCTAAATCTTTGGGGTTGCGAGGTGTTTGCATTGCGCAAGTTTGCTTCCGCATCTCCGTCTCGTGCAGGCCAGTCTAATCTTCTTGGTCTCCCTTCTCCCTCGCGCTTCGGAGATCGTGCGGCTTTTAAGTACTGTCGCAGCAATGGTTTACTTCACCCTCCCGAGCGAAGCTTGGGAGGGTCGGAATTCGAGCTTTCAGCGAGAATTCCGGGGAGGGCCGAGCGCGCAAGTTGGGTTGGTGG
>JBDNIG010000832.1:0-5306 GCA_041688415.1 Rhodopirellula sp. | reverse complement strand
TCTGCAACTCGCATTCAGGGCCTTCGGCAAGTTGGTGCAAGCGATCGACGACCTGATTGGTAATCGTCGCGTCCATCCCAAAGCCACGGACTTTCTGAATTTCGGCTCCATAGGCCATCATCTGCTGCAACTTGGCCAACGGGGCCGATTCGACAACCGCGATCTGGCATCGAACTCCTGCCGCAGCACAATACGCGGCTAATGCTGCACCGGTGTTCCCACTTGATGTCGCAATGCAAGTGCTTTGATCACGCTGCAACATGTGGCTGACCGCCAGCGCAGCAAAACGGTCTTTGTACGATCCGCTTGGGTTGGTCGATTCGAGCTTGAAGTACAGGTGCTTGATTCCCAACGCGGGGCCAATCCGCCTGGATCGGACGCACGCCGTCTGCCCCTCGCCGCGTGTCACCTGAAAGCCTTGATCGACGGTGGGTGAATAGCGATCACTCCAGTTCCAAACGCTCATTCTGCTTTCACGCTTTCAGCAACCACCGCCACGGCGTCGCCTTGGTTAATCCTTGGATAATCGCGAATGACCACCACTCGGCCACTCTGCTGTGACAAAACCTGATGCTTTGAACGGCTTGTTGCGTTGACGATCTCCGCCAGCAATTCACCCTCGGCGACGGACTGCCCCAGTTCGACAAGCGGAACAAAAAAACCAGTCGCGGGTGCCGGGTGAGCCACCTGCATGTGACCCGCTCCGGGCCTTTCGTCCTCGACAACATCGCAGGCCACAGGCAAGGGTTCAGCGATTTCAGACAACATTCCCAGATGTCGCATAATATTCAGGCACCCCGCCACCAGCGGATGATCGGGCGTCCGCGATTGCGCGGCCCCTGATAAGGCTTCGGCGAGTTCGCGGTAGGCTCCCAGATACTCGACATAAATCGCGGGTACTCCGCAATCACGAGCCAGCGACAACGAACGTCCCTGCAAATCGGCGGACGTTCCCCAGACAAACGGTAATCCAAACGCAATCGCCAATTGACGTTGTTGGTCCAAAATGGATCGATCCCGATGCAGGGTGTATCCAGCCAATGGAAAGACGCACAGTTCAGTACCTCCGGTATGCAGATCGACGAAAAAATTTGACTTGCGAATCTCATCGCTCAACGAGCAGGCGAGTTGCTCCGTCGGATTGCCGTTCGGCGCTCCTGGGAAGACGCGGGCAAGGTCGATGTTATCCGCACCGCATCGATTGCCGCGTTCGTACGCTGCTTGATTGGCAATCGGAATCAGCGTGACGCTGCCGCGTAGGTTCTCGCGAAACGCGGCGTTTGAATCAAATCGATCGATCAGTTCCTTCACCGCCAGCATCGGCAGATACTCATCACCGTGAATCCCAGCAGTGATTAACAACCGCGGACCATCTCGGTCACTGCCAAACTCTCGATACTCAAACAGCGAGGCACCTGCCATGTTCATGTCACTTTTTTGGGTGCTATTTGAGAAACACTGCGCATGTCCTTGAATCGAAATCCGCCATCGACAGGAAGAACAACGCCGGTGATGTAGTCCGCAGCATCGGATACTAAAAACGTCGCGGCTCGACCGATATCTGTCGGTGTGCCCAGTCGCCCCCAGGGCAGACCGTCTCCGCTCGAATCGACGACTTGATCGGAGAATTTCGCGCGTTCCGATGGCGTATCGATCCACCCCGGTTCGATTGCGTTGACATTGATTCGGTGAGTGAATAACTCCACGGCAATGCACTGCGTGAGTTGATTCAACGCCGCCTTGGCAGCACTGTAAGGCGAACTCCCTTCAAACGGCATCTCCCCCACGACGCTGGTAATGAAAAGGATCTTTCCGCCCCCACCCAGTTCGACGCGATGGCGGGCCATCGCTTGGGCGATGTGAAAACCGGACTTGAACGTTGCGTCGATCACTTTGTCGAACTCGCTCGCCGAAAAATCCAAAAAGCTATCTTGCTTTCCGTAGGCCGGATTGCTGATCAGAATATCGATTTCACCCGCCTGTTGGATCGCTGATTGAATCAGCGCGGCGCACCCGTCGGGCGAAAACACGTCGGCCTCCACAGTCCAACACTGACGCCCCAGCGCGCGAACGTCATCCGCAGTATGCACAAGGTCTTGATTGCCTGGACGATCATTGAGAATCAGATCGGCACCAGCCCGTGCGAGCTCCATGGCGCAACCTCGACCGATACCTTTGGCAGCCCCCGTGACGAGCGCCCGTTTGGAATCCAGGCGAACGAGTTCAGTGGAGTGCATCGTACTTAAGACTATCTTGTGAAAGGCCAGTGGACCAACCGTGGAATTCACTGCTGTTGACCAGCAACTGTGCACCCTGATCTTTTCTGTTCTGCATCTCGCCAGCAGCGACCATCGGGCCGCCAAATGCCTTGTTGTGTTTGCGACACGCCGTTGCAACGGTCTCCCACGCTTCGTCGAGCGTCATCTCTCCGCTTTGACGAAGCCGAAGACCAAGATCCCCTGGACCGACAAAAACCAAATCGACACCTTCCACGGCCGCAATGGCATCCGCGTTGTGAACACCTTGAGGCGTTTCGATCTGCACACACAGAAACGTTTCACGGTTCGCCCAAGCAATGTACTCATCAGCGTCGTGGATATGGAAATCCGCGTCCAATCCAGCATTGTCAAGTCCACGATCTCCCAGCGGAGGAAACTTGACGGCATCCACCAACATCTTGGCCTTGTCCGCCGTCGACACATGCGGAATCATCACTCCAGCGGCACCGTCCTCGAGATAACGATACAGCCTCGTCTTCTCCAATGTGGGAGGTCGAAGCATGATGTCGATATCGTACAGATGCGAGAATGCGAGCAACGCTTCCACTTCACGACTCGCCATCGATCGATGCTCCAGGTCGACCCAGATGCAATCATACCCCCCCCGTGCGGCGTGACAAACATAAGCTGGAATGTAATGCCCCAGGACGCAAGTGCGAATCATCTCGCCGCCGCGTATTTTCGCAAGCGTTTTGCTTTTTCTCATTGACTAAATTGATAGGTTTGGGGGTTTTGAGCTGGGTGTTTTTGAAAATAAAAAACGACGCGACTAGGGAGCTGGCTCCACTCTGGAAAATAGTTTACAGGCAACGACGCCGACGATGACACCGGTCAACAAAGCGCCTGGCGCGATCCACTGAAAGCTGATGGGGTCGTTGCCATCGGGATTCATCCCAAAGAACACGCCCGAGAAGGCAATTAACACGGCCACGCCAACGCTCGCGATCGTGGCAATCCAAACTCCGATTGCGTTGGAGAAAGGCACAAACAATGCGAAGAAAAACAACAACGCAATCGGGACCGTGAGCAGGTTGACCGTTTTGTTAGTGATCGCCATGAAGTTCCCAGGAATGTACTCTATCAGACTGCTTGCCATGACGACAATGGCACCGATTGCGAACGCCAACAATCTTGCAAAGAGCAGATGCTTGGCTTCGGTTCGCGGTTTCAATCCGAAGCGATCTAAAAAGTCGGTCATCACCACTGCCGTGATCGAGTTGACGCCTGAGTCGATGCTGGACATCGCAGCGGCAAACAATCCCGACACGACCAATCCGGTAATGATCGGGGGAAGCCGGTTCGCAATGAAGTACGGAAACAATTCGTCCGCTTGCAATCGCAATGTGGTGTCACCGGGCAGTAAATCCGGATTAGCCTGATAGTACCCCAGCAATGCAACCCCGACTAAACCCAGTGTGATTCCGATAATCGTCCCAACGATTAACTGAATCGCGATCGCTCGTCGCGCCGCTTTTGCATCCTCGGTCGCCATATATCGCTGAACGGAAACCTGATCGCCAGCAGCGGTGGCAACCATCCACAGGAATACCGACAGCATCGATCCAAACACCGTCACTCGAGTCGCCGGGTCCAAGCTGAAAACTTGCTGACTATCCCAAACGTCGGACTGCCATTGCGTCGGAAACCAGCCAACCCCGCCCATGTTCCATGTGATGGTTCCCAGGACCAACAACGCACCGCCATACAGCAGCACCGTTTGCAGAAGGTCCGTGATCACAACGGCGCGCAAGCCGCCCAGCGACGTGTACGTGATGGCAAAGGCTCCGGTGACCAAGACGATCCAAGGGACCATCGCATCGTCCACTCCGATCATCGTCGCGATCGCTTTGGCGGTCAGATAAACCAACAGCGACATCCAAACCAATCGCATCAGTAAGAACATCGTTGCACCGAGCAACCGGATGCTCAGTCCCAACCGAGTCTCCAACAGTTCGTACGCACTGGTGACCCGTTGACGCATGTAAACGGGCAGCAGAACCATCGTGATGAACAGATAGACAAACGGGTAGACGAGGTAATTGGTTAAAAAAACCGGCCCCTTCCCGGCAACTTCACCCGGCAACGCCAAATAGGTGATCGTGCTCAGCAAAGTCGCGAACAAAGAAACGCCGATCAGAATCGGATTCATCTTTCCCGAACCTACGAAGTACTCGTTCGCATCCTCCTGCTTGCGACCGAAATACCACCCCAGTCCAATCGTCGACAACGCATAGGCAAGAACGATGATCCAATCAATTGGGGCCATAATGAGCTGTCGGGTTAGGTGAAGTCGATTGTTGGCTTGATCGATGCGATTGATCGAAGGCAAGTGGCCGTGAAAACGCACGTCTACGAAAGCCACTTTTGCGATGAAAGACCGCAACAACATAGCTCAACCGCTTGCGAATTTCAGCCCACCGGATCGAACATTCAGCGATGGAATTGATTTTCGGCTGGGTCGTCTGCATCGCAGAGCAGTCTGCGTTTCGCCGTTGCGGGCAACTTCCGCTCAGCCTCTTCTCGCTCAGCCTCTCTGCGTTGCCGGCCATCGCGAACCTCAAAATGGGTGTTGTCGTGATCATTGATTTCGATGCCGCATCACCATGACTAACGCCCACTTGATGCGCAGATTCTGCCGACTTGTGTATAATTGTCAGAGGCTTGGCCCCGCGGTAGCGTATTTCATTGGCACGATGAAACAACCCTATGCAAAATCGGCTCAGTCCTCGGTCGATCGCGCGTCGAGCCAATTAGATTGACGGGGTGCGAATGAACTTTTCGTAACCTGAACAAGATCAAATCGACTGGAGCATGGCACGTGGAGTTTCGTTTGGGAACGAGACGGGGGGCGAATCGATTGTCCGCAAGCTCGACTTGGAATCAACGATGCGTCCGCGTGGGCGTCCGAAGAAGCTCAAGCGTTGATACTGAAGCAATCTATTCCCACTAAGCAGATACTGGGAAATATTTCGGTGGAATCGACAATCATAACCCGACGCGTCAGCGAGGGATTCACGCCGCCATCCC
>JBDNIG010000831.1:0-4986 GCA_041688415.1 Rhodopirellula sp. | reverse complement strand
GACGGGTGACATGCTTATTGCATGTGATCGTTTGATCCAACGGAGGAGCCGTATGAGGTAATCCTTCAAGTACGGATCTGTGCGGGGGGCGGCTGGCAACAGCCGTCCCTACCGCGATAGCTCGCAAGGATTCAAGCAAATGTGAAAGCGGCGGAAACGCAATTGGTAGAGCTGCGAAAGAAGGAGCAGCAACTCGCCGATCAGATGGCAACCATGACAACCACGCTCAGTTCGGCTGCGGCCGATGCATCGAAGTCGTTGTCCGAAATATCTGAAACAGCCGCTGCAACGATTCAAGAAATGGCGGTGAAAGCAATCGAGGTTCGTAAGGCCGTCAGTGAGATCCAAGTGCCGGCCATCGAACCTTCTGTCGCCGAACCGCCGGCAGCACCGCCGCAAGAGACAGGCGGTGAGCAACCATGACCGATCCGAACTTCTGGTCGATTGTTTCCGTTGCACTCGCACTAGCCGTCACGCTAATTGGTGCTTTGGTGGCTCTGTTGGCGTATGGGCATCACCTCCGTCAAGCGATGCGATTCTGGGAACGTGAACAGCGTCTTCCGGACGCAACGCGACGAGCCAATTTGAAAGTGGAGATTGAAGAACTGCGGGAGGAATACAACGAGCTCAAGGACAACGTTTTTGATGCGCAACAAACCATCGAAGCGGCCCAGAACCAGCGGCAGTGGATGGAAGACGCGAAAGAAGATATCGCGCGACTCGAAGAAGACAAGAAAGAGGTGGCACGAATTCAAAACGAGCTCGAGACGACTCAAACCCAGCTCGCGAGCCTGATCGAGCAGAGAGCAAGGTTAGACGGGGAGATCGCAGAGCGAAAGTCGCGAGTTGAAGAGTTGGATAGCAAAGCAAACGATTTGAAAAAAGATTTGGCGATTCTCGAAGTCGAAGTTGAAAAAGCCAAACGACTACGAGAGGAAATTGTCTTGCTCGAGACCGTAAAGAAGCAAGCAACCGAGGAAGCAGAACGATTAAATCGTGCGGCCACAGAGTTGCGCAATCGACTTGAGACCGAGCTGGCAGCGCTTCGCCACGAACGAGACGGTTTAGAACGCGAATTGAGCGACCTAGGAAAAGAGATTGCAAACAAGAACCAAGAGCAAGTCAATCTTGACAGCCAATTGAAGTCACTTCGCGAGAACCTTGAAGGATTAGACGACAAGGAACGCAAATTGAAGAGTCAACTTTCTGGTCTTGAAACGCAGGCGGAAAAGGCACGGTCGGTTGCCAAGGACCTTGCTGAGCTCGAGCAACAAAAGAAGGCGGCGAAACAAGATGCTGATTCGCTGACCTCAGAGCTCGAAGAACTGAAACGCCAAAAGGCTCAATCACAAGACGAAGCCATGCGACTGTCCAAGTCTTTAGTCAACCTCAACAAGCAGCAGTCAGAACTGGAAGCTGAGCGACGCAAACTCAAAAGTGAAGTCGAGAAGCTGGAGTCGAAGTCAAACGCATTGAGCGCTCAGATTCCAGTGATGCAGTCGACGGTCGCCACTCTCTCCTCCTCGGTTGCCCAACACGATGGTGTGACAAAACCCGAAGACAACGAAATCTGGCAACCAGTGTTGCCTGTGCTCGAAGCATCAACACGAGAATCTCGGACCGAGCAGGAATGCCTGGACGATCTCGCGGGTAGCCTGAGGTCACTCGGCCTGAAGTTCCATGACCGTACTCTTTCTGCCTTCCACACTTCGCTGAAGACAACCGACAGCTCGCCGCTCGTAACGCTTGCCGGGGTGAGTGGAACCGGCAAGAGCGAACTGCCGCGACGGTATGCCGAGGCGACCGGCATGAATTTCTTGAACGTGGCTGTTCAACCACGTTGGGACAGCCCGCAGGATCTATTTGGGTTCTATGATTATCTCGAACGGCGTTTTCGCCCAACCGACCTGACTCGGGCGTTGATTCAGATGGATCCATTTGGTGGTGAGCCAGGCCGCGGATGGAATGCTCCAAAGGACTACGAAAAGAAGCGTCTTCCGAATCAGATGCTGCTAGTGCTTCTCGACGAAATGAACTTGGCACGCATCGAGTATTACTTCAGTGAATTCCTCAGCCGGCTCGAAACGCGTCGAGGCATCAAGTCGCACGATGCCTCCGATCGCAAGCTTGCCGAAATAACTTTGGATGTTGGCGGTCGTCGAAGCGGCGCGCCGCCGATGCAACTGTTCGTCGACAAGAATGTGCTCTTTGTCGGAACGATGAATGAAGACGAGACCACACAGGCACTCTCGGACAAAGTCATCGACCGCGCCAACGTTTTGCGATTTGGAAGCCCCAACTCGATCGTTCCAGTACCCGCCGCACAACGCAACGGACGAGACTCGAATAAGCGGTCGAAACTGACACGAAAGATCTGGGAGAGCTGGTGCAAGACGTCGGACAGCCTGGTCGAACACGATCGAGCCAAGCTACTTGATTGGGTCGGTGAGATGCGTCGTGTGATGGACGCAGTCAATCGGCCATTCGCCTACCGCGTCGCTCATTCGATTTTGGAGTATGCCGCCAACTATCCAGACATTGATAGACGACTGGACTTTGTCATCGCGGATCAAATTGAACAAAAAATCCTTCCCAAATTGATGGGGCTGAATCCGCAAGACACGAATGTAAAAAAGGCAATTGCGGCGATCAATAGAATTCTGGACGAAGTCGACGACGATGCCCTGCAAGACAAAATTAACACTTGCAGCCAAGACGACTACTTCCAATGGTCCGGGATTGATCGGAGCGAGGTGTAACGTGTCGAAAGCGGCGATCGAATTTAGCGAAATTGTGCCTGAAGAATCGCCAATTCTTGATGCGTTGGAGGAATTCGCGCAGTTCGTCGACGAGATCTATGACGCGCCCCAAGATCGTGATGTTGCGTGGGAGGGTAACCCGAATCGAGTTGCAATCCGCAGTGTTGGTCGCGTTGTTTGCAAGTGGCGTCATGCGGTCAAGCCGAATCGCCCACCGACTGCTTTGATTGTGCGTTTGGCGAGGAGGTTACCCTCGATTCTTTCGGATGTCACGCAACATCCCAAACGTGTTTTGCAGCGACGGCGGGCGATGGAGCCAATCAACCGTCTTCGAGAGCTTGATTCGAGTTGCGTTCGTTGGTTGACTCGGCAGCCCGGAAACACACTCGCCGAAAAATCAGGACATCGCCGTGCAGTGCTCGCCGTTCAACGTTATGAAAGCGTGGACACTCTTGAAAACCGAGTGGTATTAGATCTTCTGAAACGATGCAGCAAACTGGCGAGCAGTTACTTACGACAGCATCAGCCACGTTACCCGAACCATCCATGGATTCGGATGACAGACGAGTTCTCAAGACTTTGCCGCCGACTCGAATCGCTACCTCAGCTACGCGAAGTATCGGGCCTCCCGAGTCTTCCCAAGCCGAACTATGTGTTGCTGCATGAGATGCGGTACAAGCAGATTTGGCGTTCTTACATGGAAGTCATCCGTCAGCAACGGCGTCGCCAACAACTTTGGATATGGCGGCACGAAGCCTTCACGGACATGCTTGCGGTCGCATGGATGACCGCGGCGAGTCGCTCGTGTATCGATCGCACAGATCGAAAAGCGGCGCATCGTTTTGATCTTCGGATTCGCGAGTCTCCGTTGCGGGGAGCGTTCTTCGACTGGTCCGCCTTACCACCGATTTGGAAAATCTCGTCGAAAATTAGTTTCTACATCGGCCCGACTGATTCGATTGCGCAGTTGCCAAACATCGACGTAGCAGAACTCGCCAAGAGTTTTGACCCATCCAGCCCTGCCGAGAATTTTGGCGACTTTCGCTACCCCAGCGGCACGAGCATTGTTGCGTGGAACAGTGGAAACGCACGAGTCGCTTCGTTGAGACCCGTTTTTGTAGATGATCAAGTCACAGTCCCGTTGCAGGGCATTCAGCAGGGTGAGACCTCATCCCGTCGCCTGCTTGTTCCACTTGCGTTAGTTGAACAACCGCATGCGTTGGATTCAATTCATCGACAGTGGTGCGATTCATGAACGAATCGAATGCTCCGGATTACGCTTGGGGTGTGAGTGTCGGTTCCATGCATTGGTCAACTTTTGGCATGCCGCTCGACCGTGGACTTCGCACGATCACCAAACACCGGTCCCAGAATCACACTCCCGCGTCGGTCCTGCTTAGCCGTTCCGGCGGAGAACCGATGCGTCTAGATTACTATTCGCCACCGCATCCATGCGGATCAGCGGAACCGTGGCCTCCTGAAGCGGGGATTGGAAGCGACTGCGGCAGCGGCCGATTCCCTTTGGCTGCCGCCTGGACAGGCCGAATCGAAGATCGGGTTTGGTCGTGGAAAGTGGAGGCAGAAACGCGAGAACTCCATTCTCTCGATGCAATCGCCTGCGCAGTTTCTCAACTAGCCAAACGGCATGCGCGAGGATCGTCCAGTGCAATCGTCATCCCAAACGATTTCAAGCAGCGTGAACAGCAAAAGCTCATTGACGCCTGCTTGGCATCTGGTGTCGATGCCGCGTTGCTTTGGCTACCCGTCGCTGCGGCGCTTGCTTGGTTAGACGATCACCAGGAAGCACTACCCAATCCAAAATCACGATCCAACGAGCGTCTGGTATTGCCCGTTATCCACGCCGATTGGGGGCGAGTGAATTGCTGCACACTCCAGTTGGTTCCACACAAAGACGGCACGCGTTGGTTGCCCGCTCGCCACAGACCGGTTGTCAGCGATTGGAACAGCCACGGTTTTGGTTGGAATGATGTGGCGGGCTGCGACGAAGCGAGCGTGCAATCGAAATGGAAGCAATGCTTCATCGAAAAGAACATGCCGCTCCCAAGTGGCTCAACTAGTCCTTAATCAAGCGAACGCTTGTTGTCCTGTCCGCGAATTTGCGCGGCGCAGCGGCGAGCCTGCCGCTCTGGGCTGCAGAAGGTGGGAGATGCGGTGAGTTGCTCGATGTGATGGCTTTCGTGGGTTGAGTCTTTGCGGCGGCGGTGCG
>JBDNIG010000012.1:0-10615 GCA_041688415.1 Rhodopirellula sp. | reverse complement strand
TTCGAGCAACTGTTTGCGTTCGAGCCGGATCAAGCGTTGATGCGCTAAATAAAACGGAATCGCGATACCAGGAACGTCATCGGGTGAAAACCAATCCTCGCTCAACCAAAAGTGCGGTTTAAACTTCAGCCCCCGCGCCGCTAGTTCTTCGTTGAGTTGCGCGATCCGTTTCTCGAGATTGGTGCCGCGGATCGTCAGTTTGAGGTCGCACATCCGCAGATCGAGCAGTTCCTTGTCGGACAACGGCAGCAGCTGATCGTCAGCCTGCCGGACGTCTTTGCGGCGTGCCAGAGGTAATTGCTCGGGTAGGGCCACTCGCGTTCTTCGTGATTTTCGGCTGGGCATCACGCAGTTAAAATCAATCCACAGGTGCAAACAAACAACTACCAGCACGCAGTGTATTCCAATGGCGACCCGCGTCAGTCCCCCCAAACCGATCGAATGCTAAAAAACGGATCCATCCTTCCTGGTTAGCGAAACCACTGGGTCAGCACGGAGTCGTGGATTGTGTCAAAGGCGGACGCCGTTGGCGAGGCGTCGACATCCGCGCGAAGATAGTCGCCGATCAATTGATCGGTGCGATGTGCCTGATTCTCGATCCGGTGCAAGCACAGTGATTTCAACGTGCCGACGCTATCGAACAGTTCGGGACGCAAAATCAGTAAAACACTATCGGCAATAGACTTATTTGCTTGCGGTAGCGACGCCTGTTTCGCAACTTTTCGACGAATCGAATCGGCCAGCGACGCGCGTACCAACCATGCAGTCGTTTCACGCTGCGGCGATGTCGCCTGCCAATCATAATCATTGGCGTGGCAGCTCGTCCGGTCCACATTGATTCCATAGCGAACGAGTGCCCGGTCGTATCCGGCGAGCTGGCCGATCAATATATCAATCCACCGTTCGATCACGCGGCGGAGTCGATTCAATCGAATCGCATCGGTCACGCTGCATCCGCGGCGATCGAGAATCAGGGTTTGTACCCGATTGCGTGCTTCCAAGTGCGAGAGATAGATGGCTTGAGCGATCGGGGAAAATTCGTCACGACCCGCGGTTCGATCGGTGCCGTCGGCAATCGCGGCAATCACGCGGGTCAATAGTTCACTGACCAGTATCTCTTCGAGCACGCCATGATGCTCTTGCCACCAATGCCGCATGCAGTTCGGGTTTTCGTTGTTCTCAGCACGGTTGAATCGAATCAGCGTGTGGTGCCACAGATCCAATCGTTGCCGCGATGCGGTCCAGTAGCAGCTGACCGCCTCCGGTGGCACACTGGCGTGCCGATACAACAGAGCTGGTCCGTGATGAGCCATCACAGCAGCGAGTTTGGCGAGTTCGACAACGTGCATGGGATGAGGTGTACCGAGGGAAGACATGCAGACGGCGGTGCGGCCACCACGTAAGCTCGCACGACGATGGATCAACGTCCCCCCGGACGCTCAGGCGAGGAGATGCATTCGTCGTGCCCGCTCCAGCACGCCGCTCTCAATAATCGCCCGCGCCAAATCGTAAGTCTTTGCAGTGCAATGTGTTACGTGCTGGAGGCAATGCTGGCCTGAGCACTCGTGGCGTCAGTACCACGTTTCATTTTCGCAACGTCGATGGTGTTTTTGAAAAACTTAGGTTGACTCAACGCAGCACCTCGGTCGCGCCGGCATCTTCGTCGACCTGGAGCATTTGTGCCGGCCGGTGTGACATCGCCCCAAAATCAATCGACTGCCATCGGTCGACCAGATCGAGTAAGCTGCCACCGCAATAGAAACTCGCGAAATAGCGACATCCCCATGCTGCCCGCCTCGTCCGACCGCACCGGTATGATCACTCAACGAGAAACACTCACCGATTTGGAGTTATTGATTTGAGCAGTCACACGGAAGTTTCCGTTCGACTGATCTGCTTTGCGTCAGTCCTGATTGCGATGGCGATGTGGCAGTGGCTGTCGCCTCGGCGCAAGTTGTCGATGAACCGTCCGTGGCGTTGGGGTAGCAATGTCACGCTCGTGGTGCTCAACGGCGTGCTCGTCCGCCTGATCGTACCGGTCACCGCGGTAGGTTTTGCGATGGTGGCTCAGTCGCATGGGTGGGGACTACTGAACCTCGTCGATTGGCCGCTGTGGCTCGAAGGGGTGATCGCGATACTGCTGTTGGATCTAGCGATCTACGTTCAACATGTCGTTTTCCACGTTGTTCCGTGGCTGTGGCGACTGCACATGGTTCATCACGCCGACATGGATTTCGACGTGACGACGGGGGTGCGGTTTCACACGCTTGAGATTCTGATTTCCGCGTTGGTTAAGTTGGCCGTCGTCATCGCGCTCGGTCCCGCTCCCGTCGCGGTTGTCATTTTTGAAGTCCTGCTCAATGCGACGTCGATGTTCAATCACAGCAACATCTGGATCCCGCCACGGATCGATCGAGTCCTGCGATGGGTCGTGGTCACGCCCGATCTTCACCGTGTCCATCATTCGGTCATCCGCGGCGAAACGGACAGCAACTTCGGCTTCAATTTGCCCTGGTGGGATTATTTGTTTCGCACCTACGTCGCGCAGCCTCGCGACGGGCACGAGAACATGACGATTGGTATCCCAGATTACCGCAAAGAAAAGATAACGCAGCGATTGTGGGGCATACTCACCCTGCCACTGCGGCGCAAGGACGCGTGAACAGAGTGGCGTAAGCTTCCAGCTTGCGATTCAGAAAACTCAAAAAACGTAAGCTTTCAGCTTACGACCCAGAAAACGCAAGCTGGAAGCTTACGCCACGGTACGAGCCCGTCAGTGATTGTCCGGAGATCGTTACGCGGCGCGGCGTGCAAGATCGTCACTGCACTGGCGAGTGGTCCATTTACCGGTCGCGTTGCTCAGCACCACGGTGCTGCCATGAGAAACTTTTCCCAGGTATTTCGCCAAACCTTCCGCGTGGGCGGTTTCCATGTTGGCGTCAACCAAGATCATGTCGACGGCTCCGAACCGGTGTGCGACATTGACCAGTCCCCGGGCGACCGATTCGGGGAAAATGACGGGACGAATCGGAAGACCGGCGAGTTGACGATGGTAGTCACGCATCGTGACTTCACCTCCCGCCATTTCAAACTCATCGATGACGATCGTCCTGAAAGTTCCCGGTCCAGTACCCGATTGAGCGACCGATACCAAAATTGCTGGCATCCGCGAGCCGTTACCGACTCCAATTTCGAGAATGCTGGACGGCCGCGTTTGGCTGATCATTTTCAGCAGGCCGTCGTGCTCGCCGCGTGAGCGAAGCGACAGGATACTGCGACGGGGCGATGCAACTTCGGCGACCGGTTTGGGCACCGACTCCACCTTCGGCTCCGCCCGTGACGGCCGCTCCGCCCGTGGCGCTGGAGTCGGTGCTGGCGGGGGCGTTGACGCTGGTGAAACATCCGGCGCAGGCGCGGGAGTTACCGCACTCGCCTTGACGGGGGATTTCGGTTCGCTGCTGCAGCCGCGAAGTGAATTCCAAAGTTTTTTCAATGACATTGGCGTCGCACCCTGACCGGTCGCTCCCACGAAACAAACGAAGCAAATACGCAGCAGCTTTCAATGGGATGATGTGCGTGTCGCCTCAACTATTGACTTATTTCGGATACCAGCGAGCATCGACTCGAACCTGTTCGATCGGGATCCGATTGGATAAAATGGGCGAAGCACGACCAGCCCATCGCGGGTTGGGGGCCAATGCGGGTTGGGGGCCAATGCGGGTTGGGGGCCATTGCGGGACGCGGGTCCATTGCGGGACGCTGGCAAGCCCGCCATCGCGTTGACGCCGGGCACGGATGACGCCATCGTGAGAACTGATCTCGCAGCACGCCTGGAATACCAAGTTCGGCGTCGGACGTTTGTTCTTGCAGCAAGCATGCGATACGCCCCACGCGAGGTTACCTCGCGTGACGCATCGCACACATCGGGCAAACCAATCCCAATCGGTATCAGACACGAATGCGGCTCTTCGAGGCGATTGATTGGGCGTGAGCCACAGGTATTGACGGCACTGAATACCGGATTATTCAATGTTTTGATCCTCAAAGGATCGCAGCAATTAGCCGGTGGTCGAGCGAAGAGAACACCACCGTGATCCTATATTTCTCTCATGTGCAGTTCTTTCTGCACTTTCTTGCTTGACGCAAGCTTACATGTGTAGGAGAATCTGCACATTAGTTGATTCAACTCAATGGGGAGAGGCACGCGATGCCGCAATTGACATCGGGCGAATTGGAAGTCATGCAAATCCTTTGGGAGCATGGCGAATTGAAACCGGCGAAGATCCAGGACGCTTTTCCTCGAGAGATCAAGAACCCGGCGTTGCGGTCGGTCCTGACGATTCTGGTCGACAAGGGCCATGTGTCTCGGCGACAAGTCGGCAAAGCGTTTCTCTATCAAGCCAAAACGCAGCGAAGTGGCGCGCTGAGCAGCATGCTGCGAGACCTGGCCGACCAGTTCTGTGACGGTTCGACGCGCACTCTGCTGTTCAACTTGGTCAAAGAAGAAAAGCTGTCCGAGGATGACATTGCCGAGTTGAAACGGTTGGCGAAAGACAACTCATCGAAGAAACAAAAGCGAGGTGAAGCATGAACGGATTATTCGATTATTCAACCTGGGCCCACTCTCTTGCTGTCGCTCCCTGGTGGCTGACTGCGTTGTGCAAGATCACCGTCGTGCTGACGCTCGCGTGGGCGTTCCACTTGATGCTCCGAACCCATCATCCTCGCTGGCGAGTGATTCTCTGGCGATCGACAATCGCGGGCGTTTTGGTGGTTGCGCGTTTGGACGCACTGCATCTGGCGTCGCTTTCGGTGGCGGTTGCACCTCCCGAACGAATCGAGACAGTCGATCGGGTTTCGGTTGGAAACAACACACTGCCAACGCTTGCACCTGCGCCGGCAAGCGAAACGCTCAATACCGCCTCCTCACAACCACGCGTTTCGATGTCAAAGTTTGCACCCGCGCCGACTCCTCCATTTACGACTTCGGAAATTGCTCAAGTAGTCACAAAACCACCAGCCCAACACTCGTTCGCATGGATGGCCGCGACGATGTTGACGATTTGGATCGGCGGGATGGTTTGTTTGATGTTGCGTTGGGTGCTGTCGAAGTGGCGGTTGCGAAGCATCGTCGCTGATTCACGCCCCGTTGCCGATTGGATTGAGCGTGAATGCCATCGAATCTGCGACGACATGGGGATCAGGTCATGCCGGATCATTGAATCCGAATTCCCTGGTTCGCCATGCCTTGGCTGGATTGCCAGGGGGCCGGTTTTGCTGATTCCCTCCGGCATTGCAGGGTCGGCAGCTCCCGACGAGATGACCGCGATTTTGACTCATGAACTTTCGCATCTCAACAGTCATGATTTGCCCTGGAACTGGTGCGTCAACGCGGTCACTGGATTGCTCTGGCCGCATCCATTGTGCTGGGCGGTTGGCTCGGCCCATCGGCGAGCTTGCGAAGACGCTGCGGATGCCGAATCGGTTCGGCGGCTTGGAGAAACCGAGTTGTACTCGCGAACGCTGGCCAAGGTGGCACTGAGCGTCGCCGGTCAGCAGCGTCCGGTCGGATTGGCGATGGCCCGCGTCAGTGATGTTCGCCGGCGTCTGGATCGTGTGAAAAAGTCGTTCGAATTGCTGCCACTGAGTCGTCGACAGATCGTCGCTTCGATCGGACTCGCTGCCACCGTTTTCTTGTTGCTGGGCACATTGCGGATCGTCGATGCGGCGCCACCGGCGGAAGAACCGCAAACGATGCAAGCAGACGCTGACGCACAGCGTTCGATAATCGTCAGTGTTGGTGATTCCGATGGCAAACCCATCGACGGTGCGACGCTGCAGGTTTTGTGCTTCGCGGAGAAGAACACAATGGATTCCCTAATCCCGAAGTCACTTGGCGACGACAAATACAAAATCACCTTGCCCGCCGCTACGCGCGCCCTGCTGCTGGAGGCAAAGGCACCGCATCATGTGCCGTCCATGGCAACGTGGCGAGACGACGAACTGGACACGGATCTCGGCGACACGTTTGAATTCCGCATGGTGAAGGGCACGGAAATCAGTGGTCGTGTGGTCGATGAACAAGGGGATCCGATCGAGGGTGCCACCGTCTTCGTTTTGGACTCAACGGGCACCCAAGATCGCGTCAGACCGCAGGAAGCTGTTCGCGATTATCCTGTAAAAACCGGAGTGGATGGCCGCTGGGTTTGCGATGTGCTGCCAAAGGAAGCTTCCGAAATATTGTTGGAATTGACGCATCCTGACTACATCAGCGATTCAAACTACGGTGAGACGGCGAGTCGCGTGCCCGTCAATCAGCTCCGTAGCGGCACGCATCAAATGGTAATGAAGAAGGGTGTGGCCGTCACGGGACGGGTCGTGGACTCAGAGAGAAAACCTGTCGTGGGAGCCATGGTCTATCAGGGCAGTGACCGACCTGGGTCTGATTTCCCCGCGACAAAGACCGATGCAAGCGGTGAGTTCACGTTTGAACATAGTAAGCTCGGCACGATGGTCTTGACGGTTGTCGCGAAAGGCTTGGCACCCGACCTGAAGGTCATTCAAGTGACACCGGAAATGGACGAGGTGAAGTTTCGGCTTGAACCCGGCAAGACCCTACGATTGCGTGCCGTCGGCCCTGACGGCGAACCACTTTCGGGCGTTTATGTCGGTGCAGACACATGGCGAGGACATCGTTCGTTGACCGATGCTGAAATTCCTCGCGAGACGAATGACGATGGAGTCTACATCTGGGATAATGCTCCATCCGATGAGGTCGAGTTTGCCTTGCTGGCGACAGGATTCCTGGACAAACGGCAATACAAACTGACCGCTCGTGAGGAAGAGTATACTGTCAGGTTCATTCGGCCGCTGACGGTTACTGGCTCAGTTGTGAATGCGAAAACGAAAGAACCGGTCGAAGTATTCGAAGTGATCCAGGGAATCAAACTGGAACAGGGCGACACGATTCATTGGGAGCGCAACCGCAGCAAGCTTGGCAATGCCGGCACTTACCAATCTCGCTTTGACTATCCGTATCTGGGGCACCTGGTGCGAATCGAAGCGCCAGGATACGAACCGGTGGTGTCTCGCGTGTTTCAGTCTGACGAAGGCACCGTGACGCTGGACTTTGAACTCAATCCGGTCCCAGCGGTGAAAGGGATCGTTAAGACCGCTGACGGTCAACCGGTTGCAGGTGCACAGGTCGTACTCGCCACGGCGGACCGACGCGTGGTGGTGGAAAATGGGCGACTCACAGATGTAGATCGACAAACCGTTGCGATCAGCGATGCAGATGGGAAGTTCGAGTTGCCTTCGAGCGCTGAGGCGTTCAACCTTCTGTTCCTGAACGAGTTCGGCGCGACAACGATTGCCAGCGATGAATTTAGAACGGGTCAAACGGTGGAGCTACTACCATGGGCCTCGGTCAGCGGTACGGTGATGATTGGTAGTAGAGCGGCAGCACAAACGAGCGTTTCCCTGAGTGTCCTGGATCCGACGCCCATTGACCCAATCATGTTTCAAATTTCTGATCGTACCGAAACCGATGACCACGGACATTTCTCGTTCTCGCGTGTCCTTCCTGATTCTGAATGTTTGGTAGTGCGAGACATTTCAATTGACCCAAGATATCCAATCCCTACTCATCGCCAGTGGTTTACTACCAAGCCGGGCCAGAACATCGAGGTGAATATCGGAGGTACGGGACGACTCGTCGTTGGACATGCGACCATTCCAAAGACGATCGCTAAGTACCATTGGGGCATTTGTGTCATCATGCCCGATTTAGAAAATTATCAGTTCCCCGAAGGCGTTGATGAGATGTCGCGAGAGGAAAGGCAAGTCTGGTTCGACAAGTGGAGTCGTACCGAGGAAGGTGTTGCGTATAACAAGAAATCGTGGCAGAGCTTTGCGGTCGTGGTTGGTGATGATGGAAGATTCCGCATCGAAGACATTCCCTCAGGCGACTACACGCTGTCGCTCTCGATCAACACTGGGGAGACTCCGAATCCATATGGCACCAGCAAAACACTGGACACGCTCAGGCATAAGTTCACGGTCCCTGAAATGGCGGGCGGACGCAGCGATCAACCGCTCGATCTTGGTGACTTAACATTAGCGCTCCGTAAGTTCGCCAATGTCGGTGACACCGCGCCGAATTTCCAAGCCACCACGCTCAGCGGCGAGTCGTTACAGCTCTCGGACTATGCCGGCAAGTACGTGCTGCTGGACTTCTGGGCCACCTGGTGTGAACCCTGCATCGCCGAAATTCCCAACCTTGAAAAAGCGTACCAGCAGTTTCCGGACGACAGTCGCTTCGTCATCATCAGCCTCAACATCGATAACGACGTAGACACGGTGGCAACGTACCTTCAGGAGCACCCGATGCCGTGGCTACAAGGACATCTCGGAACTGACAGCGATGCTCAATCCGACTATGGCATCCAAAGTATCCCGGCGACGTTCTTGATCGGACCCGATGGCAACGTAATCGCGAAAGATCTGCGAGGTGAGGATCTCGTCAAGAAGATTGCCGAGGTGCTTCACTGAACACGTGGAGTGCTGATTGAGTGAGCCGACGGCGCTAGCCTGTCAGTTACCCACAAGTCATTCTTCATCCCGAAGGACGTCGATTTTATAACTGCGTAGCGAGACTCGCCAAGAGTTTCGGGAATGCGGGAATACCGAAAGTCTTGGCGACTTCCGCTACAGGCAGATTCGTCAGTAATAAAATCGACGTCGCATGGGACGGCATGGTGTCGATATGGGATCACGCATGTCACCCCTGCGGGGTTGGGCGGGTTGGTGGGGGGACCGATGTCTGTCGAACACCCCGAAACTTTCAACGACGACAACCATCGCGTAACGCCCCAAATCCTTCAGTAATAAAATCGACGTTGGCGGGAAAGGTGTCCGGTACCTTTTCGGTTGACATGAGACGCTGCTTGCGCTATTCTGCCTGAAAACGGACGCTCTTTTTGGAGGTGAGACGGATGGGACGACCTAAGCGTGCTGATGCTGCCGGGCACTGTTACCACATGCTCAATCGTGCGAATCTTCGCGCCACCATCTTCCACAAGCCAGAGGATTTCGATGCGTTCGAGAATATTCTCTGCGAAGCGATCGAACGTTTCGACATACGACTCTTTAGTTTTTGCATCATGCCTAATCACTGGCACTTGGTGGTCAGTCCGGGTTGCGATGGCGAGATGGGCAGGTTTGGGCAATGGGTCGGCCTGACGCACACGCAGCGCTACCACGCTCACTATCGAACGGCAGGAATGGGGCATCTCTACCAGGGGCGGTACAAGAGTTTTCCTGTGCAGTCGGACGAGCACTTCCTGACCGTTTGTCGCTACACAGAAAGAAATGCCTATCACGGCAAGCTTTGCACGTCACCGGAACTGTGGAAATGGGGAAGCCTCCATCACTGGAGCCTAAAGACTCCACTGGGGAGCAAGTTATTGAGCCCTTGGCCGATTGCTCGACGAGCGAACTGGATTCAATGGGTGCAGACCGATTTTTCCAAGCAGGAATTGGAGCAGATTCAGTGGAGTGTCAAACGCGGCGTTCCGTTCGGTGACAAAACGTGGGTGGAGCGTACCGTGAGAAAGTACGACTTGGAATCGACCATGCGACCTCGCGGTCGCCCCAAGAAGCAACGAACATGACGTTTAGCGACAGCGAGGCAATAAATCGCGTAGTGGACGAGGCAACGAGTCCTTCGCTGCTGGACTCGTTGCCTCGTCCACTACCATTCAGCGCGTTTTGTTTACTCGCTGTCGCTTAATGTACCGGACGCTCTTGCGATACCAATCGAGGCTACTCAATAAAGCGGTGATACAATCCCATGTAGTATGGCAGCAAGAATACGGTGCCATCCGCTAGTGTACGCCCTTGTCCACCGGACTCCAGACGCCATGGGCTGTGGTTGAGGTGTTCCGTAAAACTCTCGTCCACCGGGATGACTTTCCCATTAGTCGTGCTCTAGCAGATGATCGGCATTATCGCGTACCAGTTCGCGTACCAGCTCCTTTTCTTCTTCGGTGTCGGCGACTAAGTCATAGTACAGTGCGTAGAAAAAGTAGTGTCCGTCGAGCTCGTCGGAACTCGTATCACTTTTCCAGTAGTAGCGTTTGTCAGCGGTGGTTGGCCACCGCGGCTCGTAGATTCGCCACATCTTGTCCCCCGTTTCCCGCGATTGCTGTTGCCCCTCGAGAGTATGTCCGGGCCGTAAGTTGGGGTCGGGTTCGCTAGTTTCGACAATGGTGCGGGCGATGAATCCAGCCGGGGCGGGATGCGATCCACCACGGGGCGCTAGACTCAGGTAACGCAGTGCTTCGAAGGCTTGTTTCGCTCGCCGCTTCGCGGCTGGATCTTGCGTGGCGGCATAGGCGAAGCATTGCCCCGCACCGTACATCGAGGTCCACAGGCCATCGTTGTCGCTATCGGAGCGCTGCGTGACCGATTTGTCTCCCGGCTGCTCTGTACGAGCCTGGATGACGTAGCCAAATTCGGTTCGACGATTGTATTTGTCGATCTCACTTTCATAGAACTCAGCTTTTTCCGCCAGCGTCAACGGGCGGAAGTGAATATGCGAGAGCCCCGCTGATGT
>JBDNIG010000830.1:0-2648 GCA_041688415.1 Rhodopirellula sp. | reverse complement strand
GTTGATCGCCGGACTCGGTGCGATGGATGCCGAACTGGAATGGTTTGAACAACTGGCCGAGGAACGCTCGCTTGACCTGGACGCACCCCACCATCCAACCTGTCAACGTTATGTCGACTATCTAATCGCGTCGGCTTACACGAAACCACCCGAGGTTTTGTTAGCCATCCTTTTCGGTGTGGAAGTCGCCTACCTGTGCGGTTGGAGTGCGCTCGATGCATCGGGGCCGTACGCCGAGTTCATCGCTCGCTGGTCCAACGAGAACTTCCTCGCTTATGTTCACCAGTTTCACGAAGCCTGCGTTTCCCACCCGCACGGATCGCAACAGAGTGAGTTCAACGAGGTGCTCCGGCATGAACGTGACTTTTGGAAAATGACTTACGAGGGATAAATGTTACATCAAGAGTTGTGGGACCAGAATTCCGAACGGGTGTCTCAATGCCTGAGCCACCCGTTCGTGCGTGGTTTGGGCGATGGCACCCTGGATACAGATGCCTTCCGAAGCTATGTCGCTCAGGACGCCTTCTTTTTGCAAGCGTTCGTCAGGGCTTATGCGTTGGCGTTGGCGAAGAGCCAAAACATGGAACAAGCGGAAACGTTCCATGGCCTCATCGGAGGCGTCTTGGACGAACTCAAGTTGCATGCCGGGTATGCCAACGACCTCCATATCAATCTCGACACTGTCCAGCCTTTTCCAGCGACTTTGGCCTACACCGATTTCCTGATGGCTCGCGCGTGGAACGGTGAACTTGCGGAAATCATTGCGGCGATGGTCCCGTGCATGAAGCTGTATCAACACATCGGGACATCATTTCTACCGAAACTTCACCCGACTCATCCCTACAAGGAATGGATCGAAAGCTATTCCAGTTCTGAATTTGAGCTACTTTGCCGGAAACTCGAAGATCTGTTGGACCAAATCGCGACTGACACATCCGCAGTCCAAGATTCCTACCGATACGCGATGCTGTGCGAATTCAACTTCTTCACAGCACCGTTGCAACCATCTTGAACAGCCCACCGCAAGCCAAGTGAGGAGGTCTGCGGGTTGTATTCCCCGGTGAATGTGTGCAAAAACACAGACACGTCTGAAACCGATTCTGTATTGTTGGCGGAATTCCTGTCCCTCTCGCTATTGGCAGGCAGGACGTTGTCGTCGGGTTGGCCGAAAGTCGCCTGCCGACGAGCTCGATCCTTTGTCGCTGCCCATTTCACGAACGGAGTCTTTTGTGATGAAGATGAAATTGTCCACTGCCTCGCTTCCTCTCGCTATTTTCGCGGTTGCGATCGCATCACTTTTGTCGGCAGAGAACTGCCTGGCTGGGCCTAAGGTAAACGTTGGCCGGAACGTGCCTGCACAGCAGCAAGTTTCGATGGACCAGATCAACCCAGGCAACTGGGATGCGTTGTTGAAGAAGTACGTCGACGAGAATGGCAATGTCAACTACGCCGTTTGGAAACAATCCGCCGAAGACCTGCAGACCCTTGATGCGTTCCTGGCCCATTTGTCATCGGCGAACCCCAACGCGGAGGCAAGCGTTCCCGCAAAATTGGCGTTCTGGATCAACGCTTACAACGCGGTGACGGTGCGTGGCATTCTTCGCGAATATCCCACGACCAGCATCAAGAACCACACCGCAAAACTGTTTGGGTACAACATTTGGGATGATCTGTTGCTGACGGTTGGGGGACAGCCTTTTTCGCTGAACCAGATGGAGCACGAAGTGCTACGCAAGATGGGCGAACCGCGGATTCACTTCGCGATCGTCTGTGCCTCTCGAAGTTGCCCGCGACTGCTCAATGAAGCGTACACCGCCGCCAGTCTTGAAACGCAGTTAACAACCAATACAAAAGTCTTCTTTGCCAACCCAGGCAACTTTCAATACGACCCCGCGCGGCGACAGTTCCAACTTTCGGCAATTCTCGATTGGTTTGGCGGAGATTTCGGCAGCAGTCAAGCGACTCAGCTTCGCACCATCGCACCCTATTTGCCGTCGCGTGAAGCATACGATGCGGCGATCGCAAACTCGGTATCGGTTTCGTATCTCGACTACGACTGGGGACTTAACGATCAGGCAACGGCACAAACCGCACGGCGATAGAGCAAGATTGTTCCAGAGATTGTCTGCCTAACCGTGGATCACGTTTTGCGTGAACGCAAACCTTACCCTCCGGCCCGCCGCGGCGCTTGTTCGCAAGGCGGCGCGAGATCGGCCATTGTAAATTTTTAGACGTTTCCTTCCGTAGACTCCTGACCCATTTCAGACAAGGCAAAATAATGATGTGTAACTATCGAACATTGCTCTACGCTTGCTTCGCTTCGTGTGTGCTTGCGACGACCGGCATCAGTCAAGATCGCGTTATCGCAACAACTCCTGACAACACCAAGCCGCTGGCAGTTGGCAGCTCGATTCCCAATGTCACTATTACTGATTCGGCGGGAGAATCGGTTTCTCTTAAATCACTTCATAAAGATGGTCCCGTGGTGCTCGTCTTTTTCCGAGGCGGTTGGTGTCCCTTCTGCACCAAACACACACAGGAATTGATCAAGATCTATCCGCGGCTCAAAGAGCTTGGTGCGGGCTTAGTTGGCATCAGTCCAGACAATCCAAAAAGTTCGTCTGAAAACGTGACAAAGAACTTGATCT
>JBDNIG010000829.1:0-3916 GCA_041688415.1 Rhodopirellula sp. | reverse complement strand
GGAGCACGAAGCAAAGAAGGGAACGTACAAGGCAATCAAGTTTGAGCAGGAGCTCGACGACGATTACTTCGTACCGCTCTGCACGCAGTGCGATGAAGATCCTTCCTTGGCTGCTCGCACAGCAGCTCATGCCGTCGGTTGGCAGGGTACGCGACTTAATGTCGACCCTTGGTGAGGCCACCGGAGCCCCAGGGATCAATGTCGTGATCGAGGTGAAGGATCGGGCCGTCAAGCTGAAAGACGCCCGCACGGAAGCTGCAGGGGGCGAAGGTCAATCGCAAGTCGGCAATGGGCACTTGCGTCCGGAGCCGCGGGGCATAACCGACTGAGTTCGATGCGGGAGGCGGATAAGCTAAGTTACGTTGCAACCGCATCCTCGACCTTGAGCTGCCGCCCAACTGTGAAGCTCGTACAAGGCCGCTCGTGCCCATCCAGGGCGAAAGGCACAAGAAGGCAGTGAGCCGCTCAGCAGGGCCCTTTGGGCCTGCTACGAACCTCCTAATTGCATGTCTGCCACCCGGCACCGTTCCACCTTTTGTGCGACGGGTATTGAGCACCCGTTGCATCAGTTTTCGCCATTGGATGAGGGCGGAGGCCAAGGCCACTCGTCGTGAGCCGTATTGCGAGTTGCACCAATACGTTTTAACCATTCTCGAAATGCGGGATTCGCATGGCAAACGGCAATGTCAAGCGGCGTGCATCCCGATGCGAGCACGCTGTTGATGTTCGCTCCATGTTCGTGCAGTAATTTGGCGGAATCGAACTGGTTGTACGCACACGCGTAGCTGAACGGTGTCTCGCCGTCATCGTTCATCCAATTAACATTCGCGTCGAGTTCTAGCAGCACCTTCAACGCGGAAAGCTTGCCGCAATACGATGCGATAACGAGCCAGCCACCCAGATCCTCATGAGCGACCATCGAGTTCGCCCGAATGATATCCCGCAAGGTTTCCGCGTCGTCAAGCTCGATCGTTGAAGAAATATCCGAGTCGATGTCGTCTTGCGATTTCATTTGTCAGTGGAATATTACGGATCACGTGGTCGCCGGGCTCGACTGACCATTTCAATGAATTTGACTCGGCGACTCACACGCATCCGATGGTTTGTCGCGTTCGTTGGAAGACGGTTGTGCGACGCCCAATGAATGATCTTCGCGATGGATCAGTCTGTGAACGTGTCCAATCGTTCCCAAGTGTCATCATCGTACACGATCAGTGAATGCTGTTCCTCGATACCGTCGGGGCCAACTACTGTAGCGTCGTACCAGACGCATCCGTATTCATCGATGCGTGAAACGCTGACGACCGGCGACTGTTCGATGATGCGTTCAATACTGTCAGCCGTCCATCCCGCCATCTCCGTCTTCTCGGTGATCTCTCGTTCGCGTTGTCGCAAGTCGTTCTCAGGAACACGCAGAATCTGAATGCGGTCCTCAACGTTAAGCGTCTTGGGATCGGGCATGTGCGATGCTGGGGTCCTGATTTGAGCGATGAACTTATCTACCAGTGGTCGGTGCGGCGAGAATCGACAAAATCAGCGTTCTCGCCGGTTTAACCTTCGGTACGGTGGGTGTGTACTTCCGCCTTTCCGACGCTGCGATATTCGTACGAGCTCAATCGCGATTGAAAAAACACGGCTTCAATTTCAATGACTCTCCGCCTGGACTCGCAATCGCGTGTTTCCCTTACTCAGCGATAAACTGCCAAACTTATCACGCACCGCATCGGTAACCGCATCCAGCTTTCGCTGCTTCGCGTGTTCCTGGCTCTCCAGGTCCGCGTCGAACAGGCTGTTTTGGACCAACTGATCGCCGCTGAAATTGCTGACTCCGACACCGATCAAACGGATGCTCAAATGATCCGCTGAAAGTGCGTCATCATGCAACTCCTTGGCGACCTGCCAGACCTCAGCGGTCACGTCGGTAGAACCTGAGAGCGTCCGAGACCGAGTAATAGTTCGAAAGTCGGCAAAACGGATCTTCAAATGGACCGTTCTCGCTTGCTCGTCTTTCCGCCGCAATCGTCGCATGATCTGCTCGGTCAGGTCCAGTAGCCACGCCCGCGACAATTCTCTGTTGGTGATGTCCGTGGCAAACGTCGTTTCGTGAGATATCGACTTCGCTTCGCGGTCTGGCACAACCGCACGATCGTCGATCCCGCGAGCAAGCTTCCAGAAATGCTCACCCTGAGTTCCGAAGTTTTGCCTCAGGGATTCAACGGAGCGTTGGCGAAGCTGTTCGATCGTGTGAATGCCAAGTCGGTCGAACACGCCGCCGGTAACCTTTCCGACGCCCCAAAGACGTCCCACCGGCAATGGATCCAGGAACGCTTGGGTCTGATCGGGCGGTACGACTACGAGTCCATCAGGCTTCTGTACGTCGCTGGCGATCTTCGCTAGAAATTTGTTCGGAGCGACACCCACCGATGCGACGAGCAACGTTTCCTGCTTGATCTCGTCTTTGATCAGGCGAGCGATTTGTGCCGCGTTGCCAAACAATGATTCACATCCGCTGACGTCGAGAAAGGCTTCGTCAAGTGAGAGCGGTTCAACCAGCGGTGTGTAACGAAAGAAGACATCCCTGATCTGACGAGAGACTTCGGCGTAATAGCTCATGCGAACGGGCACGACGACGACATCGGGACACAGCCGCAAGGCTGTGGACGTCGCCATGGCACTATGCACGCCAAATTTCCGCACCGCGTAGTTTGCCGCGGCCACGACTCCACGCCCCCTCAGGAGTACCGCCGACAACGACCGGACGCCCGACCAATTCCGGTCGTTCGCGTTCTTCGACTGATGCGTAGAACGCATCCATGTCAACGTGCAGGATCATTGCGGGCTGTCTGGGGATTAGGACGTAACCTGACACGGGAACGCGTTGGTGACGCCGCCCAAGATACACGACAGCTACCCGGTGCGGGACGGGGACGGTGCGGGCCATGCCCCCAGCCATGCTCGATGAGACTGATGCGGGGATGCGTCAAATCATCGGTGAGACGCGGACAGATCGCTACCCGCATCGTGACCGCAGCATTCCCTTTGCTGACCGCAGCCCCATCAATTCATCGGAACCGGTTCGAACGATCGGCTAAACGAATCTCGCATCCGATTGTGAGGAATCTGAGTTGCTGGCCGGGAGTATGGATTACCTCGCTCGTCGTCAGCGTCCTGCGTCACCGACCGCATTGCCTGGGCCATGCGGCTGGTGAAGTTGATCGCCCGTAACGATGCCAGGGCACTCAGAGATCGCATGTGGCGGTTGAAGGCCGATTCGATCTTCTTGAGCCGGTACTCGCCAAGCTTGATGTTCTCGGCCGGTCTCGTGGCTTCTCGGTCCTCGTGGTAGTAAATCTGCAACCAAGTCGAGATCGCCTGATCAACCAGCATCTGCTCGACAACGGTGCCGTTGGTCTCGGCGATGAGCTCGTTTTTGAGGTCAGCCATCTTCATCAGCAGACATTCGCGTCGGTAAAAATCCCGCCCAGCGATCAAGTCGATCCAGTGAATCTGCGTCTGCGTGGCCAGGTCACCGCTGTTCTTCGCAAGTTCGGGGTTCTCTTGCATCATCCGACGCAGTGCTGGGATCGCAGAGCGATCGCCCTGTCGAGCGGCAGTTACGAGCTCAGAGAACGGGACCGCCGGGGCACGCGGGTCTTGATCGTCGTCGCTGTTGTCGGTTTGCCGCAGTGCATTCATGGGAATCTTTCTCCATCCTCGATAACGTTCGTTAGTGTATCCCACGCTGATCATGAGACCGTGCGTTAGGTCGGAGGTACTTTGGATCTGCTGTTTGAGTAATGCTTCAGCAGTGATGGTCTGCTGCTTCTCCGCTGCGATCTGAGCTCGCAGCACGGCTTTGCGTTCGAGCCGGATTAATTCCACCTCAGCCAGTAAACCCTTGCCGAGATACGTTTTG
>JBDNIG010000828.1:0-3284 GCA_041688415.1 Rhodopirellula sp. | reverse complement strand
TGAATGAGCGTTCGCCGCTCAATTTCATCTCGACTGATCAACGCCGGGCCTTCTTCGACGATGATGTCGGCGACCTGTTCGAGCGGAATCTGGCGGCCCTGCGGATCCGAGATCTTCAGGCTCTTGAGCGTCGCAGCACTTTGCCGCCACTGCTCGCCAATGCGAACCTGGATGGCGAAACGCTTCTGACCTTCATAGACTTCGCCGATGCTGTAGCCTCCCACGACGGCGACGGCATTGAGCACATCGCGGGCATTGATCCCGTATCGAGCAATCGAATCACGGCGTACTTTCACACGCAGATAGGACATCCCCCCGAGTTGCTCGGCGCGAACGTCTGCCGCACCGGGGACCTTTTCGACGATGGCCGCGATCTCATCTCCCAGTCGTGAGAGTTCATCCAAATCGGGACCGTACACGCTGATGCCGACGTCGGCTCGCACGCCCGCAATCAATTCTTGCACACGCAGTTCGATCGGTTGACTGAACCCAAACGATTGGCCGGGAATCTTTTCAGCGAGCACGTCTTCCATCGCCGTTACCAAAGATTCTTTGTCACTGAAACGCGTCCAATCGGACTTGGAGTTTAGCATCACAAATATATCGCTGCGATTGACACCCATCGGATCGGTGGCGATTTCCGGGCGTCCAATCTTGGTAATCACTGACTTGATCTCGTCAGGAAAGGCGGCGTGCAGTGTGTTTTCGATGTCGGTGCTCATGCGAATCGAGGTGTCGAGCGAGACGCTCTGCAAACGGACCCCTTCCATCGCGATGTCGCCCTCATCGAGTTTGGGAATGAATTCGCCACCGAATCGCGATGCGAGAAAAATGCTGGCGGCGAACGCAAAAATGGCAATACCGCTGACAATCGTCGGATGAGCAATCGACATACGCAAGATAGGTCCGTAGACACGTTTGCAGATTCGTACCAACCATGTTTCTCGGTCGCGGATGTTCCTGGCGAGAAACAACGATGCCATTACCGGGATGACTGTAACTGACAGTACCAGTGCGCCGGTCAGGGCCGACATGAAACTGAACGCCATCGGACGAAACATCTTGCCTTCGATGCCTTGCAGGCTCAGGATCGGCAGGAACACGATGATGACCACAACACCGGCGAACAGGATGGGACGACCAACTTCTCGGGCGGCTCCACGAATGTCGTCCAGGCGGGAAGTCGAAGAGGTGCGATTTTGAGAGCGGGCGAGCCGGCGTATGATTTGTTCCACCATCACGACAGATCCGTCAACGATAATGCCAAAATCCAATGCACCGAGGCTCATCAGGTTCGCTGGAACTCCCGCGAGATACATTGCCGTGAACATGAACAGCGCGGACAATGGAATCGAAGCGGCAACGATCAATCCGGCGCGTAGGTTGCCGAGCAATAGAAAGAGCATCACGATCACGAGGATTGCTCCTCCGGTGATATTCTCTCGCACGGTGGCAATCGTGCGATCGACGAGGGCCGTTCGATCATAGAACGCGTCGATGACGACGCCTTCGGGCAATGTTTTTTGAATCTCGGCGAGTTTTTCGCGGACTCGTTTCGCGACGACCCGTGAGTTCTCCCCGATTAACAACAGCGCCGTACCCGTGACGATTTCGCCACGTCCGTCCCGCGTCGCCGCACCGTACCGAATCATGGGAGCGAAACGCACATCGGCCAAGTCACCCACTGTGATGGGCGTACCATTGCTGCGACTCTCCACCACAATCGATGCGATCTCGTCGAGACTCGTAATTAGAGCTTCGCCACGGACGAGTTGCTGTTCGTCCTGGTGAACAATGTAGCCGCCCCCCTCATTGCCGTTGTTCTGACGAATGGCATCGAATAGCTGGGTCAGCGAGATGTTGTAGTTGAGCAGTTTATTTGGATCGAACTGCACCTCATACGATTTGAGTTCGCCACCGTGAGTATTGACCTCGATAATGCCTGGGACGCTCCGTAGTTGATAGGCGATCTGCCAGTCCAAAATCGTTCGCAGTTCCATCAGATCGTGATCGAAACCGGGAGCGTTGCGAACTTCAAAGTGATAGATCTCGCCCAGTCCGGTTGCGATCGGACCCATTTTTGGATCGCTGATCGAGCTGGGGATCATGCTCCGAGCTTCCTGCAACCTTTCATTGATCAGGTTTCGGGCCCAGTAGATGTCGGTTCCCTCCTCGAACACGACCGTGACCGCAGAGATACCAGGCAGCGACAGTGAACGGATTTCTTCGATCCGTGGCAGCCCGCTGAGAGATGTCTCGACGGGGAAGGTGATGAACTGCTCGATTTCGACAGGTCCCAACCCGCTGGCTTGAGACAGCACCTGAACTTGGACATTCGTCAGGTCCGGAACCGCGTCAATCGGCAGGTTGATCAGCGAAACCGTACCGGCGGCGACTAATAGCAAAGTCGCCAATACGACAACAAATCGATTGTTGAGCGAGTAAGCAATGAGTCGGTCAATCATGCGATAGTGATTCCGAAGGGAAGCGAGATTGCCGCGAGAGGGTGCAAAGAACACAGAGGATAGGAGGTATGCTGTAGGCTGAAGCGTCTTGAATCAGGGATTGCCTCGATTGATTTCGTATTTAGAGGCGTTTTGCGATATTTGCGTTCTTTCGCCGCAATCAGGTTCTGAACAACACTTACAGGGAGACTCCAGTGGCCTACGATTCGACCGATGAAATCATGGGATTGTGCGATACTGTTCGCCAAACGGGATTTGACTTGCGCAAATACCTCGGTCACGGACACTTGGAGAAAGTGTACGAGAACGGACTGGCTCATCGACTCCGCAAGCAAGGGCTCCGAGTCGAACAGCAGCTTCCGATTTCCGTTCTTGATGAAGACGGGACGGTCCTTGGGGACTACTTCGCGGATCTGTTTATCGAAGGCATACTCATCATTGAGCTGAAATCTTGTAAAGCAATCGTGGATGAACACATCGCTCAAATACTTGGCTACTTGCGTGCAACTCGAATGGAGCATGGGCTGCTGATTAACTTTGGCGCTAAAAAATACGAAATTAAGAAGTATGTATTGTCGTCTGAATGATCACGTATTAGCCGCGAGAGAGCGCAAAGAACACAAAGTTGGTGAGACTTGTTTTATCGACTGAGGTATCAACTTATAATTTGTTCCGCCGTGATGTTTTTGCGAACTCTGCGTTCTTTCGCGGCAACCATTGACGGAGTTGGCCGCGAGAGAGCGCAAAGAACACAAAGTAGATAGGACTTGACTTTCCCACCGCGGTATCATTTTGAAATTTGTTCCGCCATGATGTTTT
>JBDNIG010000827.1:0-2708 GCA_041688415.1 Rhodopirellula sp. | reverse complement strand
TCATCCGCGTTAGTGATTGCGAATTGGCTGCGACCGAGCAATAACTCTGGAGCTACTGGAGTCTCCCGACTGCCTGGTTTGATCTCGACGGCCAATCCATGGTGGAGGTAAGTCCCGTCGACGAGTGCTTCGTAAGCACCGCCGTGCTCGACTTCGGGGTACCAGTTCAACTGCACGCTGACGGACGGCAAGTCAGCTCCGCCAACACGTTTGGACGGCACGTCCTGTTGGGAGGAGCATCCCTGGCAGCCCAGCAAGGCAGCGATCGACAATGCGAAACCAATGACGTTCAAAAATCGAGAATCGAACACTTCAGCGATGACCTGGAAAAACGGTAGATGCAATTTCAATCAACACGAGTGTAGCGACTCAGGAAGCTCCGTCCGAGCCAGTCGACGGCGGAAAACAGGAGCAGCCCCAAGAGCGTCGACATACCCAGGGCGGCGATCAACGCGTCGGTTTGCAGCAAGCCTTGCCAGCGGGTCATCAAGGCTCCCGCCCACCGTCCACAATCTAACGCCGTGACTATGTCACGTACAGTTGAACCGCTCGCCTTTCAGACTGTCTAATCCGCAGATGCTTGTGCGATTCGGCAAAATCACTCAGATTTCTGAATGCAGCACGAACTCTGCGCAGCGTGAATCATGCCGGAGCACCGCCTCCCGTGTCGTCACGCCAAAGGACTCTGTTTAGTCGGAAGATAAGCTGAGCGGATTCTCTTTGGCGCATAGCCAGCTTCGTCCACAACGGATCGCTTCTTGAGCGAGGCTCACTCCCCGTTCCAACAGTGAAAATTCCCATCGTCGACATCGAGCCAAGGGGTGAGACGGGATTTCTGCCCGCCAACGAGAAAAGCCGTCTTATGATGGCCCGATTCTATCCGGTGCACATGCGGATTTCTCATCGAAGAGACCTAGCCCCATTTGATCGCCTTCAATCTCAACAACAACAATTCAATTAATGGTGCTTCCACTGCTTCATCAATACTAGCAGCACCAGTGATAAAACGGGTGGTACGACAAGGAAAACTATTCGCTAGGAATCCGCGATTCTTTAGCGGTTGCTTTCTGAGTGCCACCAATTTCTCCCAAGTAACGTGTGGTATCACCCCTGCGGTCAAAAGTTTTTGTTTGAGCTGGAAGTCCAAAGTTAGAAAGTGCGAAGTCCTCATCATCGACCTCCCTATTTATATCGGACCACGTCAGTGCCAGGGCAAGTTCATACTGCCTCGCCGTAATTGTCGGACTGGGCTTGTCTCTGGAGCGTGATCGCTTCGGCAGTTCTGTTATATGCACGTTAAAATTAACAGGAACCCAAACGCCGTCTTCAAGCTGCCACTTAATCGAAAGCTCTTGGCCATTGTCGGGGTACGTTGTCTCCATATCGATTTCCTGAGCCTCAAGAAACTCACGATCGACAGAGGTGACAGTCTCTGACGTTTTCTTGAATAGGCCGTTCTCTGTACTACCATTTTCTGCTAATAAATATTCGATTGTGTATCCGCGAGTGGTGTTAACGTGGATCGTTATTCGAACGCGCCCACCGGCAACCGTATACTTGAATGCGAGGACGCCAGGCGATAGCTCATGCACCTCTTTCGGAGATTTCCAGTCCTGGATGGTTTGCTCTAATGTAACGCTGGCATAAAAGTCATAATGGTTAACAAGGCCAATTGCCCTCAAGTCCATGAAGCCATTGCTGCCAAGTTGACCATGGCTTCTAAGTGCGTCAGGATTCTCTATATTGACGAGCGGCCTGCCATCGTAGTCAGAGAAGAAGATTCGCCGATCTGGAAAACTCCAAACAGCATGCGTGCGACTCTTGGCTAGCGAGCTATCGGAATCACGCTGAGTGCGCAAAAAAAACACAGTTTCTGCACCGTGATCTATCAGCCATCTCATTTCAACCGGTTGCACCTCTTCATTATCAGCGGACTCTAGGCCGACTGCATGGACACGACCACTGACAAGCTTTGAACGCTCAAACTCCATCGAACGCAAGACAGTTTCCCATGAATCTTGGGCAAGGAGGGGGTGCGAAGCAATAGAAAAGATAGCCAAAATACAAAAGGCAATCGAGCAGCAACCGCGGTAGGATTTCATTTTGGCTATATATGTTGTGTGGTAGCTAGGGCATTCGGATTTGAGTTTGTACTCAAGATGGTTTTGCACCGTGAGTAGTGTTGTCGTTGTGCGGAGCATTGGCCGTCCTCTTGGGCGTACATTTGCTTGAAAAATTTCGGACGGGAAAGCAGCCAGCGCAGGCTTCACTTCAAGCTCGGAAACGCATGTCTCTTTTAAGTCTCCCGGCTCACTGTCAATTGCCACTGCGAATGGGTAACGTCCCAGCTTTAACGTCAGCGAATCAACTGGTTTAAGAACACAACTCCAGGTTTGACTTGAACCGTCAACCGAAAGACTGCGGTCAGCCTGAACTAAAGCATTCTCTAGATTACCGCCTGAAAATCTGGTCGTCAAATCCTGTCCAGAGAATTAGAAGGGCAGAGTTTGGCGTCGATCAGTTTGACCTCTTCCAATGAGAGGTGTTTCTCATTGAGGGGAGATTGCCGAAACTTCGTTCTTGAGAGGTGCGAGGTGGTTCGGTTGGAGCGGTGTGAGATGCTTGATCCCGATGAGGTCGTGATTGGGCACTTAGGACCGTTCGGTCTTTAAGTGTCCGATTTGGTCGTAGCGAAAGTCGCCAAGACT
>JBDNIG010000826.1:0-3797 GCA_041688415.1 Rhodopirellula sp. | reverse complement strand
TTCTCAAACCGCCTGAGTCGGCGACGCCATTGATCGGCGAGTTGTGGATTGGGCAAGCGAGCCATCGGGTTTCTCCTGAAAGTGGAAAGAAACCCACCAAGCTAATGCCCCAGTCAACATGGGAAGATAGAACGCTTACATTACAGCAACAAATGCAGCAGATGATGCAAATTCAAATGCAGATGCAATTGATCCAGATGAAGATGATGCAACCGAACTAAGCGAGGCGAGGCATGTTGCTCGCAGATGACATCGGACTGACCGTAAAGGGGAAGTGAAAATCGAATGAAGAGACAGTGTAAAAAGCGAACACGAACGTTTGAGTTCCTGTTCTTGTGTGCGGCGGCTGTCTCGCTTCCGTTGTGCATCCCCGCGTCGGCGTCCGCCCAAATGTCGGCGGAGGAACATGCGAGTCATCACCCCGGACAGGCGGGCGCGGTAGCAACTGACCAGCCGACAGACCAGCCAACTGACCAACCGACAGGCCAGCCGACAGAGAGTCCGGCGAGTCCGGCGCAAACCACGCCTTCGGACAGTCCCGACAGCGCGAGCGGCGACGGCATGATGGGCGGCGGCGGGTCGGGCGGCGGCATGGGTGGCATGATGGAGAAGATGGGGGTACCCGCTCCAAAGTCGTTGTATCCAACGCTGATGAGCATGCCTGAGCTTCCGCCGCAAAAACGAGAAGAAATCGCGAGCCAAGCCGATGAGCGGATCGATTCCTCCGTGAAGCTATTGTCGACCGGATTGCAACGCTTGGCCGATTCAGCCGAAAACGACAACTACGACGCCATGCAACAGGCAACTGCCACAATGCATGAAGCCCTGGCGCGACTGGAGAGTGGATTGGCGGGACGCCGAGCGATGGCGGAAGACCAACCACCGCAAACGGTCGCGATGCAATGGTTCAAAAACGAAATGAACTTGCAGACGCCGCAGGGTGTTCAACCGCGTGAACGACTCTGGGGATTAACTTCTATTCACCTGTTTTCGATGGTGCTGCTGATCGCCTTCGCACTGGCAATGATCGTTCTGTACTTCGTCAAAATGCGTCGTGCTGCCGCGTTGTTTAGTCGGATCGAATCGCAAAAGGGAACGCCGCCACCCGGATCAGCCCCAGCATTGGCCGGATCAGCACCGCCGCCCGCCGACAAGCCAACCACGGATGCGAAGGGGAGCTCAGCATGAGTAAACGGGCTACCAGAAAACCCATCGCTACCAATGATTCGGCTGAGAGCGATAAGCAAACTCCTGTCAAGAAGCCTCCTGTCAAAAAATCTCCCGACACGGAATCTCCCGACACGGAATCTCCTTCACCGGTGAAGTCCGGATGGGCGGGTTACTTGCGCGTAACAGATGTGCTCTGGGAAGCCTCCGAAGTCAAAACGATTCGCTTGGTGGCCGAATCCGGTGATGACGAATTGCCGTTCTCGTACGTGCCAGGCCAGTTCATGAACGCGGCGTTCTGGATTGGTGGCGCGAGGATGATTCGATCTTATTCCATTTCATCATCGCCGACGCATCGTGACTACCTTGATTTGACCGTTCGCCGCGAGCCGCGCGGGGCAGTCTCGCGGCACATCGTCGATCTGCTGAAACCAGGCGACTACGTCGAAGCCGGTGGCCCGATCGGTACGTTCACGTTCACTGGAAACGAAGCCGATAGCATCGTGTTGATATCCGCTGGTGTCGGCGTCACGCCGATGCTCAGTATCGCACGTTACCTGACCGAAACATCATGGAAGGGTGATATCTACTTCCTATTTTCGTGCAAGTTCGCCACCGACTACATGTTCGCCGCCGAGCTGGAAAGGTTGCAAGACGCTAACCCGAAACTACATCTTGCCGTGACGGTGACCCGCCCCGAAGGCACCGGCTGGAAAGGGCATCGCGGTCGCATTACGCCGGAATTTTTGACCGAGACCGTTCCTGATTTGGTTTCGCGAAGAGTCCACATCTGCGGGCCGCTTGCGATGATGGAAGCAACGGAGTCGATGCTTGCGGAATTAGGCGTCCCCAAAGAGAACGTCAAAACGGAAAAGTTCGGCACGCCTAAACCGAGTCCGGCAGCGGCGGGAACGACTGCATCAACGTCGTCCATTCCTACCGGTCCCCAGGTCACGTTTTCAAAAAGCAATAAATCCTCAAAAACACGTCTCGATTTGCAGAATGGCGACAGCCCACCGGAACAAACGGTGTTGGAACTCAGCGAAGAACTTGGAGTCGAAATCCAGTTCGCCTGCCGCGTGGGAACCTGCGGTGTTTGCAAGGTGCGGATGAAATCGGGCGAAGTCAAGCAGGCGGTTCAGGATTCTTTAACCGACGAAGACCAAACCAATGGAATCATTCTCGCGTGCCAAGCGAAACCGCAAAACGACATCACGGTGGAGGCTTGACAATGAAAGAACATGAGAAAACAGTCGTAGGTGGAGGGCTCTTGCTGCTGCTCGTGGGTTGGCTTGGCTTCACTGTCCATAGTTCGCCCCGTTTCGCTGGTAGTGCGATCGGATCGGCGTTTGGAATCGCTGGGGCGGCAATCCTATCGCTGACGCTCGTTTATTCAATTGCCAAGCGTATCCCTTCCCTACGCGAACGGATCACGAAGCGGATTTCGTTGCAGTCATTGATGACGCTGCACGTCTACGCAGGGATTCTAGGAGCACTGCTCGCGATCATTCACACCGGACACAAATACAACAGTTGGTTGGGAATATCTTTGACGGCGACGATGCTGGTCGTCGTCGTTAGCGGGTTCGTGTTGCGGTACATGCTGACTTACGTTTCTCACAACGTGAAAGACAAGTTGCTGCTGCTACAAACGGCTCGCGGTGACCTGGATGCGGCATGGGGTGTGTTGGAACGCTCGCCCGGCGAGGCGAACACGTTGCCGAAATCGCGGCTGTTGTCGGCCGGTTTGGCCTCCGTAGGTATCGACCTATCCACTGACAGTAGCGCAGCGGCGGAAGTCACTCGATTGGCCGAATCGGTCGCGGATTTGGAGTACGCCATTCGCACGCACGAGTTTTTCAAACGCTGGTTTCGCCGGGCGTTGATCGTTCACATCGTCCTGTCACTGATCTTTTATCTTCTCCTGGTTCTGCATATCTGGGCCGGAATCTATTTTGGGCTGAGGTGGCTCGCATGAGCATGAAACGCGCCTTTCTGATTGCTGCGGCAATCTTCATGGCTTTCGCTGCCGGGTTCTATTTTTTCGGCAATCACGCGGGCGGTCAGCCAACGGGCGTGTTTAGCGCGACGGCGTGGCAACGCATGGCCAGCCCCGGTGCACTATCACAGGCTCACACATTTTTGGAACATGATTGTGCCGCCTGTCACACCTCGGTCAAAGGAGTGACCGCGACGAAGTGCATTACCTGTCACGCCAATGATACCACGTTGCTGCAACGACAACCGACGGCATTTCACGGCAATATTGGAAGTTGTCAGGAATGCCATTGGGAACATCAAGGATTGCACCACCATCCGATCGCGATGGACCACTCGGCGCTAGCCGAAATCGGTTTCCCTCAGTTGGCTCAGAGCGATAAAGATGATGGCGTGAACCGCTTGGTCGCTCGCCAATTGCTCGATTGGATCGCGGAACACAAAGCGGTGGACGATGACCCTGACCATCACATCAGTATCCAACCGAACGCAGCCGTGTTGAACTGCGCCCACTGTCACGCGACGATTGATCCGCACCGTGAATTGTTCGGGAATGATTGTGCTCAATGCCACGGAGTGAAAAACTGGACGATCCCGGAGTTCCGGCATCCGTCGGCCAGTTCAACCGATTG
>JBDNIG010000825.1:0-4925 GCA_041688415.1 Rhodopirellula sp. | reverse complement strand
TTCTCAAACCGCCTGAGTCGGCGACGCCATTGATCGGCGAGTTGTGGATTGGGCAAGCGAGCCATCGGGTTTCTCCTGAAAGTGGAAAGAAACCCACCAAGCTAATGCCCCAGTCAACATGGGAAGATAGAACGCTTACGGGGTGTTGTCGGTTTAGTCGTATTCGCAATTTTTGCGGGCAAATGGTAACCCGACGCATCAGCGAGGGATCAAATCGAATCCCTCGCTAACGCGTCGGGTTACTAAATCGATAGCCCGTTAGCCACGGTTCTCGACCAAACCGAAAACTTACCGGCAAGTACGTACAACAAACAAGTTGAAAAAGGCGGTGGGCGGAGGATTGCTCCTTCGATCCTGTTATAGAAGGCATTCACAAACAGTATCGCCGACCGACGCGAACGCCGATCGCCACCCACCGGGTTCATTGATGATGTTCGATTGACGATTGATGATTTGTTGGTGGGGATGAAATCCAGAACCAGGTTCTGATCGTCAGCGAGGCTAAGACGACGCTGATCGCGAACGACGGCCAAAACGTCAAGCCAGTTCGATTCGATAGTGCGAACGGGACGAAGAATGGGAGTCCGAGGGGAACAAGAATCAACGTCTCACGAGCAAGTCCGGCGATCGTGGTCATGTCGTGGTCTTTGTTCCACGTCATGATGAACGCGAGGATGCTGAGGATTGGAAGCGTCAACAACAACGCGCCCACTCGTGGCATCCGTCCAGCGATCTCGGCAACTGCAACAATCACGGTTGCCGAGATCAATGCTTTGACAATCAACATGAGGAATTTCCGGTTGAAAATTTGACAAGGAGCTAATCGTTTTCGTCGCTGTTACCAACTATCAATCTTCAATCGGCAATCAACAATCTTCAATTATTAGTGGGCTTCTTCCTGGAAGTCACCCGAGTACGGCGTCCCGTCGATCACGCCCGCAATCGTTCCGGCATATTCCTGGACGACGCCCAACTTCTCGTTGTTGCCGACAAAGCGGGATGATTTCCCTTCGGGGTCACTTTCCTGTGGTGCAGCCTTCAAGGTGACTTGCATCACGGGATCGTTGATGCTCAGGTCGATCGACTCGGCGTCAATGGGAACGGGCGATTTCTCGTCTGAACCGACGATGTACACCGTGCCTTCTTGCTTGTCGTGATCGACGGTGAACTCGACGTGGTACTTACCGCCGCCCCAGTCGGCGACGGTGCCATCGTGTGGCCCCGTGCCGTGAGCGCCGTGGGGAGCGTGTTCAGTGCCGTCGTCGTGGACGTGGGTGTCTTCGTCAGTGGGTGACGCGGTAGGCTCGGGAGTGGTTGCCGTGGTGGTGGTTTCCTGTTTGCAACCGGAAAAGCCGATGAGTCCACAGAAAACGAGTGAACAAGTTGTGAGAAAGAGTTTCATGGAAAGGTTCCTTTGGGAGGAAATGTTGATTGACGATTGTCGATTGAAGATTGGCAACGTACCAATTTTGAAATCAAGCGACGATGTGCAACCACATTTATCTAGTTACGATTTTGTTAGATGCTTTGATACGTTCGGTATAGTTATTTCATTGCGAATTCGTCCTCCTCGGTTTCGAGTTTTGCCAATCGAGCAGCGTCTTTTCCGCTGAATTGCCAGAATAGTCCTGGGTGAATGAGAAACTCACAGAAAGTGGACGTGGTCAGTCCTCCGAGAATGACCGTCGCGACGGGATACAAAATTTCACGACCTGGCTCTTGCCCGCCCACCACCAATGGAATCAATCCAATTCCAGCGGTGAGTGCCGTCATCAAAACGGGAGCCAAACGTTCGAGACTGCCGCGCACGACCATCTCTTTGGTGAATTCCTCGCCCTCTTCTTTCATCAGGTGAAAATAGTGAGTGACCAACAGGATGCCGTTGCGAACGGCAATACCACCGAGTGAGATGAAGCCGACGAGGCTCGCGACGGTGAGACTTTGCTGAGTGATCACGAGTGCCATCACGCCGCCGATGAACGCAGTCGGCAGGGCGTTGAGTATTTGCAAAACAATGCGTATGGACGGGAATAACAGTAATAGCACCACGAACATGCCGATCACCGAAATCCCAGCCAATACTAAAATGAGCCGCGTGGCACGCTGCTGGCTTTCGAATTGACCTCCATACTCGATGAAGTAGCCCACCGGCATCTCAACTTGATCGCTCACGCGTTGTTGAATGTCGTTGACGGCACCGGCCAAGTCACGGCCCTCGGTATTGCAGCGAATCACTATCCTCCTTCTCGCGTCTTCGCGATTGATCGAATTTGGCCCGGATCCAGGGCCCACATCCGCTACCTCTCGCAATTCGATCTGCCCTCGATCGGGCTGGCCCATGCGATTGGGTAAGTCAATCCGCAGTCGATCGAGGTTGGCGTAGTCGGTACGATACTCATCCTCAAGGCGGACCAATAAATCAAATCGACGCCGTCCTTCGAGCACAGTTGAGACGATTTCCCCTTTGAGTGCCGTTTGCAATACGTCTGCGACGTATTTGCGAGTCAACCCGTAGAGTGCCAAGTCATCGGCACGCAGTTCGATGTGTAATTCTGCCGTCTCCTGAATCGGCTCGACGACCGGGGGTGTGATGCCGGGAACATCTTCGATGGTTTTCTTGACCTCTCCGGCGACTCGCTGCAGGGTATCCAAATCATCACCGTGAATCTTAATGGCGATCTGCGCATAGACCCCTGAGATCATGTGGCTGATCAGGTGAGCCAGTGGCTGTTCGACCTCGATGTCCACCCCTGGGGCTTCATCGCTGATCTTTTCCCGAAGTCTGGCCAGGATTTCCTCACGCTGTGTATCCGACTCAGGATTCATGCTGAGAATGTACTCACCGAAATTGACGGGTGAAGCGTGTTCATCCATTTCGGCGCGACCGGTTCGGCGCACGAAGTGCAGGATTTCACCACTGGGATTCTCTTCCGACTTTTTCATCGAGAGGAATACGGAATCAATCGCGCCCGAAACTTGATTGGACGCTTTGAGCGATGATCCCGCCGGCAGGGTAACGTTGACTTGAATGCTACCCTCGTCAAAGGCAGGCAAAAAGTTGCGACCCAATAGCGACATTTGCCACGCGGCAACCGCCACGACGAGCCACGTCAAGATCAGCAGCGTTCGCGGCATTGCCATGCTCAAACGAATCAGATGCGTGACTAAGGCCTTTAAACTTCGCAACAGAAATCCGTCGCCTTCGTGGTGTGTTGCCGGGGAGTTCGGAAGTAGGTAGTAGGACAACACGGGCGTCACCGTCATCGAAACAACGAACGACGACAAAATTGAAACGATGTAGGCGAATCCCAATGGTGTGAACAATCGCCCCTCAATGCCTGACAATGCAAATAGGGGCATGAAGGACAGAATCACAACGGCGGTTCCAAACACGATTGAGCTGCGGATTTCTCGACTCGCCTCGAAGACAATGACGATTGACCGTTTTTGATTCTCGATTGGTAACGAATTGTTTTGCTTCAATCGACGAAAGATATTCTCGACGTCAACAATCGCGTCGTCGACCAGTTCGCCCATCGCAACGGCGATCCCGCCAAGCGTCATGACGTTGATTGACAGTTCACTGCCGCTGAGCCAACCGATGATGCGAAACGTCAGTGTCGTCAAGACCAACGACAGCGGAATGGCGGTCAATGTGATGAACGTCGTGCGGAAATTCAATAGAAACACAAACAGCACAATGATGACCAGCACCGCACCAATCACGAGCGCTTCGGCAACATTAAAGATTCCACGATCGATAAAGTTCCGCAGCCGGAACAGTTCCGAGTTCACGACAATGTCGGCGGGTAAAGATGCCTCCACCTCGACGAAGGCGTCCGCCACCGCATCGCTCAGTTCGCGGGTATCAATGTGGGGCTGCTTGACGGTGGTGAACACGATCCCCGGGTGACCGTCAACGCTACCGTCTCCACGCTTCAACTTCGGTCCCTCCGTGACACGGGCGACTTGTTCCAGTAGGACGGCGCGTTTGCGATGATTGCCGATTGGTATCTTTTTCAAGTCATCGACCACGACCCTGGATTCCGGTCCCAGCCGACCAAGGATACGGATCGGTCGTTCCGTTTCGCCGGTGATGGCAAATCCGCCGCTCGTGTTGATGTTGCTTTCCCGCAAGGCTTGTTCAACGTCTTGAACCGTCACGCCATATTCGAGCAGCGCCGTCGGGTCAATCAAAACTTGGTATTGCTTGCGGTCGCCGCCGACCATGAACACCTCGGCGACGCCGGTTGTTTTGAGGAGACGAGGACGAATGACCCAGTCGGCGATTGTCCGCAACTCCATTTGTTGCTTCTGCTCGCTGGGAAACTGTGCCTCAAAGGACTCGCCGTCGATTTGAATCGTTGCGGTTCCCGTGAGCGGCATGGCGCTCGCCGCCGGTTCTTCGCGTCGCGTCCTATCATCGGAACCTGCGGTTAATGCCTTGCGGTTCACGGGGGAACCGGTGGCTAGCGCCATTCCGCTGACGTCGGTGGTCCACTGAACTTCCTGCGTTTCGATTTTTTTCCACGTGGAAAAGTCGTGACGATTGCCGGGCATCCAAACACTTATGCTTGACTTCCGATCTTTATCGACAACCATCTCCGCCATCATTTCCGTGTTGCCGACCTGGGCAAGTCGACCTCCGTCGGGTCCGTTTTGGCGATAGATTCCAGCCACAATGATCTGCCCCATGATCGACGAGGGCGGTGTCATCTGAGGCCGAATGCCGTCGGGCAAGATTCCTTCCAGGGTGGAAAGCCGTTCCTGAACCGTCTGTCGGGCCGCTCGGATCTCCGTCGACCAACCAAACTCGATGTAGACGACGTTCAGACCGGCGGTCGATTGGCTGCGAACAGCCTGCACACCGCTCGCCCCCATCAGGGCGATTTCGATGGGCTGCGTCACCAGCGTCTCGACCTCTT
>JBDNIG010000824.1:0-6561 GCA_041688415.1 Rhodopirellula sp. | reverse complement strand
GCTGATGCTGCACTTTCCAGGCTTGGCGGAAGTCGGGAACGATCGATAAATGGTGCATGAGAGACGGTGTCAGCATGAGCCATCCATGAGCAAAAGCCGTTAGATGACCACAGCAGCTCCTATCGGTAAAGCCCTACGAGGCCCGTCGGATAGCAGTTTTTCGTGCGTTTTCTCCCCAAAAAACAGTGATCCCGCACATCAGTCGTATCCTTGTGGGTTGGCCACCTGCCAGCGCCAAACGTCTGCCATCATGGATTCGAGATCCCGGCGGGTCTTCCAGCCAAGTTCTTCCTGAGCCTTGGTCGGGTCCGCCCAGCAACTGGCAACATCACCCTCGCGGCGATGCGTGAAATGCAGTCTGCTCGATCGCGGGAGGGGACTGGCGGGGATCGCTCGATGCAGTTGTGACGGCGGGAGTATTCACGTGGTGGTTGGGACAGCATTCGGTCGCGAGTCGTGCGGATAGCCGGTGAGACATCAAATCTTAGGATCTGATTGATCATCTGCCTACGCCGAAAGTTCACGGGAGTGGCAACGGGAGGTCGTCGCCAATCGCTCGGAACGTTGATTCTATTGCTGAGGCATTTGAGGCATGACCGCGATACTAAGCAGGCTCGGGAAAGTGTTTCGGTCTATCAGCCGTTTTGGCGTTAGCCACGGTTGCCGTATTGGACCGGGGTTAACGACCAACCAGCTAATAGGGTTATGCGGAATGAATTACCCGAACCTGCTTAGAACTTAGATGCGGCGTTGATGTGCAGTTCGGTGAGAATTGAGTAAGTCAGCAAGCAGTTGCGAGTTGCGCCTCGTTCCAACGGCAATCTTGCCGGAACCAGCTACTTCAAATTCGCGTCAGAGTCGTTTGGAGATTTTGGTACACTCAACGACACCAGGCAGCCGATGCCGATCATCACAATTGGACCAAATACGATCGCAAGGAGTGGCTCAAACGGGCTTGCCCATCCCGCCAACGATTGTGGCCAGTACGTCGTGCGTGAGGCCGCCATCCAGGCTACCAAAATCACGCCGACGGCTGAGGCACAGATCGCACCGGGACTCCGAATCGCGGGCACCAAGAGTCCGAGTAAGAACAATCCAATGATCGCGGCGCCGAGTACGCCTGACAACAGCCACCAAACATCGAGAGCGCTCTCGGTCAGCCGAATCAGTGCGAGCGCCATCAGCGTGCCCAGCAGTCCCCATACGATGGTGGACAATCGCAGCACGCCGACATCCTCGGCATCACTGGAATGCGGTCGAAAAAGTCGCTGATAGAAATCGCTCATGATGAGCGTCGCCGAGGAGTTGAGCGATGTGGATACCGTGCTCATCGCGGCGGCAAAGATCGCTGCGATCAATAGTCCGCGGGCACCTTGTGGCAGTTTCGCGGCGATGAAGTGCGGGAACACGCGGTCGCCCAAATCCTTCTCTGTCAGCGCAGCCGCGGTCTCAGAGAGCCGTGCATCGTACTCCGGTGCATCGCTAGGCACGCCCGCCTGCATCAGTTTTTGCTCCGCCACGATCACCCGGACTTCCTGCAAGTCGACCGGATGGCTTTCGTAGTAGGCATACAGGGACGAACCGATGAAGAGAAACAGGGCACTGACGGGCACGTACAACAACGCGCCGAACCACACGCTCTTGGCCGCCTCGCGATCACTGCGTGACGCGATGTAGCGTTGGATATAGCTTTGGTCGATCCCAAAATTGCGCAGATTGTCGAAGATGCCGTAAGCAAACACGACCCAAATGGTTTTTTCGGAGATGTCCCAAAACGGAGTGTCTTTGGGCGACAACGAGAACTTATTCGCAGCGTCGGCGACTTCGATCACTTCGGACGGACCGCCAGGCATATCCCATAACAGGATACCGAGCGCGAGCAGTGCTCCGGCGAGCAACACGACCGCCTGGATCGCATCGGCCCAGATGACAGCGACGAGACCACCGACAAACGAATAAACGGTCACCGCCACGCCCGTACATAAAATCACGGTGCGGATGTCCCATCCAAACAACACCGCCATGGGCAGTGCCATCAGATACATGACGACGCCAATCCGAGCGATTTGATAAAGCAGGTAAAAACAACTCGCGTAAATCCGCGCCCACAATCCGAACCGGCGTTCGAGAAGCGAGTACGCGGAGACTTCGCCGGAGTGACGGTACAGCGGCACGAAGTAACGGACCGCGATGGCAGCAGCAAACGGCAACGCGAGAGAGTAGACGAACGCGTTCCAGTTATCCACGAACGCCTTGCCCGGCAGCGCCAAGTAACTGATACTGCTCAGGTAGGTGGCGAAGATGGACAGTCCACACAGCCAGCCTGACAGGGCCCGCCCGCCCGCTGTGAATTGCTCCGCCGAATTGTTACGTCTCCAAAAGAACAGCCCCAGTCCCAAGATACCGACGAAATAGCCGACCAGGACGGCCCAGTCGATGCCGGTGAAGAAGGTTGCCGCGATCACAGACTGTCCACGCTGCGGAGAATCTCTGCGACGCGGTCACGCTCGGGTTTCGCGAAGGCGTGAAACGGATCGGCGGGAAGATCGCCGCAGATACCGAGCAAGGACACTGCCGCTTTGGTCGCTTTGATATGCCGTGAGGCGTATTTGCCAATCTCATAGATGTCTTGGAACCGGTCAATCTTGCGCTGTGACCGTTGCTGCTTGGCCGCGTCACCATCACGCAGCGCGTCGTAGCAATCCTTGAACAAAGCTGGCATCACGTTCGCGCCGCCACACACGCCGCCATCGCCGCCGAGGGCATGCCCCTCGGCAAGCTTGGCTTCCGGGCCGAGTAGAACCGACCAATCCGGACGCTCTTGTTTCAGATCGCACAACCGTCCGAAGTACTGCATGTCGCCACTGCTGTCTTTAACTCCGACAATTCCTTTTAAAGACGAAAGCCGACGCAGCGTTTCGATCTCGAACCACACCTTGGTGAGCTGCGGCATGTTGTAGAGCATCAGCGGCAGCGGAATCAGCGGCTGGATGTTCTCGACGTAAGAGGTCAGTTCGGTTTGACCGGCGGGGAAGTAATACGGCGTCGTCAGGACGGCCGCGTCCGCGCCGCAATCGGCGGCGTACTCGGCTAGGCTCACGGTCTCGACAAAGGCGGTATCGGTCACCCCGACGAGCACGGGAACGCGGCCATCGACAAGCCGCGTGGTTTCGGCAATCAATTCGCGGCGCAGACGATAACTCAGACTCGGTGCCTCACCGGTCGTGCCCAGAATAAACACCCCCGAAACGCCGCCGCCGATCACGTGATCGAGCAGCCTCGCCAGTCCCTCGCGGTCGAGCACATCACGGGCGCTGAGCGGCGTGATCAATGGCGGCACAATCCCGCGTAGCGAGAGTGCGGTTGAGGGCGCAGGCATGAGAACTTTCGCGAGGGTTTAGGAAAAATCAACAGTCTATAGAAGATATCCCACGCTGCGGTGGATTGAAAGAGGACGGCGCGTGCGGCAATCCTGCCGACTGACCCCGCCGTTCGAGGGTTTGGAAATGGAGGGTTTGAAAATGGTAGCGGTCGGTGGCGGAAAGGTAGTTGTACTCGAGAAGACGATCGCCGAAGATCATTGCGTTGACCGCACTCGATTGCCTCGACATCGTTCCACTTGATCGTGGGTCACACGATCACTAGGAATCTCCACCGCGCACGCAACACAACAGGATGCATCATGATACCATCGATCTTCCGGTTCGGTCTTATCATTACTTTGATCGCGGTGGCCAGCCAACGAGGGCTGGCCGACAACGAGGCCGACGTCATCGTTTACGGATCGACTCCAGGTGGATTTTGTGCTGCGATCGCGGCCGCTCGCGAAGGCTCTTCCGTTATCCTGCTCGAACCAACCGATCACGTCGGCGCGATGAACACGGGCGGGCTGAGCCACTGCGATTCCAACCAGATGGTCCGCGACACGGTGATGGGGCTGTTTGATGAGTGGCACACGCGCGTGGTGATGGACTACACCGATCGAGGCCTTCCGGCGCCGTACAACCCAGCGATGAAAGACCAGTCGCGATGGACCTTCGAACCGCACGTCGCGATGCGAGTGACAATGCGGATGCTCGATGAGGCCGGGGTCACGGTGCTGACGCGGAGATATCTCCAATCGGTCACGAAAGACGGCCCGCGAATCACGTCGCTGGTCACCAAAAACGGCACGTTTACCGCCCGGGTTTTTATTGACGGCACCTACGAAGGCGATCTGATGGCGGCGGCGGGAGTCGACTGGACGATCGGTCGCGAGAGCCGTGCGGAGTACGGTGAATCACTGGCTGGCAAGCGGTACCCGAAACAGAAGATGAACATCAACGGTTTTGACGATGAAGGCGACCTGTTGCCGCTAGTCACAACCGACGATGCCGGGCCGGATGACGCGGGCGACAGGAACGTCATGACCTACAGTTTCCGACTGTGCTTGACCGCGGACCCGGACAACCGCGTGCCGATGCCCAAACCCGCCAATTACGATCCAGCCCGATTTGAGATTATGCGACGTGCCCTGAAGGCCGACACACGGGTCGGGTTCGATCTCTATCCACTGCCCGGCGGGAAGTTAGACGGTAACAATTCGATCGGCGGGCAGTTTTCGCTGGGGTGGGTCGGCGGGGCGAACGACTGGCATTCGGCTGATGAGGCTGGGCGGAAGAAGATTTGGGAAGCGTACAAGCAATACACACTTGAGTTCATTCACTTCCTCAAGACCGATTCAGCCGTGCCGGACGACATCCGCCAAAAATACACCGGGCTCGGGCTGTGCAAAGACGAGTTTGCGAACTACGACCACTTCTCGCCGGCCCTCTACGTTCGCGAGTCACGTCGCATGAAGGGCATGTATGTCATCAGCCAAAAAGACATCCTTGAACAACCGGAGAAGGACGACCCGATCGCAATATCATCGTTCCCAATCGATTCACACGACTGCCAACGCGTCGCGTTGAAAGACGGGGGCGTGGTCAACGAGGGGACGATCTTCCCTGTCAGGCGAGTGTATCCCAAACAGGGCTACGCTTACCACGTCCCGTATCGCTCGATCCTGCCCCGACCCGAGCAGTGCGACAACCTGCTCGTGCCGATCGCGCTGTCATGCACGCACGTCGGCATCTCGTCGCTGCGGATCGAAGGGACTTGGATGATCATCGGACAAAGTGCGGGTGTCGCCGCAGCATTGGCGGCCGAACAGGACGTCGCCGTGCAGGAACTGAACTACCGACAACTCCGCAAAAAACTGCTGGCTCAGAACCAGGTGCTCGAGCTACCAGACGTATCCGAGTTGCCACTGGCGGATGGTTCCATCGACCCCAATACACTGCCAGGAACTGTGCTCGACGACACGACCGCGAAGCTGACGGGCACGTGGTCGCGTTCCATCAATTTCAAGCCATTCATCGGCAGCGGTTACATCTTCAGCGGCGAGAATGACTCTCAAGTAAAAGGCGACGGCAAATCCACCGCGACGTTTCGAGTCAAGGTGCCAAAATCTGGTCAGTACCAACTATTGATGGCGTATTCCGCACACGAAACCCGTGCTCGCAACGTTCCCGTGATCGTCGCCAGCGGCGACCACGAAAAAGCGTTCACCGTGGATCAAACCCAGCCACTCCCGTCGGGGCAACAGTTCACACTCGTAGGCGACGTCCAATTGGAAAGCGGAGTCGAAACGACAATCTCCATCAGCAACAGGCAAACGGTCCGCTTTGTTATCGTCGACGCTCTGCAACTGCTGCCGACCGAACGGTAGGCACATTGACTCAAGCGGTTGAATGGCCATCGCGTTCATGGGCGTTTATGTGGTCGGCACGAGTCATCGATCGTGTTGTCCGACTGGTGCCATTTGAGCGACATCATGGCTTGGTATCCGGCGCTCGCCATGATTTTTGCTATTGGTAGCGAGCGTCGATCATGACCAGATTGGGACCGTCAGAACAATCAGTGGCGTAAGCTTCCAGCTTGCGTTGCTCGAATCGCAAGCTGGAAGCTTACGCCACTGATTGCTACCCATCGCAGGCCGCGTATTCGGCCTTGTACCTCGCGGCGAGCCGCACGTAGTGCTGCGTGTTTTCGCGACAGCGAGTCGCGAGTGATTCACCGACGGGTTTGATCACTTTCGCGGGACTGCCCATGGCGATCATGCCAGCGGGAATCTCCGTGCCTTCGGTGACCAGGGCACCCGCGGCCACAATCGCACCGCGGCCGATGCGGGCACCATTGAGCACGATCGCACCGATACCGATCAACGCTTCGTCTTCCACCGTGGCCCCATGCACGATCGCGGAATGTCCGACCGTCACGTCAGCCCCGAGCACACAGGGCAGTCCAGGATCACCGTGCAACACACACTGGTCTTGGACATTGGTTCGCGGCCCGATCTCAATTCGCTCCGCATCGCCACGCATGACCGCGCCGAACCATACGCTCGCTTCGGCACCGATCTGGACTTCGCCCAACACGGTGGCATTGTGAGCGATGAAGGCGGATGCGTCGATCAATGAATGATCCGGATCGGTGCCGACGACAAGATCGCGTTTTGACTGAGGCTGCGTGTCCTCG
>JBDNIG010000823.1:0-15584 GCA_041688415.1 Rhodopirellula sp. | reverse complement strand
CCATCGACCGCGGGCGACTCGACCAGCGACCGTGGCCCGCGATCCGATTTGCGGCCGGTTGAGAAGACGCAAGATTCGGCACCCACCGCTGACGCGTCGCTGAAATACGGTTTACTGCGGGAGGTGGGGCGTGACCGGTATATCTCCCCCGCGGGATTGCTGTACACGCCCGGCAGCGCCGAGGGACACCGACTCGAACACCTCCGCCGACACACCCAAGACCAGCCGGGCCGGCCCGGGAAACACGGTGTTTTCGAGGGCGGGATGGAAGGGGCATTGAAAATAATTGATCAAGCCTACGAGAATGCCAAAATCGGTAAACGCACGACCAAACGCAGCGATGATGGTCGCACGATTTATACCGTCGACATGGGCCACCGGGTTGGATACGTCGGTGGACGTGAAGGCAACCAAAGACACAAACCGATGGCGCGGCGCGTTCAGCTCGTACTCGAAGGCAACCGGGTCATCACCGCATTCCCGCTATGAGACCAGGACAGAAAATCGATCAGCCGAACGGCGTTGGGAACGCGGGAAGTTGCTGCGACCCCATTCGGGGTCAGGCTAGGGACTCTCGCTTGATGACCGTAGGCGGCGCTACGCTTACCTACGGCTAACTGCTGAAATCCCTGTCGGGATAGTTGTCTATAACTGACATCTGCCGCCCTCCGGGCTACCAAGCCGCTGTACACTCCAGTTAAACCTCTCAGGATTCTACCCACGTGACACGTCTTCCTACTGAGCCTGAAGATACTTCGTCGGAGTCGTCGCTCCAACCGAATGACAGCGTTCGACTGTGCGTGGGGGAATGCCCGCTTTGCCAAGACGGTTTGTGTATGGCGCGAGCCTATTTCAACGATCAAAATCAGGTATCGTACGGTTTGCTCGTGTGTGACGAATGCGAAGCGATTTGGTTGCAGCCGGACACGCAAAGTCCACACGTATATCCCGACCCGGAATCACCGCTCAGCCCCGCCAGCGGCGGGCCGCTTTACGATCCACGCCACAGCCGCTGGGCCACCCACGAGGACGTCGAAGCCCTCGGATGGTCAGCTAAGATTGACGCCACATTGACTCACTCACCGCTCACGACCGATTCGATGCCTGATCCAAACTCGCTTGACGAACCCGACGAGCTACTCGAATTGATGCTTGCTCACGATGCCGACGCAGTCGAAGCGGGGCTGGCGCTGAAGAAGCTCGTTGACGACGAGCGTATGAGTGGCAATCGGTTGGTAGGGATGTTGGCGGCTGCGTCGGATCGCTTGCCCGACGCCGACCCCGCCGTACTCGGTGGGCTGCTGCGGTTGATCCATACCCGCGTGCTGCATGCTCAAGCCGCTGGCGATAACGAGGCTCTGAGTGGTTTGCCAGTCGACTCCGTAGTAAAAATTATTACCGCAATGTCACCGGAGGTCGCCAATCGGCATTTGCTGCTGCAATTACTGGCGATGATGCGAACGCCCGAGTCACTCTCCGCGCTGGTGCGGGCGCTGTCGGATTCACCGCCGCGCGGATGGATGGCGGCGGGGCAAATTTTGAGTCCCTTGATGCAGCATGATGACTGGCCCGTCGACAGTCTCTTCCCAGGCGTGCTCGATTGTCTGGGCGAACCCTCCTTGGCGGCTCCGATTCTCGACCTCGCTGGGCATGTGGTCCGCACCGGCCGCGTCGAAAAACACCCGGCGGCGGGGCGGGTCGCGGCGCTCAACGCACTGCTCAGCCAAGTCTCCGATCGGTTGGCCAAGTTCGAAGAGGATCCACGCAGCTTCGGCACTGACGTCGAACAAGTCCAGGCGATTTTGGGCGAAGCCGTCGCCTTGGCGGTTTCGCTATGCGACGCGGTCGGTTTAATCGGGGATGAAAGTTCGATTGCGCCGCTCAACAAAGCTGCTCAGCTGCGACATCGCCGCGTGCAGTGCGAAGCGGCGGGAGCGTTGGCCCGTTTCGGGGATGCCGCCGGCATCGAACAGCTCATCTCGCTCGCCCTGGAGCCGTCCGCCCGGCTGCGCGCGATCGCCTACGCCGACGAACTCGGCATCGGTGAGAAAATCGACGAATCGCTCCGCTCACCCGAGTCGACCGCCCAGGCCGAGATCGCGCTATGGTTGTCCCAGCCCCAGCAGATGGGTGTGCCACCGACATCGGTCGAGGTCGTCGATTCGAGACGATTGCTGTGGCCGAGCTTTCACGACCCGGTGGACGCGTTTTTGGTCCGATATCAATATGATTTCGGCGACCGGAGCTACAGCAACATCGCTTTGGCGGGGCCCACCGTCTTCTCGCTTTCCGCCGACGTGGCCGACCTCCCGCCCGAAGATATCTATGCAATTTACGCGGGCTGGCACGCCGAGCACGACGACATCTTTACCGTTCCGGCGAACGAATTCAACGAAGCCCAGCGACGATTGGTCGAGCCGCTGCAGACTTACCTGGAGCGGAACGAGTACGAAGACGTCAAGCCTGCACTGTTGGGGTTCTTTCTCGAAGAGACCGCGGCGGTCTTCACGGCCGCTCGCGGAGGTGTCGCGTGTGTCGCCGTCACCGATGGACTCGAAACGATGGACCTGCCCACCGCAGGACGCCTGCGACCGGCCAGCCCCGCCGACCTATTCCACCTCTACAAAGGCCGCAAAATGCTCCGAACATTCAACCCACAAGGAATCTGAGAACCTATCGATGAATCCCCTACCCCTCGGACCGCTGCTAGAGAGTCAAACACGAATCCGCCACGATTTCTTGGATTTCGCAGAGCAATGGCAACGCACGCGGGACGGATGGCGTGATGAACCGGCGCGCAAGTTCGAACTGGAATCGCTCAACACCTTGGCCCCGACCCTGACACGGGTTGCAGCCGCCATGCAAAATTTTGCCGATGCGGCCCGGCGCGCCGACCGTCTACTCGCCGATCCAGAACTACCATGAAACGAAGTCGCCGAAATCTTCCCAGAAGCCTGGGCGTACAACAGCTAAGCAGATACTGGGAAATATTTCGGTGGAATCGACAATCCTAACCGGACGCGTCAGCGAAGGATTCACGCCGCCATCCCTCGCTGACGCGTCGGGTTATGAAAACGTGGCACTCTGTGATGCGGAATGAATTACCCAAACCTGCTTAAAAGTAAATCGAGCAAGCCACAAGGCGGCGCTCGCGGAGGTAGATCAATGACGAGGCAACTTTCAGATCGCGAAGACTTATTGGCCGAAGGTGTGAACCTGCCCGAGCGAGGTCGCGTCACCGAGTCGAAGACCGGTCGCGAGTGGCTCATTGGATGGCGAGACCGAACGGCCGTGAGCCTGTTTGACGGAGTGGATCCGGTATTCCAGTTCAACAGATCCGGGCAACTGCGACGTGTTTTCCTCGATGGTCAAAAATTGGCTGCCGACGGTGGGCAACTTACTCGCCTGACGCGGCAGAGCGATTCTGCAGTCCGAATGGCACACGATGCTCACGTTCTCTCCACGGAACAACGAGATCGCGTGTTGCAGTGTTTCACCGCGTCTGCGACGGAATTGGAACACGTTCTGATAGGCGGCCAAGTTCGGATCGAGACCGTGGGAATCGCGCCGGATGCGTTTACCGAGCGATTGCGATCGTGGCTCGCTCGTGTGAATCGTATCGAGATCGCACACGGGCCTGGCGTGGTGGGTTAAAGTAGATCCTTTCAAAATCTCCGCCAACGACGTACTAACATGACATCAGCATCTTGTGGTTCACCAACCATCCATCGGTTCCCGCTCATACTTTTCCTTTGCGTCTCCGCATCGCTCGCTTTCGCCGATCCGCCCGCAAAGGCGAGGAGCGACAATGCCCCGCGGGTGGAGGTAAAAGTCCGCGCCAGCGAAATTGACCCACGTGTCAAATCCTACCCCGAGATTAGGTTCTTGATCGAGACTGCTGAGGGGAAACCGGCCGACGTCGAACATGCTTGGTTTGACCCGAATGTTCCCGATCGAGGGCGACTTGTCATTTGGCTGATGGGTCACAACTCTGCCCTGTTTGAACGGCTAACCAGCTACGGTCTGCATGCGATCGACGTGCAATATGCGCGACAGTGGTTTTCCATCTGCTGCCAAGAAAAACCGGTCGGTCCCGAGTGTCGCGGCAACATGCGACTCGAAGCGGCCACGGGAATTGACGCCAGTGACGAAGTGGCAATCGCCAAGCCTGATGCGATGAACGAGCGGGCGTTTCAATTGGTCAAGTGGCTGGCTGAACAAAAAACGCCCGGTGACTGGGGTCAGTTTTTAAACGCCGACGGCACGGATTTGGATTGGGATAAGGTCATTGTTGCGGGGTCTTCCCACGGCAGCACCACGGCGGCCCGGTTCGGCAAGCATCAAAAGGTGGCTCGCGTGGTCGCCTTGTGCGGTCCGCGAGACCAACATCAAACGTGGCAGTCACTGCCTTCAGCAACTCCCGCCAATCGCTACTTCGCGTTTTCGCACGTACTTGATCAAGGTTGGACGGGCGATCATTATTGTCGCAGTTGGGAGATGCTCGGACTGAACAAGTTTGGACCCATCGTCAACGTCGACCGCTCTGCACCACCGTATGAAAACACCCGCCGGCTGATCACGGACGCTGACGTGGGCGGCAACCCCGGCCGCGCCCACGGCAGCGTCCAACCTGGTCGTTCAGCAGTCAAAGACGAGGCGACCGGTAAGTACATCCACGAAGCGGTGTGGAAATATTTATTCACTCACGATGTCGAAAAGGTCGGCAACCCCGTCCCGCTCGACCCCAACTGCGATCACGAGCAACGAAAGCAATAACCATTGTCGCTCGGAGAGCTGAGCGACATTGCCTACCTTCTCTGGAAACAAATTATGAAATACGTCTTGGCACTCGATCAGGGAACAACGAGTTCCCGCGCGATTCTATTTGATCGAGCCGGGGAGATTTGCGGAACGCAAGCCAAAGAGTTGAAGCAACACTATCCGCAATCCGGTTGGGTCGAGCACGACGCGATGGAGATCTGGAACTCCCAGCGCGAGGTCGCTCGCCAGGTCTTGCAGACCAACGACGTCAAGGCTGCCGACATTGCCGCGATCGGAATCACGAACCAGCGTGAAACGGTGGTGCTATGGGATCGCGAGACGGGCCAGCCCGTACACAACGCAATCGTCTGGCAAGATCGACGGACGGCGGAATTCTGCGATCAATTGCGCAGCGACGGCCGCGCCGACATGATCTCCGAAAAAACGGGGCTCGTGATCGATCCGTACTTCAGCGGCACGAAACTGCGTTGGCTCCTCGACAACGTTCCCGATGCCCGCCGCCGCGCCGAACGCGGCGAATTGGCCTTCGGCACGATCGACACCTGGTTGTTATGGAACCTCAGTGGTGGGCAGACGCACGTGACCGACGTCAGTAACGAGGCCCGGACGATGATGCTGAATCTACTCACGCTCGATTGGGATGAGGCACTATTGAATTTGCTCGATATCCCACGCGAGGTCCTACCGACAGTCCGACCGTCGAGCTATGAGTTCACCGAATCCACGGACGATTTCCTCGGCCAACCGATTCCCATTAGCGGCTGCGCCGGCGATCAGCATGCAGCATTGTTCGGGCAAAACTGCACCGAGAACGCAATGGCGAAATGCACGTACGGAACGGGATGCTTCGTACTGATGAATATTGGGTCGGAGCCAATCGCATCGAAGTGCAAACTTTTGACGACGATCGCCTGCACCGGAGAAGACCGCCCTGATTTCGCACTCGAAGGCAGTATCTTCATCGGCGGTGCGGTGGTGCAGTGGCTGCGTGATGAACTGCGTATCGCTGAAACGACCCGTGCGGTTGCCGACCTCGCGTCGACCGTGCCCGACAGCGGTGATTGCTATCTCGTTCCCGCTTTCGCCGGACTCGGCGCGCCTCACTGGGATCCCTACGCCCGTGGCACGATTGTCGGCATCTCACGCGGCACCACTTCGGCCCACCTCGCCCGCGCCGCGATTGAGAGCATCGCCTTTCAAGTCGCCGATGTGCTTGATGCCATGAACGCCGATACCGGGATTGCGGTCAAAGAACTACGTGTCGATGGTGGCGCGAGTGCCAATGATTTCTTGATGCAGTTCCAGGCCGATATCCTCCAGGTGCCAGTCGAGCGACCACGCGTGATTGAAACGACCGCGCTGGGCGCGGCGTTCCTCGCGGGACTCGGAGTGGGATTTTGGAAAGACTTAGACGAAGTCAAATCGATCTGGCAAAGTGAACGTGTTTTTGAACCTTCCATGCCCAGTGCGGAAGTAGAAAAACGTCGAGCAAGGTGGCAACAAGCAGTCCAACGCAGCATGGGATGGCATCAATCATGAACCGCGAAAAATCTCTAAACCAAGTTCGTGACCAGCGTGAACCGTTCGACATTATCGTTATCGGAGGTGGCGCTACCGGCGTCGGCGTGGCGATGGATGCGGCCGTCCGTGGCCTGTCGGTATTGCTGCTCGAACAAAGCGACTTCGGCAAAGGCACGTCGAGCCGCAGTACCAAACTGATCCATGGTGGTGTGCGTTACCTGCAGCAAGGCAACATCGCATTGGTGCGGGATTCGCTACACGAACGCGCGCGTCTGCAGGCCAATGCACCGCACCTCGTCCATCCGCTGCCATTCTTGGTCCCTTGCGAATCGATGTGGCAGCGGTTCGTGATGCGCACCGGATTCGTGCTCTACGACATGCTCGCGGGAAAAAGCAGCTTCCCACGCGCCTACGGCGCTTCGGCTGAACAGGCGATCCAGGCTGCCAGCACGATCCAGCCCGGGCGAGTGCGCTCGGGCGGAGTGATCTATCATGATGGCCAGTTTGACGATTCGCGGCTGCTCATCCATATGGCGATGACTGCCGTTGAACACGGCGCCTGCGTGCTCAACGCAGCCAAGGTGACGGACCTGCTACACGATGACGAGGGACGCGTCAGCGGGGTGACCTTTAACGATCAGCAAACGGATACTTCTCACAACGTGCAAGCACGCTGCGTGATCAACGCCACCGGTCCGTTCTGCGATGCTATTCGCCGCAGCGATGATGCATCCGCGAAACCCATCATTGCGCCGAGCCAAGGCGTTCACATCGTGTTGCCGAGGGAATTCCTGCCAGACGATACGGCGATCATCGTTCCTAAAACGTCCGATGGACGCGTCTTGTTTTTAATCCCTTGGCATGGGCACGTCGTCGTGGGCACGACCGACACACCGATCGAACAAGCCGTTTTGGAACCAACGGCGCAGACTGATGAGATTGAGTTCCTGCTCCGCACCGCCGGCGACTATTTAACGCGGGTGCCAACCCGAGATGATTGCCTGAGCGTATTCGTCGGCATCCGCCCGTTGGTCCAGCCACCGAGTCGTGACAGCGGGAAAAAAGGTGATACGAAATCACTCTCGCGTGACCACACCATTTTGGTTTCCGAGTCCGGCATGATCACGATCACCGGGGGCAAATGGACGACGGTACGCCACATGGGCGAGGACTGCACCGACCGCGCAGTCGAATTGACCGGCTTAAAAACCAACGGCAAGTCCACCAAACAGCTTCCGATCCACGGCGCCACCGCGGCACCGAGCGATTGCGTCTACGGTACCGACGCGGCGCTCATTGACGAGATGATTGCCGCCTCGCCGGAACTGGGGCAACAGCTTCACGATGACCTCCCCATTCGCGCCGCCGAAGTCGTCTGGGCGGTTCGCCACGAGATGGCACTTTCGGTCGAAGACGTTTTAGCCCGTCGCACCCGCGCGATGTTTTTGAACATCAACGCCGCCAAAGAGATCGCTCCAGAAGTCGCTCGGCTGATGGCCACCGAACTCGGCCAAGACCAACCCTGGCAAGACCAACAGCTATCAAACTTCCAAGCCACCGCCGAGCATTTTGAGATCGCTCGCTAGCTGTACCCTGATCCTGCATGAGTACGAGTTGCGACGTGTATCATCAAATTTCATCAGGCAATGATGTCGTGGACGACATTGCCGTGGACATCGGTCAAACGAAAATCCCGGCCACCGTAGCGATAGACAAGCTTGGTGTGATCTAAACCAAGCAAGTGCAGAATCGTGGCGTGCAGGTCGTGCAGGTGCACGGCCTCATCGACCGCCTTGTAGCCCAACTCATCGGTTTTACCGTAGACGAGACCTGCGCGCGTCCCCCCGCCTGCCAGCCAACCCGTGTAGCCTTCCGCATTATGGTCGCGTCCGATGGTTTCCTTGCCACTGAGGACCTGCGTCTCGGGGGTGCGTCCGAATTCGCCTGTCCACACAACGAGGGTGTCATCCAACATGCCACGCTGCTCCAGATCGGTTAACAGGGCGGCGATCGGTTTGTCGATCATCTTTGCTTTGGCGGGGAACTTATCGAGATTGCTGTGATGGTCCCAACCGCTGGAGTGGACCTCGACGAACCGGACCCCCGCTTCGACCAACCGGCGCGCGAGCAAGCACTGACGTCCAAAGTCGTCGGTCGTCCCAGCGTCGACACCGTACATGTCCAATGTTTCTTTCGTCTCGCCACCGAGGTCCAAGACCTCGGGCACCGCTTGCTGCATTCGTTCGCTCAACGCGAGCGAGTCGATCACGCCTTGCGCCTCCTTGGTTTGATCAAGCAATTGCCGATTCATTAATTGAGCCAAGTCCAATGCCTCGCGAGTGACCTCCGATGGCAACCCGTGACCGGGAGTCAGGTTGTGGATCGTGGCATCTTTAATCTTTTGGCCATCCCAACCGAGCCGCGTCGCCTGGAACGCGCTGGGTAGAAACGCGCTGCCGAAGTTCGACGGACCACCAAAGGTTCGCGTGGGCTTGATCGTGAAAAAGCCGGGCAAGTCCTGGTTCTCGGTTCCCAACCCATGAAGAATCCACGAACCCAACGAGGGACGTTGGAATTGAAAAGCACCGGTGTGCAATACGGGAATCGCGATCGGATGGGCACGACTCGTCGTCTGCATGGCATTCAACATGCACAGCCGATCGGTTTGTTTGGCCAATTCGGGAAACGCTTCCGAGACCCACATCCCGCTTTCGCCGTATTGATCAAACTTCAGTAGCGGAGCGAGCAGGTTGCCTTTCCCATTGCCCTTCTTGCCCCCCATCCTCTTGAGTTCGGGTTTGTTATCGAATGATTCGAATTGAGATGGGCCACCATTGATAAACAGAAAGATGACGCGTTTCGCCTTGGGAGCAAAATGAGGTTGCTTCGCCGTCAGCAAACCAGCGGTGCTCTGCGACGGTGTCAGTCCGGTCGCCATCAGCGAGCCAAGCCCACACGCGCCGACTTTCAGCCACTCACGACGTGAGATCGAGGGTGACGATGATTGATATTTCATGGCAGCGAAACGTCCGGTTGATGGAAGGGCATACGGGTATTGATGTGGCGTAAGCTTCCAGCTTGCCGTTCTCCAATCGCAAGCTGGAAGCTTACGCCACTTTTGTTCCCGCGTTCCTAAATGACGAAAACGGGTTACGGAATGTCAACCAAGTAACGAAACTCAGCGGTCGTAAAGAGCGTCTGAAACCATGCGGCCCACGCAGTGATATCTTGAGTTGGCTCGTCGCTTTGGATCTCCTGAATCTCCTTGACCAGCGATAATGCGGCAGCACGTTCCTCGTCGGTCAGGGAACGCGCGAGCGCCCAACGCGTCGCCAACTCCACTCGCTCAGGATCGCTGCTCGCTTCGGGCGAATCCAATAGTCGCTGCGCAGCATGTTTCGCTTGCTCGGCAACAAACGCTGAATTGCGTAGATAGAGTGATTGCGAGGGAACGTTCGTGACGCTGCGATTTCCGCTTACCAAACTGGGCGACGGGAAATCGAACAGATCGAACAATTCGGGGATATAGTCACGGACGATCGGCAAATAAACGCTCCGGTGGTTGCTCGGCGGTTGCAACTTGTCCGTTGCAATACCTCGCGCCAACGTATCGCCCAGAGCCGTAACGGTGGACCCGGTGAGCCGAGTCAGATCGAGCTGACCACTCACAAACAGGATGGAGTCGCGAATGGCTTCGGCTTCGAGGCGCCGCGGCTGTGCTCGCCAGCACAGTCGGTTCAGCGGATCGAGTTTCATGTTCTCGGCGTTGCGCGTGCTGCTAAGTTGGTAAACCCGACTGAGCATGATCGTGCGGATCATGCGTTTGGTCGACCAACCATTTTCGACGAATTCGAGGGCCAGAGTATCGAGTAATTTGGGGTGAATCGGCGGTTTTCCGATCAGACCAAAATTGTCGACGGTCGGTACCAAACCGGTACCGAAAAGATGGTGCCAAATCCGATTGACCCGCACCCGGGCGGTAAGCGGATTGTCGGGACTGGAAATCCACTGGGCCAATTCCAAGCGACCACTGTGCCCTGCTTCGATCACGGGGGCAGTCGGAGTCGATACCGCACTTAAAAACCCGCGCGGAGTCAGTTCACCTTTTTCGCCCACATTGCCCCGGATCGCCACATGGATGTCCGCCGGCTTGTCTCGATCGCGCGCCGTCATCGCATAGGGAGGCCGTGCGGGACGGTTCTTTGTCCGTTCGGCCAGTTCTGCTTCCAACGATGTGACTTCGGCCTGCAGGTCCGCGGTCAGCTTCGCTGCCTTCTCGGCTTCCGCATCGCTGGCTTCCGCATCGTCAACTTTTGTATCGTTGGCTTCAGCAGCCTCGGCTTCTGCATCGGCAACTTCCGCAACCTCGGTTTCTGCATCGTTGATTTTCGCGTCGTCGGTTTCTGCATCATCGGCTTCCGCATCGGCTGCAAGCTTTTCCGCCTCGCTCGCCTTTTTCAATTCTTCCTTTTTCGCAGCAACCTGTTCAGTCACTTCGGCGATCTTTTGGTCGTGGGCCTCGGCGGCTGCGTGTTTGGCGAGCGCGTCGGGACCGATCGGAAGTAGGTCGGTCGGCGTGTTGCTGTACGTTTGCTGGATCGTGCCGTAGAGCGGTTCGGTACTCATGAATATCCCAGCCAAGGAGTAATAATCCTTGGTCGGGATCGGATCGAATTTGTGATCGTGACAGCGGGCACAGGCAACCGTCAAACCCATCGTCGCGCGAAAAACCGTGTCAATCTGGTCGTCGGCCATGTCCATGCGGAACTGGGTGCCGCGGGAATTATGACGTTTGGGGCCAAACGACAAAACACTCACCGCTATTTGACGTGCCTGGACTGCCTCAGCCGAATCGCTCTCTCCGACCGGCATCAGGTCGCCAGCGATCTGTTCGCGCACAAACTCATCGAACGGTTTATCTTCGTTGAGTGAATCGATCACATAGTCGCGGTACGGCCACGCATGTGGGTAGGTGAAATTGAACTCCATGCCGCTCGATTCCGCGTATCGAACGACATCCAACCAATGGCGTCCCCAACGTTCACCGAACTGAGGCGATTCGAGCAAATGATCGATCAATTTCGCAAGTGTTTCGGGGGAGTCATCGCAGGCATACTGCTCCAGCAATTCGGCCGAAGGTGGGAGTCCTACCAGATCAAAACAAATGCGGCGAACCAAGGTGCGGCGACTCGCATCGGCAACCGGCGTGACGCCTTCGGACTCCATCTTCGCGAGCACAAATTTATCGATGTCACTACGGGGCCAATCAGCTTGCTGAACCGCGGGTGGATCGCGTTGCACGGGGGGTTGAAACGACCAATGACGTTGTCCCGCTTCGTATCGCTCATCACGTGCGGTCGGTCCGCTGCCGGTGCGCGAGTCGGGCGCCCCGAGCCGCACCCACTCTTCAAACGCGGCAATCACTTCGTCCGAGAGTTCCTCGTCGGGCGGCATCTCCGACACGTCGTCATCATGTCGCAGCATCCGGATCAACAAACTCTTGGCGGGATCGTGAGGAATCACGACTGGACCCGAGTCACCACCACGCATCATGCCCGTCGGCGAATCCAGCTCCAATCCAACGGCAATCTCATCCGCATCTTTCGAGTGGCATTCATAACAATGCTGTTTCAACGTTGGCTCAATCTGGGTCTCAAACATCTCCCTTCCCCGCGAATCATTTTCGGCTGCCGCAGGCTCTTCCCCGACAGCAAACGAGAAAGTCCCGAACGCAAACGAAAAAGTTAGACCGATTGCAAAAAGCGTGGTCGCAAAGATGGGTGAACGTCCCATGATCCAATTGTCTTTCAATCGATATGGCTGTTCGAGAGAGACCACTGCGGAACAAGGCGAGCGACGTCATGTGGTTTGACATGGAGACGCGTCACTCTGCCATCGATTCGTGGCTGAGTGTGCGAAGTCGTACAACAACCCAGCAACGCTCTAATTGCCGAGCGAAAACCAGCCGAGCCGATGCATCAGTGGTGGGAGGTGGGAAATGTGTGGTGGGAAGTCTCGTATGCGTTCGCCTCATTGGCGACGCGGTCTCAGTATTGCTACCCAGTTCACGCTATCGACGTTTAATCGACCTGTCAAGTAACAGGTGGGGAAATAACCGCGCAAAGGCAGCATCGAACGTCTCGTGCATGGGGATCGAAACGGGGGATCGAAACGGGGGATCTCCGGCGTGGTTGATTTCGAGCGGGCATTATTGAGTCACGCTGGCACGCTCAGTCTGCTTTTCACGCAGGCGTTTGGCCAGGTACTTGGCCGTTTCATCAGCGATCACGTTGTATCCCGCCAAATTGGGGTGCCGATCCGAATACCAGCCCGGTAATCCGCCGAGAATCGCATCCAGCTCATTGTCCATCACTTCCACGCTCGGTCCGTGCACAAACGGCTTGACCAGTTCGTGATACTTGGCGGGGATTTTGTCGAGTGCGTAACGTCGATAGTTGAGCGCGTTGGGTCCTTTGCTCAACTCTTCGGCGTATCGCGGATAAATGTCGAAAACCTCTAGGTGCTCATCCGCTGCGGCTTGGCGAATGAGGCCGTTGATCTCTTCGCTGGCCTCTTCTCCGGAGAACGGGATCACGGTCATGGCAATCAGTTCGGCGCCGGGATGATCCTGGCGCAATCGTTCACACAGTTCAGCGAAGTGCTTGGGGAAGCTGTCGACAAAGTTCTCGATTCGTGCGCGGTCGTTGATCCCGTAACGGATGAAGATGTAATCCAGACCCGGCAATTCTGCCCCGTTGCCGTCGTAGCGGCCTGAATCCAAAAGTCGGCGGATCGTTTCACCACTTTGGCTCGAATTAATCACTTGGCACGCTGGCAGATCCTCTTCGGCAGCCAATAGTTGCTCCAACACCTGCTCGAGATGGGGACCATCGGGCTTCAATCGCCGCGGCACGCTGCCCTCGGTGGTGCTATCGCCGAGCAACAGAATTTGAAGTTTTCCGTCATGCTCGGCTTGAGCGTTCAGCGGCGCTCCCGCGATGGCAACAACGATCCCGCCAACGAGAAGGCGCGCGACAAGTGATTTGCACTGGACACGATTAAGAATCATCGACTGTTTTCCTTTGTTTAGGCATATTTAAGTTCTTCTGAGATGTGGGATGCATGAGGATTTGCTGCAAATTCCTCAACGAGCTGAGCGTTAGGACTTAATCTCACTCCACTTCAGCTCGTGCGGCATGACCTGCTTCTGGATTGAGACTGCGGCGGCGAGTCCCGCCGCTTCGCCCATCGGAACGGAGTTCCCAGTCACACGGTAACTGGAGTGGGCGATGAAGTCGCCACTGATGCAGCGACCGGCCAGCAGCAATCCATCGACATCCGCGGCAATCAGCGCGGAAACACCGTACTCGTGATTGGTCATGATCGAAAAAATGTCGCTGTGCAAATGTCGGAGCGTGGGTGCTCGGTACGATGGCGAGAGCCCATGTTCTTGCATCAAGTCCAGCAGCAAGCGTTTCGCCGCTGGTGCTGTTTCTAGGATGTACGGGCGCACCGCATCGGCATCGATCCCGGTCAACAACGCCATCATTGACATCGGCTGGCACTCACAATCTTCACCCACGCCGAGATCGAACCGACAACCCGCATGGGCCGCCAGATCACCATCACCGCTGCAGTCGATAAATCGCTCAGCCAGCCAGGCTTCACGCCCCGACTTCGATTCGGTCAGCACCGCCACGATGCGGCGATTGGAGTTCGTGACGGCACCGACAAGCCGCGTGTGCAAGCGAATCTTCACGCCCGCCTCGAGACAAACTTCTTCCAGTACGAGTTTGGCAATCTCCGGATCGTAAACGGTACCGCCGGTCTGATTCGCCACCGCGCTGCCCTGCGTTGCGAACCGATGTAGTAGCTCGGCCATGATCCCAGACTTGTTCTCCGCATCGAGGATCTTGGTCAGCAGTCCCGCTGTCCAGATACCGCCCAGACAGCCGGCGACCTCGATCAATTGGACCGTCGCGCCGGCGCGGGCGGCTGCCAAGGCGGCGGCGATTCCGGCTGGCCCACCCCCACAGACGAGGACCTCGGTTTTTGCTGAACACCGACGAACTCCCAAAGTGTACACGCTCGCTCAGTGGAAAAGGCAATCGATACCCTGACCCGAACTCGAAGTTCCTCGCCGGTGAGGACAGCTACATCCAACCGCCGCCTGCGGGATCGAGCGGCCCGAACGATTTGGTGCGTTACTTGACTCGCTACTTAACGGGCGGACCGATCAGCAATTCACGCATCGTCGCAGCAGACGAACATGAAGTCACGTTCATGGCTCGCGAGGGAACGCAGCAGGGTGGCGAGTCGCGGCAGGTTCCGGTCACGTTCTCAACACTCGAATTCGTGCGTAGTTGGTGCCTCCACATTCAACCCGATCAACTGACCAAAACTCGATACTTTGGCGGTTGGAGCAACAGTCGCCTGGCGAGTTACCAGCAACGCTGCACCGCCGATATGAATGCGGCCGACCTTCCGTATGCCGCCGACGCGATGGAGTTCCCGCCAGCCGAACCCGAACCCACCGAACCACGATCGACCCAGCCACGTTGCCCGCAATGCGAGCAGCCCACTCTGCGAGTGGTGTCGACATATCCGCGTCCATCTTGGCGAGAGATATTTTCGCGAAGCAGCGGAATGATGCCCTCATGGTACGCCGGTTCGTTGCAAGATTCGGATCGTGCGTTTTGGGACGATGCCAATGGTGAGGGTTTTTACGACTGGTACCAGAAACATCAGGTAGAAGGTGCATACGGTGGAACGACTGAGCCGCCGGTACCACAGCGTACTCAAAATAGTCAACTGTTCCTTCCGGGACTAGAACCGCGTGGCTGCGACGCGATAGAATAAAGATCGTCGTCGCTGCGGTTGCGTCACTCGTCACGTAGCCCGCAGTGTGGCGACAAAGTTCGACGCACGATCTATCCGCACGTCAGGCGATCAGCTCAACCGGCAAATTTGAGCTCTTTCTACGCCTGACATGCGGATAGACCGCAATTCGTTTTCGTTAATTCGTTGTTCGTTTCGTTATCAATGATGGGTTGAAGACGCCAAGTTTGTTCGCGATGTCGCGTCTGCGGATGATCATCCGCTACGGCAAATCCTCGCCCACACCGACATCGTGACTCCGGGGCAAAAGGAGACGATTTATTTTAGGCTCATCCGACTAAAGCGTACTTTTTTTGATGGAGGGAGTAGAGTGTAAGTTCAAAATACTCGGAGTCGCGAATGCCGTAGGATTGTCGCTGTACGGTTTTGATCTTGTTATTGGT
>JBDNIG010000822.1:0-5956 GCA_041688415.1 Rhodopirellula sp. | reverse complement strand
CGTCCCAGGAGAAATGGAGTAATGAGCGCTGCTGGTCGTCGAGTAGTTCGTCGGATTGGCGTCTGAGGGGCAGAGGAAAGCGGCGACGACGGTACTGACGACGATGTCGTTGGTGTTGCCAGCTTCACCGGGCTTGGGGCCACCGATGGTGCTTGAGCTGTCTCTCTCGTAGGCTCCCGTCGCCAGTCGGAAGTCCGTTGCCTCATAGAGAGCAGCCTGTTCGATGAAGGGCAACAGCGCCAGCCAACCGCGATGATTGCGGGTGTTTCCAATGCCGGGAACGGCCGTTCCCGACGTAATCGCGCCGCTCGCGCCCACCGAGTACGGGAATTTTTGGTGGGTGTCGTGGTAGTTGTGCAGCGCCAGTCCGAGTTGCTTCATGTTATTGGAGCAGGACATCCGGCGGGCCGCTTCGCGAGCCGCCTGCACGGCGGGCAGCAGCAAGCCAACTAAAACACCAATGATGGCGATCACCACCAACAGCTCGACGAGGGTGAACCCTCGCGGGCGCTTCCGGGACACAGGAACAAAATTTGCGAGAAACATAGTAGAACCCTTCAAACAAATGGAAAAGAGGAGATAAGTCGCAGCGGCAATACGACGCCGCACACTTAGAGCTAATTATAACGGGGTGGTGTGCGACATCGCAATGGGCTTGTGAGAAATTTTTTTGAGCAATTCGGCCGAATGACTTTGCCAGAGCCAATGACAGTTTCCGCCGCGCGGTCCGCGCGGCGACGCCGTGGAGCACTTTTTTGTTGGTATTCACGAGGAATGAGCCGTTTTGGCGATAGCGAGCCGTTGATTGAGCTACCGGGGCTGTTGCGTTAATCCTTTGGCGATGCAGTCGTGAGCCGAGTGCCGTGAGGCACCGGGCAACGCCGCCAGCCCGGCCGCTTGCGCGTCTCGGCTCACCAAATCAACAGGCCGCTGACGCGAAACCGGCTGTTTCTCCCCGCTGGATTCCCCCAGAAAGGTGCGGTGATGCCCTCGTCCGGCTCGCCTGTGCCGGCGACGGTGCCAGAGACGGACCCTGATTCAACAGCCGTCCCTCGGCAGCACCCTGAGAAGAGACAGCCGTTTTGGCCAAGCGTTCCCCGCAGCTGGGCTGTTGAATCGCTGGCATCGTTGCGGTGCAGTCGGACACACACTGGCTGAAAGATTGTCACGACCAAGGAACGCGCCAGTGGGGCGGCGTCCACTCGAGTGTCAAACGAGGTGTTCCGCTCGGAGATGGAAGATGGTTGACGCCTATCGCTGAAAGATGACTTGGAATCGATCACCTGTTACGTGCTTGGCTTTCGTTCACGCAATGATGGGATGAACGACGTTACCGTGGACATCGGTCAGCCGGAAATCGCGGCCGCCGTAGCGATAGGTGAGCCGTTCATGATCGAGTCCGAGCAGGTGCAGCATGGTGGCATGCAGGTCGTGTAGGTGCACGGCGCCATCGACGGCCCGGCGACCCAGCGGATCGGTGGCACCATGGACGTGTCCACCTTTGACACCGCCCCCGGCCATCCACATCGTAAAACCGTCGGCGTTGTGGCCACGTCCCGAGTCATACTGCAGGTTCGGCAACCGCCCAAACTCGCCGCCCCAAATGACGAGGGTATCGTCGAGCATGCCGCGTTGCTTCAGGTCCTTGAGCAGCGCGGCCATGGGGCGGTCTGTCTGTTCGCACTCGCGCGGGAGTCCTTTCCGCAGATTGCGGTGATGGTCCCATGAACCATCACCCAGTTCGATGAAACGCACGCCAGCCTCGGCGAAACGCCGTGCCAGCAAGCATTGCCGTCCAAAAGTATCCGTCATTTTGTCATTGATGCCGTACATCTTCAGCGTTTCTTCGGATTCGTCGGCCAGGTCCATCACCTGCGGGGCGACGGCTTGCATGCGCGCTCCCAGTTCAAAGGATTCGATCACACCGTCGACGGCACTGTCTTGGTAATGACCACTGAATTCTTCCATCATTCGGAGTTGTTCGCGCTGCAGCGAGGCGGGCATCCGTGAATTCGTGACGTTACGGAATCCGGCATTCTTGAGCGATTTGCCCTCCCATCCGATTCGTGCGCCCTGGTAGGCGGCGGGCAAGAACGCGCTGCCAAAGTTGGCTGGGCCCCCGAACACTCGGCTGGGATTGAGCGTGACGAAACCGGGCAAATCCTCGTTCTCGGTCCCCAATCCGTACAACACCCACGAGCCCATCGACGGACGAGTGAACTGGAAGCTCCCGGTGTGCATTTGCGGCATCGCCAGTGGATGGGCCGAACTGTCCGTCTGCATGCTATGGATCATGCAGAGATCATCGGCGCAGGTGGCCAGTTCCGGCATCAATTCGGAAAACCACATTCCCGACTCGCCGTGCTTGGCGAACTTGTACGGAGACCCGAACAGCGGATCGCCCTTGCCTTCGGATTTTCCATCGGCGCGGTTGAGTTCGGGTTTGTAGTCGAACATGTCCATCTGCGACGGGCCGCCGCGCATGAACATGAAGATGACGCGTTTGGCCGTGGCGGGGAAGTGCGGCGACCGCGCCGCCATCTCGCCTGCGGCGGCGTCCGGGGGCGCCGAGTTGCCCGCCGCGATTTCGAGTCCCGCAGCTTGGCTCGCCAGTGCCGAGAACGCGGTGTAGCCGAACCCGCAACTCAACGTTTTCAAGGTTTGTCGTCGTGATAAATGCATGTTAGATCCGTTCGTGAAAACAGGGAACTCGAAGGATGGTCGGGCAACGCGCCCGGCTCAGCGGGTGACCACATCCGTCGTGGCCGGTGGTTCGGAATGGGGTGGGTGAATGAGATAGCGAAATTCGATGCCGCCCATGAGTGTTTGCACCAACGCGGCGAGGGACAGCTTTTCCCGCTCCGCAGCGTCGGCGGCCTGGGCTTTCAAATTCGCATCGGCGACCTTTAAGAACTCCGTCGCCGCAGCTTGCTCACGAGGCAGCGGGTCGCGTGAGAGCAACCTGCGGAACACCTCGCTCACGGGTGCTGAACCGGCTGAAGACGATTGAGCCAACACCTTCGCGGCAGTCAATTCGGCACACTCCCAAACGAACTCGCTGTTGAGCAGGAATAATGCCTGTTGCGACGTCGTCGTTTCGGCGCGAAGACCAACTACCATGCTGGAGGCGGCGAAATCGAACTCCTGCAGCATCGCCGAGGCGTAGTGCCGAACCGCAGTCTGATAGACGGTGCGGTGATGGTTGACGGGATTGAGTTTCTCTGCCGAGAGACTGCGCGCCAATATCTGGTCCTGATTCATGATCGGTGAACCCTCCGGTGGGGTCAGTTCGAGAGTTCCGGCGGCGGCCAGCATGGCATCTCGCAGCGGTTCGACCGACAATCGTCGCGGGCTCATTCGCCAACGATAGAGATTATCGGGGTCGGCCGCGTAACTCTCCGTCGCCATCGAGGCATCGCTCGATAGCTGGTAGCTGCGACTGAGCACGACGCTGCGGATCATTCGCTTGATGGAGAAACCATCGCGAGCGAATTGGGTCGCCAAATGATCGAGCAGTTCGGGGTGCGTCGGCGGTTTGCCTAGCAAGCCAAAGTTATCGACCGTGGCGACAATCCCGCGCCCCATCAGGTGCTGCCAAACCCGGTTAACGAACACCCTCGCGGTCAGCGGATTGTGAGGATCGGTGATCCAGCGAGCGAGCTGCAGCCGACCGCTTTCCTGCTCGCCAATCTGCAGGTCTTCAAGATCGGGCCCAGGGATCGCCGACAGCATCCCACGAGGTACGGTTTCGCCCGTGTTTCTCCAGTCGCCACCGATTGCGATCGCGGCATCCACCGGTTTCCCGTCCTTGGCTCCCATGGCGTACGAGGGCGGGGTCGGTGTGGTGGCCTCGTGCTCGGTGAGTTGTTCTTTGAGCGAGTCGACCTTTTTCTGCTGCGCGGCAACCTTCTCATCGTGCTTGTCACTTTTGCCAGTATCCTCGGCTTTGTCCTTCTTTTCGTTTTTCTTTTTCTTTTTGCCTTTCTTTTTGTCCTTGTCTACTTTTTCGTCTTTGGGTTCTTGAAGTTTCTTCAGTTCCGCTTCCGCTTTCGTCAACTGCGTTTTCAGCTTGTCTTGTATAGCGGAGTGGGCAACAAACGCTTCGTGCCGCGACACCGCATCGGGGCCGAACGGGGTTTTTCCGGTCGGGTGCCGGCTGTACTTGATCTTGACCGTGCCATCGAGCACGTCGGTGCTGCGGAAGATACCCGACAAGGCGTGATAGTCGGCAGCCGAGATCGGATCGAACTTGTGGTCGTGACAGCGAGCGCAGCCGACCGTCAATCCCAAAAATGCTTCGGTGCTGGTCCGAATTTGGTCATCCGCCATCTCGACCCCGTATTCGGCGGTCCCCGCGTTGTGCCGCTTGGGCCCCACGGCGAGAAATCCGGTCCCGATGACCGGTGAATCGACAGCACGGTTGGACGATTCACTTGCCGCCACCTCGGTATTGTCAGCGACACCGTCATCGGCACCTTCTGTTTCGCGTTCGCCAGCCGGTTCGATCAGGTCGCCTGCCAATTGTTCGGTGACGAACCGATCGTACGGTTTGTCGGCATTGAGCGACGCGATCACGTAGTCGCGGTAGGGCCACGCGTCTGGGTAAGTGAAATTAAATTCCATACCGCTGGATTCGGCATACCGCACAACGTCCAACCAATGCCGTCCCCAACGCTCGCCAAACCGAGGTGACGCCAACAGGTCGTCAACGATCGACTCAAAATTCGCGGGCGTTGGATCCGCAGCGAACGCATCAACGACTTCGATTGACGGCGGCAAACCGATCAAATCAAAGTACACCCGGCGTACCAATTCGCGTGGCCCGGCGTCGGGCACCACCGCCAACCCTCGCTCGGCGCGCTGCCGCTGAACAAAGCGATCGATCGCTGTCCTTGACCACGAATCATCGGCGGCGGTCGGAATCTCCGGCGCAGCGATGGGTTGGAACGCCCAGTGTGTGCCAGCTTGCTGCGATTGACGCGCCGCTTTCAACGCGGCCGGGTCGGCGTCGCGAGGATCCCAGGCACCGTCGCGAACCCACTGTTCGAAGTCAGCAACGACTTCTGCGGGCAGCGGACCATCGGGCGGCATCTGAAGATTGTCATCATCGTATCGCAACGCCAATAACAACTCGCTCGCATCGGGATCACCCGGTACGATCAGCGTCGAGGCTGGCGAACCCGCTGGCGGATCCGCTGGTTCGGAGTCAGGTGCTTCGCCTCGCATGCCCGCCGCGGAATCGAGTGTGTACTCAGCCGCGATCGAGTCACTCTCGTGGGAGTGACATTCGTAACAATGCGTCACCAATACAGGCCGAATTTTGGCTTCGAAAAACTGACGCTGATGATCAACCTCCGCTGGAGATGCCGCGCTGGACGCTTCGTTACTGCTGGCTTCGCCCGCGATCGATGTCGCACTCGTCGCCACCAGGAGCAGCAAAACACAGGCGGAAGTGACGACGCAATCGAATCGGCGACTTCGCATTGACGCGAGGCGACGTTGATTTTCCTTGATGGGCATCATGGCAATCACGCAGGTGGGAGGGTGATGCTGCCGACGCGGTCGGGCCGACGATGAAGTGAGTCGCGAGGAGGGTGGGGGCGACTCAGGGCATCATGTCGTCTCGAAAGCGAGCCGATCAACACCAATTGGGAGGGATTTGGGGTGGGATAGCTCTTAGTGGAACACAATCATCCGAGGAAGTCAAATCAACGTGGGCAAACTTCGCCCGAGACAGACCCGTTCTTTTTTTGGGGGGGGGCAGATCCGGGTTTTGGGTTGGTTGGGCGAGGAAAAAAATCCGTGTGACACCTGGTAAGCAGGTTTGGGAAATTCATTCCGCATCACGGAGTGCCCCGTTTTCATAACCCGACGCGTCAGCGAGGGATGGCGGCGTGAATCCCTCGCTGACGCGTCGGGTTGTGATTGTCGATTCCACCGAAATATTTCCCAGTAT
>JBDNIG010000821.1:0-6178 GCA_041688415.1 Rhodopirellula sp. | reverse complement strand
TTTTTATCGTTCGGAACAAAAATCCAAGTATGAAACGTTGAGTCAAGCCCAAAGATTTAGCGGTCCACCGTTGCGCCTCAGCATCATTGGGAAACGTGGTCGCTCATGACACGGCGAGAGCTTCGAGGGTTCGGTTTTCTACCCATTGGGCGTGGGTAACGATCCAGCCGATGACGAGTGAAAACCAAATTCGACTTGACGTGGCCGTGCTGGGCGATTAGTTCTGGATCACAGGTTTTTTGATTCGCTTCGGTTTCTCTGGTGTTTTTTCGACTCGACCTGCGAATCACCCTTCATCGCTGAAGGAACAAACGTGATGCCTGAAAACACTCGACCCAAGCGATCGACGCTCGATCGCTTTCTTAGCGGATTGTCCGAGTATATCTTCCAAACCAAACTCGGCGTCGCCGATGTGCAGTTGGTCGAGTACATCAGCGAGCTGATGGTGCGGTTCACTCGCGTCGATGCGATCCAGCGAGTCCGGCGTGATGATGGGCGACCGGCGACCGAAATATTCCAGCTCATGTGCGAAGCCGAGCGACGTATCGGCGCGGCCCGCCGTGACGTCCATCGTCATATCGGTGACGTCACGCTGTTTCGATCGGGCATGTACCCCGAGAGTGTTCGCGGCAACGCCAAGGGTTCTCCCGATCAACTGCTCGACTACTTCCATCAAGGCAAACGGTCCTACAAGATCGCGTCGACGATCGAGGCGGATGAAGACCGGCCGCCGTGTGATCTGCTCGATCGCCTGAGTGACCAGTTCGAACTGTGCGCCTATGGACTACGTGAGATCCGGCGAGCCTGGGAGGAATCCGATCCGGCGAATGAGTTGATCATCAGTTGAACGACCATTGCCCACTTCGATTGCACTACATTGAGTAGCCGTGTCTCTCCGAGACTCGACGCATTTATTCAGCATCTCGGAGAGACTCAACCGATTTATTCAGCGTCTCGGAGAGACGCTGCTACTTTCACTTGATAATTCTGACGTATGCTGATTGATTCACACCATCACTTGTGGGCATATGATCCGGCCGAATACGACTGGATTCGCGACGGGATGGAGGTCTTAAAACAGGACTTCTTGGCAACGCAGGTTCGCCACGTTGCTCGCGAACATGATGTGGGCGGGTTCGTCAGTGTTCAGGCGCGGCAGAGCTTAGCCGAAACGCGGGAGTTGCTCACTACTGCGAACGCGGAACCGCTCCTAGCGGGCGTCGTGGGCTGGGCACCGTTTGCGCAGCCAGACGTCGTTGCGGTCATCGACGAATTCGCTGGCCATGTGAAACTCAAGGGATTTCGACATGTGGTTCAAGACGAGCCGGACGATCGCTTTTTAGATCGTGCTGATTTCAACGCGGGCATCGGGATGCTTGCCGATCGCGGCTTGGTGTTCGATCTGCTCGTCGTCCCAAAACAATTGCCCGCCGCGATTGACTTCGCTGATCGGCATCCCAACGTCTCCATGGTGCTCGACCATATTGCCAAACCCGCGATCGATCCCGGCAAGTTCGATGAGACTTGGCGTCGTGATTTCTGCGAGCTGGCTCGGCGGGAAAATGTCGCGTGCAAATTCTCGGGAGTCGCTACGGAAGTTCGAGGTGCGGGGTGGTCGATCGAGGTGCTCCGTCCTTACTGGAACGTCGCACTGACGGCATTCGGCACCGATCGCTTGATGTTTGGCAGCGATTGGCCCGTCTGCTTGCTCGCCACCGACTACGGGCGGTGGCTCGACACGGCGCGGCAACTCGCCGCGTCACTGAGTAAATCCGAGCAAGAGCACTTCTTCGCTGGCAATGCAACGCGGGTCTATGGGCTCGGGTAGCGATCGTCGCCTTTCGCCGGTACAGGTTTCACTTGCGAGAGAGGCAAAATGGCATCGCGTGCCAGACTGAAAAACCGCTCGAGCCTTCGCCCTAGACCACGGCGGTGGCGTCTTCCACTGATACAAACACGAGTCGACCGCCGACGATGGTGTGGCTGACGCGGCCGTAGAACTCGCGGCCTTCCATCGGACTGCTTTGACAGCGTGATAGAAATTCACTCGACCGGACTGTCCAGGCGGCTTCGGGATCGATCAGCGTCACATCGGCGGGCGCGCCGATGCCCAATGTGCCGGCGTCGAGCTTGGCGATCCGTGCGGGGTTGGTCGACAGGCACTCGATGGCCCGTGACCAGCTCAAGATTTCCGTGCGGATCATGTCGGTGACAATCGCCGCGAGGGTGGTTTCGAGCGTGGCTGCACCGAACGGAGCCAGTTCGAGATCGTTGCCTTTTTTCTCGCGCGCCCGTGGCATGTGTCCCGACTGGATTGCGTCAATCGTGCCATCGGCAACGGCCTGTTGCAGTGATTCCACGTGCGCGGGACTACGCAACGGCGGGTGGACTTTGAAGCGTGAGTCAAACGATCGCAGCAGACCGTCGCTGCCGTGCAGGTTGTGGGGACAAACCGAAGCGGAGATCGGCACACCGCGACTTTTGACGCGTCCGATCATGTCGATCGCACCCATCGTGCTGACCGGACCGACGTGCAAGCGTCCTTTGGTGGCTTCGGCCAATCGCACGTCACGAGCCACCGCGAGATCCTCGGCTTCGGTCGGTAATCCTTTCAGTCCGAGCACCAAGGACACTTGCCCATCGTGCATCACGCCGTCTTCGGCGAGCCCCGGGACTTCGGGTCGGTCGAAGATGGGCAAGCCCAGCATCCGGCAGTAGTCGAGTGCCCGTTTGAGCAACGCGTCATTGGGCATCGATCGCGGCGAATCACTGAACCCGATCGCACCGGCTTCGGCGAGAATCGCGAGTTCGGCCATCTGTTCCGCGTCGCGTCCTTTGCTCAAACAACCGATCGGATACACGCGCACGCCGGCAACTCGCTGCGCGATTTGGATGACGAGTTCGACGGCGGCAGCGGAGTCAATGACGGGGTTCGTGTTGCTGCAACAGAGTACGGAGGTGTATCCACCCGCGAGCGCCGCGTTGCTGCCGGTTTGAATTGTTTCGTCTTCTTCGCGTCCGGGTTGACGTAGTTCGGCGCCGAGATCGACCAGACCCGGTGCCACGATTCGCTGCCGGGCGTCGATCCAGTGAGCATCGCCTGGGCAATCACCGTCACTCGGATCGAGGGCGGCAACGCGTCCCTCGTTAATCAACAACCGGCCCATGCGATCGACTCCGTGGGCGGGGTCGATGATGCGGCCACCGTCAATCACGATCGGCTGTAGCGGTGATGGCGTGGGGAAGGGCATGGCGAGCGAAATACTTTCAACTGCGTTGGTTGGATTCTGAGTTGGCATTGTCACACGCACCGGACAACAGCCACAGCGCAGCCATCCGCACCGCGATGCCGTTGGTGACTTGTTCGAGGATCACCGAGTGCGGCCCATCGGCGACTTCTGGTGTGATCTCGACGCCGCGATTGATTGGGCCCGGAGCCATGATCAAAATGTCCGACTTGGCACGCCGCATCCGCTCGCCGTTCATTGCGTAGAGTGCCGCGTACTCACGTACGCTTGGGAACGGACGGGTTTGTTGACGCTCAAACTGGATTCGCAGCAGGTTCAGTACATCGCAGCGCTGCACGATATCGTCGAGTCGGTGAGCGACTTCGAAACCGATCTCTTCCCACCGCGGACTGACGAGCGTCGGGGGGCCGCAAATGATCACGTCCGCCCCGAGGGATTTCAGTCCCCAGATATTACTGCGGGCGGTGCGACTATGGGCGATATCACCGATCATTGCCACCGTCATCCCGGCGAGTAACTGACTCGGGTCGAGCGAGGTGTCCGCCCAATCACGCGGACAGCGATGTTGCAGGATCGTGAGGATATCGAGCAATCCTTGCGTCGGATGTTCGTGCGGCCCATCGCCAGCGTTGAGCACACTGCAGCCAAGCTCGCGAGCGAGCAGGTGCGGTGTGCCTGGGGTCTGGTGCCGGGCGACGACCCAGTCCACCCCCATCGCTTCGATCGTTTTCGCCGTGTCGACGAACGTTTCGCCTTTCGCCACGCTACTGCCGGTGCTACTGAACTCGACCGTGTCGGCTCCCAGTCGTTTGGCGGCGAGAGAAAAACTATTCCGCGTCCGCGTGCTGTTCTCGAAAAACAAATTCGCACACGTTTTGCCTGACAGCAGTGACAACTTTCGCCGGCAGCCGTCGGTGAGTTCCTTCAGCCGCTCGGCCGTGCTGAGAATGGCAAACAGCTCGTCCGCCTGCAACCGCTCCAAGTCCAAGAGATGACGGTGACGCCAAATCGATGGGAAGGGGAGCGGCGAGGAGTCAATCATCGTGTCCATGCTCGGAATTGTAGGCGCCGATCAGACGTTGCGGGAGGAGGGTTGCAGGAACGCAATCAAGACCCAGGCAATGATCCAGCACACGCCGCCGATTGGTGTGATCGCACCCAGCCACGACGTGTTCGTCAGTACGAGCACGTACAAGCTGCCGGAGAAAAGTACGATGCCAGCGACGAATAGCCAAAAACTCCACCGCCAAGCAGCGCTCCGTTTGACTGGCAATGCAATCATTCCCAACAACACGATCGCGTGCGCGAGATGGTAGCGGGCACCGGTGTCAAACTGCGCTAATCGACGTGGCAGCGTTTCGGCATCAACGCCAATTTTTGCCAGCCAGTCGGGCAACCCGTGGGCGCCAAACGCACCGATCAGTACCGCGAGTGCTCCGGCAACCGCGGCGACGATCAGTGGGGTGCGTGAGTATTCTTTCATTTGACCGCCAGCATCCGTTCCAACGCAATCAAGCTCCATTTCATCGTCTCATCGTCGACGCGAATTGGGTTGACGACGTTTCCGTCACGCAGGTTTTCGAGCACCCAGCACAGATGTGGCAAATCGATCCGGTACATCGTCGCGCACATGCAGACGACGGGGCTGAGGAAATGGATCTCCTGCTCGGGATGTTCGGCTTTGAGCCGGTCAACGAGGTGCAGTTCCGTCCCGATCGCCCACTTCGTTCCTGGTTCGGCCGCTTGGACGGAGTTGATGATCTTGCCGGTGCTGCCACTGATGTCGGCGATGTCGTTGACCTCGCGCGGGCACTCGGGATGCACCAAGATCTTGATACCGGGATGATCGGCGCGAAACTTCGCAACGTGTTCGGCGCGGAACATTTGATGGACGCTGCAGTGTCCTTTCCACAAAATCACGCGGCTGTTCTCGATCTGCTCGTCCGTGTTGCCACCGAGTTCGAGTGCGTAGGGGTCCCAAACCGGCATTTGCTCTTCGCTGATGCCCATTGCCAGCGCGGTATTTCGTCCGAGGTGTTGATCGGGGAAGAACAACACGCGTTGGCCGCGTTCAAACGCCCACCTCAGCACCGCCTGAGCGTTACTGCTGGTGCAAACGATGCCGCCATGGCGGCCACAGAATGCTTTCAAGCTCGCGGCGCTGTTGATGTAAGTCACCGGGATGACTTGTTCGGTATCGATCAGCTCGCCCATATCCTCCCAGGCCGCTTCGACTTGCCGGATGCCCGCCATGTCCGCCATCGAGCAGCCCGCCGCCATGTCCGGCAGCAGCACGTCGACCCGTTCACCGCTGCGGGCCGCGACGCGGTCGGGCGTGTTGGCCAATATATCAGCCGTTTCGGCCATGAAGTGAACGCCGCAGAACACGATCGTGCGGCACTCACCGCTCGACGCCGCCATCTCGGATAATTGGTAGCTATCACCACGCAGGTCGGTGTGGGCGATCACGTCGTCTTGTTGGTAGTGATGGCCCAGAATCAGCAAGCGTTTTCCGAACTCCTGACGTACCGATTCAATCCGCTCGCGCAGTTCGGGCTCGCCAAGCATCTTGTACGGAGCCAGCGGAAGCATCGATTCAGGGCTGCTGGCACCTCCTTCGAGAGAGGTGCCAGCGGGATTCGCTGTCGTCGTCGGCAGGGTTTTGGGCGAAGCGGTGGAGGAGATGGATTCAGCCATGGATTTTGCTCAGGGTTGCTGGAGCAGAAGTGAATTGTCGGATGACGACGTTAATTCTAACCGCAGCCCGCCATTTCAGAAACTCCTCCCTCGGGAGCGACCTGCCTACGGAGCTACGGAGCTACCGACCGCACCCTCCACCGACGAAAACGTTTTGCACAATTGGGGCTGGTCTGGCTAGCGGGCTGTCGATTGAATCGTTTTTACGAAATGAGCGTGTCAATCATAACCCG
>JBDNIG010000820.1:0-12660 GCA_041688415.1 Rhodopirellula sp. | reverse complement strand
GGCGAGTTGCGTCAACTGCTCTGTAATCTGTTGTGGTGTTTGCGTGGGATCAGTGGTGGAAGTGGGGTTGCTAATTGTGTTTGAATGCTCGACGCTCATTTCAGCGGCCTCCTGCCTTTGTGATTCGGATGTTAAGAACCCAGATTATGGCAGGTTGGACGCTTTTTCGTTACCCAGATTTCCCATCGCCCCGAAGCCGACCGGCGGAACGCCGGTCACACCCATTTGATTCCGTCGCAGTGCGCCGCACTGGCGAAGGCTTGCGCCTGCGAGAAGACCTACCCGTCGTTTGAAGAGATGATCAAGGACGACCGCATCGAGGCCGTGTTCATAGCGACGGACGCACCAAGCCATGCGAGATTGGCGGTCGCGGCGTTGGAACGCGGCAAGCATGTGGCGTCGGCAGTGCCAGCCGTCTTCGGATCGTTGGAAGATGCCGACCGGTTACTTGAGGCCGTCAAAACAAGTGGTCTGAAGTACATGATGTTTGAGACCTCCTACTTTCGCTCTGACCTGTACGCCATGCACCAGCAGTACCAAGCTGGCCAGCTGGGCAAGGTCGTCTATTCCGAGGGTGAGTACTTTCATTATTCCAGAGAGCCTCTCGCGGCATACAATCCGAAGACGAAGCAAGTGGACATTAACGGATGGCGAAAGGGGTTGCCGCCACAGTACTATCCGACTCATTCCAACGCGTATTACATCGGCGTTGCCGGCGGTGGACATGGCGGATCACACGGGTACCTCACCAGCGAATTTGTGGACGCGATTCTACGCGGTCGCAAGCCTCGGGTGGACGTGGCCCAGGCACTCAACATGACCGTGGCCGGAATTGTCGCACACCAATCGGCACTCAAAGACGGTGAATTGTTGAAGGTCCCCCAGTACGTGTTGTGAAGCGTGCTGCGAGAACGTCTCATACGTTCGCGTAGGAAGTCGGTGAAATACCCTACTCTTGATCCGACTGATACAACCAATCGATCGGGAGGCGAGTGATCTGGAGCGAGTTCAAACGAGGGTACTCACAGTGGGCTAAGACGACGTGGTTGTCGACAAACTCGATTGCCGTGTAGCAATACCAACCTTGCGGATCCGTACCGAGATTCCGCACGTGTTGCCACGTGGCACCTTCGTCCTTCGAGATCGCAGCGGTGAAGGGACGACGGCCTATAGGCTTGGCGGTTGCGAGCGGGTCATCACCATTGTTCCAGACCAACAAAAGATCGCCGGTCGTGGGAATCCGCTCGATTGAAGCGGGCGAAACAGTGGGCTGTTTGATGTTCGACCGCTTCAGGGGCGACCAATTTTCGCCACCATCAGGTGAACGAGAGACTAACTGGCAATCGTTGCTGCGACAGAACATCAGCAGATCGCCACCTTTGAGTTCCACCACGCCGGGCTCTTGAGCCAATCGCTCGGATTGCAGCGTCGTTTCGCTCGCTCGCCACGTCGCGCCCCCGTCGTCGGACAAGTAGCACAGGATGTTTGCCGAACTTCGATGCTTTGCCCATCCCGGTCGGTAGTGCACAGCCACTGGCACCACCAAACGCCCGTTCTTCAATTGCACGACCCGGTCATTGTTCAAAACACGATAGCCCGGTTGTTGCTCTGAGACGATCGAAATGGGATCGGACCAAGTCTGAGCTTCGTCAGTGCTCGTTCGCATCAGCAAACGATCCAGGTAAGGATATTTTGAACCCGGCGGACTATTGTATTTCTCAATGTAAAACAGTGCGATTCGGCCATCCTGCAATCGCAATAGCGAAACGGACATGAGGTTCGCCTGGTCAGCTTCTCGACCAATGATCGGCACGTCATCCTGGTCCCACGTTTTTCCACCGTCGGACGAGTAGCGTCCCACGAGTTCAGCCGGAGCATGATCGCCCGTCCCAATGAACTTGGTATATACCAACAGGAGGCGTCCATCCTTGAGTTTGATAAAATCCCCTTCGCTGTTACGCCCGTTGCCTGGGCGCGGAGCGATCCGCATCGGCTTCTCAATTCCTGGAGGCACACCCACGGGCGATCGCTCCTCGGCAACCGCAGCGGTCGCCGTGACGCAAAGGCAGAGACAAAGCGAACGAACGGCGACGAAAGTGGAAGCGTGATCTCGCATGAGGATACTATCTATCTATTTGCTGGAGATGGGCGAAGGACGTTGAAAGAACACATGCGTTCACACCCAGGCCGGTTCCCAGCCCTTTCGATATTTCTTGGTGATCCACTTTTGAGCATCCGCGGAATTGGTGATCTTCAGGGACTTGGCGTCCCATCGCAGTTCTTGGTCAGGGAAACGAATCCCGATCGTGCCCAATAAAACGGTCTCGGTCAGCGGCCCGGCGTAGTCGAAGTGGGAGGTCGTTTCTCCGTTGCCCAGACACGCGTCGGCCCACTGCGTGTAGTGGTTGACGCCGTCGACCGTCGGAAGTTCGGCGGAGGAGAACTTGTCTTCGGGGAACAACTTCGGCATGGCCACGTGCGGAATTACCAAGGAACCCTTTTCGCCAACGAGCACCGATCCGGCACCGGGTAACTCATAATCGGCGGGGATCTGCCCCAGTTTCTCTCGTGGTGGTCGTGCGCCGACGGCGTCATACCAAGTCAACTTCAGCGTCGACCCAGCGGTCATGTCGGTGCCTGGGAATTCATAACGCACCGTCGCGCGATCGGTCCACGTTTCGGGAAGCAGCGGTGGGGCTTCCGCAGTCAGTCGAGTTGGAGACGTCAAGCGAAGTGACTTGAAGACGGGATCCATGATATGACATCCGAAATCACCGAGTTGTCCCGTGCCATAAGCCTGCCAACCGCGCCAATTGAACGGATGATACATGTTCGCTTTGTAGGGTCGTACCGGGGCGACGCCTTGCCAAAGGTCCCACCGGACCGTCGCGGGCACCGGATCGCTGCCCGGCGGGCGCAGAATATTTCGGGGCCAAGATGGAGTGCCGCCCTGCCAAGAGTGAACTTCCTTCACCTTTCCGATCTTACCTGTGTGAACCCAATGCACCGCCGTGCGATAGGCCGCATGCGACTGGATCTGATTGCACATCTGCGTCACGAGCTTGTATTTCGCTGCTGCCTGTTGCATCTGCCGCACTTCGTACACCGTGTGCGCGAGCGGCTTCTGGCAAAACAAATGTTTCCCCAACTGCATCGCGGCCAATGAAATGGGGGCGTGCATGAAGTCGGGGGTCGAAACCAGCACGCCGTCAATGTCGCCAGAATGATCCAGCAGTTTGCGCCAATCAGCGTAGCGTCTCGCCGATGGGTATTTCTCGGCCGCACGACCGAGATGCTCCGTCGAGTCATCGATGTCGCAAAGACCAACGACCTGCACATGGGGACTGGCAGCGACTCCGTTTAAGTCGCTCCAACCCTTTCCACCAGTGCCGATGCTGGCGATTTTTAAACGGTTGTTTGCCCCATAGACGCGTGAGTACGACGCGGCATTGAGGCCGATCGCGGTACCCGCAAGCGTGGTTGTTTGCAGGAATGAACGTCGGTTGGATCGAATGGTCATCGGCTTCTCCTTGACAAGATGTTCGGTGAGGTGGGTTGCGATCACGCGTCGATTCACGGATCGCAGAAAAAGGTGGGACGCAACCGTCGATTGCGCTATAGGAAGGTGTTGCCGCGGTCGTAACGGTGCAGTCCTGCACCATGTCTTTCCCGCGTCAACGGAATATAGTACCTCGGTCACGTCGTGATCGCAACTAAGCCAGTCTCGAGCTATTTAAATAAGCGTCTCCTGGGGCTCACGCGCATTTTCCAGAATTGAGGAGGAAAAGGATTCAGGACAGAATTATCTGCCGTCCGGAAATGAGTCCGAGGAGCCCCGGCTCACCGCTGATCGAGCACCAGTAGCCAGTCATTGCCATCGGCTCGGCCACCGGGGGGAACGAAGACACGAATCATCTCGCCGGGCCCGCCGTTTAAATCCTTGATGCTCGCTTTGGGCTGTGCGAACTCCGCGTCACCGACGCGCCAGTTGCCGGTGCGTGGATTGAACCAGGATGCCGTCATCGTCTTGTCGCTCAGGCGATCCATCCTGACGGGGATGTTGCTTCCGTCGGCGCTGTAGAACATCGCCAGCGTTCCAGCGGCGTTCCGCGTGACCGTAACGCGATTGGATTTCAAACGCCCCGCCTGTCCCGCGTCACCTTCAAGTAACGAAGGGTCGGCGATCCGCGAGAAGTAATCCTCGGGACTCCACATCGCGAAGATTTTGACCAAGTTCTGCATTTGATCGGCACCCGGTGCCTCGAGTTCCCGCTTCCAATCCCAACCATCTTCTCCGAATCCAAAGATGCGTTCGTGGCCGTAGGTAAAACCGAAACCTCCGGCCAGGACGGACTGCCAGGCCTGCTGACGGATCTGCCACTCGCCCCAATCCGCCGCTGTGTATGGTTCTCGCCAGTAACCCTCATATCGCGGCTCGAAAACCCAGGTGGGCTTGGGCGGCGTTAGATGCCAGTCACGATCAATGGAGGCCACTTGATTTTCGGGCCAATTTTGGATGGAATTGAAACTGAGCCATTTGTCGTGATGAAACCAGTCCGAGGACTGGGGGCTTTTCTTCTGTGAGTGGAAACTCATCAGGATATCGCTGAAGTCGGTATGGCCGTCCGACCCGTTGCTGGCATGCACGCCGTCTCCGATTCCCTCCGCCATCGCCCGGAAAACGGGACGATAGTCTTGCTTGCCGTAGACCGCGCGTCGATCGCCGCCCAGCATCCAGATAACATGTGGTTGGTCGTGGTAGCGTTCGCCGAGCCAGCGACCGTAGGCGTAGGCATTGGATGCATTGAAGACGTTATTGCCACGGTTCTTGCCGTCGTAGCCGCCGACCACCGCACTGCCCCAAACTGGCAGGATGACGGCTTGGAACCCCATTTGTCGGGTAAGCGTGATGAGCCAGTCCACGTGATCCCAATAGTCGTTTTTGGCCCCAGGTTTCACATCGGGCTGCGCCGGATCGGCCAGCCCAGCGACAATCTTAAAGGGGGCTTGCCCGGAAAGATTTTTGACGGTGTCTGCCAGTCCTTTGCTGTTGCAGGGGAAGAGGACAAAGGTGACGGCATTGAATTTTTGCTCACGGCGTTTCTTCAGATAAATCTCCGCATCCTCGCGGCTGACGCGAGTCGCCAGGCTCCAGGCCGTGTCGCAGAGCAGGAACGCGGGCTGGCCGCTCGGCGTGGCGAGAAACCGTCCGTTGCCCTCGACGTGAAGCCGCGCCTGAGCATCTTCGGCCCCAACACGAACACCGACGAACGAGACAACGAAAGTCACGATCAAACAAATCAACGGACGGCATGCGTTCATGGGACGGCTCTATTGGAAGGTTTCGGATGGCCCAGCGGCGAGGCCACGCCCTGGCGAGCGTGGCGACAAATGAGGCCACTACGAGCGTCGGTGGAAACCGGACGCGGTCATTTTACGATATGAGCACCGTGGGCGGGGTCGCTGGTGAAGCAGGATGGTTTCACGCCGGTTTCGGCTTCGTAGCTCTTGATCAGCGTGTCGATCAACGCGGGGGCTGAGCCGGTTTTTACGAGCGTGACGGTGCAACCGCCGAAGCCGCCTCCGGTCATTCGGGAGCCGATCACGCCGCCGGCGTCACCGACGGCGCGGGCGAGGTCGACGAGCAAATCGAGTTCACGGCAACTGACTTCGAAGTCACTGCTGAGCGAATCGTGGCTGGCGTACATCAGTTCGCCGACTTCGGCTAATCGTCCCGCCGAGAGGGCCTCGGCGGCGCGCGTGGTCCGGTGGATCTCGCCGACAACATGCGAGGCGCGTTGATACTCAAGGCCGCTGAGCTGATCACGGCACGCTTCCACATCTGCTTGGGTGACGTCGCGCCAGGATGACTTGCCCATCTTCTTCAGTGCCGAGTCGCACTGTGAACGTCGCTCGGCGTACTCGCCGCCATTGAGTTCGTGTTTGACGTTGCTGTTGGTGATCAACAGCGTGAGCCCGCCGTCGGCGAACGGCACGGCGGTAATATCTTGTGAGCGGCAATCCAGCAGCATCAGTTCGCCGGCCTTGCCGAACACGCTGCTGAATTGGTCCATGATCCCGCACGGCACGCCCGCGAAATCATGCTCGGCCTTTTGGCATATCAGGGCCTTTTCACGCATGTCGAGCGTCGTGCCCGTGACCGCTTCAAGCAGCGTGGCCGTAGCGACTTCGAGCGCCGCGCTGCTGGACAAACCACCTCCGAGTGGAACGGTCGAGTCAAAGGAAACATCGAGGGCGGGCACGTCATGACCAATCGCCGCGAAACCCGCCAAAACGCCTTGCACATAACATGCCCAGCCCGGTGTGTCGGGGACATCGGTGGGCCCGCCGTCGGTCGCCAGCAGCGCGTCGGAATCCATGCTGATGCTATGAAATCGAGAATGGACATGTTTGGCGCCCGCTAGCGAGCCCGCCATCACGACGTATCGCTCGATCGCCATCGGCAGCACAAAGCCATCGTTGTAATCGATATGCTCGCCGATCAAGTTGACGCGGCCCGGCGCGGCGACCACAAATTCGGCCGGCCTGCCGTAAATCTCTTCGTGCGTGTGGCGGACACGGATTGCGAGCTGCCCCAGCGTTTCGTCAACCGCTTCTAGGTCGTCGGGGGAGTTCATGATGAGTGTTTTTCGATTCGTTCGCGTGCGTCAATCGCGGGAGAAAATAATGTCCGATAGCATAATTTGAAACGCCGAAGGCACGGCAGCGTTTAGCTCTCGAGCTGGAACTGTCGCTCCGAGTAAAGCATAGCCAAATTTCTAGTTCCCTAGTGGCAGAGACCGCGAGAATTGGCCGAGTTCAGAGCGAGTTTTTCGCTCCAGGCTCATTTGACCCATTTCAGCCAAGCATCGAAATAGGCAGTGGGCGAGCCGCCCATGCCAGACTGGAACGCTTCGTCGAATGGCATGCCCTGGCCCAGATTTCGAATCACGGCGTCGAAGCCACGTTTCCGCTCGCGGGTCAAGAACGACTGGCAGACCGCGGCGGCGATGCGGTCGGCTCGCTCGGGGGCCAATTTTCCAGCAAAAAACTCTTTTCCCGAATCCATCGTGCCGACAGCCAGGACGAGTTCGGACTGCATTTTCGCCAGTTCGGCTCGGTCACGCTTGGTTTCCGAAGCGGCGACGACATGGCCCAGTCCATCGGCGAACCAGCGTGGCACTGAGCTTGCCCGACTGGCCACGGCGAGGCTGACGACGGGAGCGGCGAGCCGCTCGGCAATCGCCTCGGGCTCGTCATTGCCCGAGGCCACGACAGCGACGTAAGCCTGAATGCCATCGTAAAACCAATGCGACTCCCAGTCCGTGGGAACGCTGCGCCGCTCGACCATTTGAGCGAATTCGCTGTAGTCGTAGCGACGGGGCAGCATATAGATCGACGCCTTCCCGTTAAAGAAGGCTTCAGCAGCGGCACCTTGGGTGGCAAGTGTTTTGGCGGGCAGCACCTTGGAGGTCCGCAGCAAGTCCGCCTCGGCTTGTTCGCCGACGAGTTTTAGCGTCTCGGGGGCGACGTTTCCCCACACGGTGAAGTGGTCGGTTTGAGCGGACTTCAAGTCACTGGCGTTGCCGCCGGTCAAGGCGAAATGTTCGCCAGCGATCTCCTTGCGGCGAGCGGTGACCTCGGCCGGCGTTGCTGCGGCCAACCACGCCCGCTGGGTCATCACTTGGAGCGATACTTCCCGCTCGTTCTCTGGAACCGTCGCACCCTCGTCGATCCACTTGGAGATTAACGCAATGTCCGCGTCAGCGAGCGGGGGACGGCCGCCCGCTGGCATCCGCGCGCCTTCGGTACCACGTAATTTTTTCACGAGCATGCTCGCCTCACCCCGGCCAGGCTCGAGCACCGGACCGCTGTCGCCGCCGCGAAACATTCTCGCCAGCGTGTCCATCTGCAAGCCACCCTTGGTCTGCATCGCGTTGACGTGGCAGTCGCTGCAGTTAGCGACCAATAGCGGGGCGATCTGGCCGGCAAAATCCACGGTCTCTGTCCCCGTCGGCGCGGTCATCTTTGGCCTCGCCTGCGGGGCATCCGGGGTCGGGGCTGGGGCGGCGGTTGCCTTCAAACTGGTCAGCTTAACGACCGGGTCGCGGCCGTCAAATTTGGCGCCTTCGCTAATCCAGCGTTTGAGCAGGCCGAGTTCCTGTTCGCTGACCTCGCCGCCACCGCGCGGCATATCGCCGGTTTCAATCGTTTCGATCAAGCGGCTGCCGATCGTATCGCCGGGAAAGACCACCACACCCTCACGTGGTCCTTTCATCAGCACGCTGTAGCTCTCTAGGGAGAATCCACCTTTCTTGGCGCGGACGTGACAGTCGCCGCATTTGCTCGCGAGAATCGGTGCGACTTGGGAAACGAAGCTGACACCGTTGCCCTCGCGGCTGAAGGGATCGGGGAGGGTGCCCGGTTTGGCATCGGGCCCCGGTTCCGTCTCGTTACTCGGTTCCAGACCCTTACCCGGTTCGGCGCCCTTGCCCAGCTCGGGACTCGCCATCTCGGCGGTCGTTTCGGTTCCCGGTCGCGGTGGCGGGATAAAAGGTGCGATCGCCACGCCTTCCAATTCGATCATCACCCGCGCGTCCGTGATCCGTTTCATTTTGGGTCGCAGGGCATCGTACAGTTCGGCGGTGCCAGCTCGGACGGCAACGTCGACCTGTTTCATCGCATTTTCCAGAGCCTGGGCCGAAGCTTCGAAATCCCCCGCTACGTATTGCGAACCCGCCTTTTTGATACTGGCCCCGACGGTCGCGTACGCTCGGCGAGACCGCGTATCGAGGCGTACCGGTGGATCTGCGGCGATCGCGCCGGGAGACGCACACCAGGCGAGAACCAAGCACAGGAAGCCGGTGACGGAACGGTTAGCAACAGTCATGGGATGGAAGGCCAATAAAAAGCCGAAGAGGGCAAGCGAACGGATGGATCTTTCTCATCATAAACCGCAAACGCTTGGAAATCCAAAATGAACCCGCCCGCCGCCGGGCTGGCCATGCCTGCCGCCCCTTGGGAATTTCCGAAAAGGCTTCTAAACTATTGAATTGGCCCGCACCGCAGACTTTCGGCGATACCGATGACGACTCACCCAACCAGCCCTGATACGAACTCGCGTGATGGTGGGGAAGCTCCGGACGGGAAAGCTCCAGACGGGCGGAGCCGTCAGTCGACAATGGATTCTGACGGGCGGAGCCGTCAGTCGACAATGGATTCTGACGGGCGGAGCCGTCAGTCGACAATGACAATGGGCGATCCGGCGATGCCGTTGACCGAGCAGCGGATTATGGTGCTCGATTTTGGTTCGCAGTACGCCCAATTGATCGCGCGGCGGGTCCGCGACCAGCACGTCTACTGCCAGGTCGTTCGCCATGATATCACGGCCGAACGGATGGCTGAACTCGCTCCTCGCGGCATCATTCTGTCCGGCGGACCATCGAGCGTTTACGAAGAGAACGCGCCCCAGATTGATCCGGCGATTTTTGACTTAGGAATCCCCGTGCTGGGGATCTGCTACGGCATGCAGGTCGCCTGCCAAGCCCTCGGTGGCAAGGTCGACAACACGCCCAGCCGCGAGTATGGCCGAGCGATGTGCGATTTCGTCGATCACGATTCGATCTTCCGCGGCATGCAAGCGTCCGAGCAGGTCTGGATGAGCCATGGCGATCAAGTCTCGCACATCGCCGACGACTTCACCGTGATGGCGCGGACATCGACGTGTCCCTACGCAGCGATCCGGCACAACACGCGGCCCGTCTTCGCGATGCAGTTTCACCCCGAAGTCACCCACACCCCGCACGGCGGTCAGATCCTGCATAACTTCGTTCGGGACATTTGTGGCTGCGACGGCAGTTGGCGGCTGGGCGATTTCGCCGCTGCCGCCATCACCCAGATTCGCGCCACCGTCGGCAACAAACGAGTGATCTGTGGCTTGTCCGGAGGCGTCGATTCCTCCGTCGTCGCGGCGCTACTTTACAAAGCGATCGGTTCGCAGCTCTCGTGCATTTTGGTCGATAACGGGATGCTGCGGAAGAACGAGCAGCGGATCGTCATCGACGAATTTTCCAATCATTTCAAAGCGGACCTGCACGTCGTCGATGCCGAAGACCGGTTTCTCAGTGACCTCGCTGGGATCGAAGAGCCGCAGGAAAAACGTCGACGAATCGGATACGCGTTCATCGATTGCTTCAAAGCCGAAGCGGAAAAGATCGAAGATGCCCACTTTCTCGCACAGGGGACACTGTATCCCGATGTGATCGAAAGCGGTGCGGACAAGGACGGGCCGGCCGCGACGATCAAACTGCACCACAACGTCGGCGGACTTCCCGACGAGTTGGGATTTGAGCTGATCGAGCCGCTGCGTGATTTGTTCAAAGACGAAGTCCGCCGGCTCGGTCTCGAACTCGGGTTGCCCGAACAACTCGTGTGGCGGCATCCGTTCCCCGGCCCGGGGCTGGCCGTGCGGTGTCTCGGCGAAGTCACTCGGGAGAAGCTCGCGGTGCTGCGGGAAGCCGATTCGATCGTCGTCGAGGAAATTGAGAATGCGGGTTTGTACCGCGAAACCTCGCAGGCCTTCGCCGTATTGCTGCCCGTACAAAGTGTCGGGGTCATGGGCGATGCCCGGACTTATGACAACGCAGTCGCCGTTCGATGCGTCAATACGGATGATTTCATGACCGCAGACTGGAGTCACCTACCTTACGACTTGCTCGCCCGCATCAGTACGCGGATCATCAACGAAGTCAAAGGCGTCAACCGCGTGTGCTACGACATCAGCAGCAAGCCGCCCGCCACGATCGAATGGGAATGAGAATTTAACATGTCGCAAATACTTTCACCGCCCAAATTGATGACGGCAGCCGAGTTTCAAGTCGCCGAAGGTTTGCCGGCATATTGCGAGTTGGTCCATGGAAAGGTTGTCGAGATGAATAGGCCTTCGAAGTCGCACGGCGAGATTTGCATTGAAATTGCATATTTGCTCAAAACGCATTGCAAGGAACACGGTTGCGGCACTGTGTTCGGAAACGATGCGGGCATCTTAATCAGGGAAAACCCCGATACGGTTCGTGGTGCGGATGTCGCCTACTGCTCCTACACGCGGATTCCCAAGGGGAAGATGCCAGACGACTATCGCGGCCCCGCTCCCGAAGTCGTCTTCGAAGTCCTGTCGAAAACGGATCGCTGGCCAGCAGTGCTCGCGAAGGTCGCCGACTATTTGCAGGTTGACGTCCTCGTGGTGTGCATTGTCGATCCCACTCAGAGAACTGCTCGCTGTTTTCGCCCCGACGGCACCGACATCACCCTGAGCGAAACCGACACCCTTGAAATCCCCGAAATCCAACCTACCTTCGAAGCCAAAGTCAGCGACATTTTTAGCTACTAGCCTCTAGCTTTTAGCTACTAGCTCCCCACTCCCTTCTCCCCCCTCCTGATTCTTCATGGCCGGACAATTCATTTATCAAATCACCGACCTGACCAAAAAGCATGGCCAGAAAAAGGTGCTCGAAAACGTCAACCTCGCTTTTTATCCCGGTGCGAAAATCGGTGTGCTCGGTCCCAATGGGGCCGGTAAGTCGACGCTGCTAAAAATCATGGCCGGTTACGACACCGAGTTCGAAGGCACGGCTCGGCTCGGCAAGGGCTTCACGGTCGGTTATCTCGAGCAGGAACCACCGCTCGACCCGACCAAGACCGTGTTTGAAAACGTGCATGTCGCGGTAGCCGAGCGGCAAGCGATCATTGACCGCTTCAACGAAATCTCCGGTCTGCTCGGTGAGGTCACCGACGATGACGAGATGACGAAGCTGTGCGATGAGATGGCTGAACTGCAAGACGTCATCGACGCAAACAACTTGTGGGAACTCGATCGGTTTGTCGAAATGTCGATGGCCGTGATGAACCTGCCGCCCGGCGACGCCGAGATCACGAATCTGTCGGGGGGTGAAAAACGCCGGGTCGCACTCTGCCAATTGCTGATCCGCCAACCCGACTTGCTGCTGCTCGACGAACCGACCAACCACCTCGACGCCGAGAGCGTCTCGTGGCTGGAACAACATCTCGCGAAGTACCCCTGGACCGTCGTCGCGGTCACGCACGATCGCTACTTCCTCGACAACGTGGCCCAGTGGATCCTCGAAGTCGATCGCGGCAAGGGGATGCCGTTCGAAGGCAACTACACTGCGTGGCTGGAAAACCGGACCAAGCGGATGGCACTTGAGGAGCGTCAACAGAAGGCACGTGAGAAGAACCTGGCTCGCGAACTGGAATGGATTCGCATGAGTCCGAAGGCGCGGCAAGCGAAATCGAAGGCGCGGATCAAATCATATGAACAGATGTCACAGGAAGTCTTCGAAGACCGTCCCGATGAACTCGAAATTCAAATTCCCCCGGGCAAGCATCTCGGTTCACTCGTGATCGAAGCGGAAAATGTCAACAAAGCGTTTGGTGACAAGGTCTTGATGAAAGACATGTCATTCCGCTTGCCGCCCGGCGGGATTGTCGGGATCATCGGTCCCAACGGTGCCGGTAAGACGACGTTGTTCAAAATGCTGACCGGGCACGAGCCGGTTGACTCGGGCACGATCAAGATCGGCGAGACCGTCGACCTGGGCTACGTCGACCAGTCGCGTGATGCGTTGGATCCAGACAAGACGG
>JBDNIG010000123.1:0-4331 GCA_041688415.1 Rhodopirellula sp. | reverse complement strand
CTGCGACAGTACTTAAAAGCCGCACGACCTCCACGAAGCGTGGGGGAGAGCAAGCGAACCACCAACCCAACTTGCGCGCTCGGCACTCCCCGGAATTCTCGCTGAAAGCTCGAATTCCGACCCTCCCAAGCTTCGCTCGGGAGGGTGAAGTAAACCATTGCTGCGACAGTACTTAAAAGCCGCACGACCTCCACGAAGCGTGGGGGAGAGGGGAGACTGTGGTGTCGGTTTGGATGTAGCAACGTTCGACAATCCGCTCGTTGTGGGTAACAGCTCGGACCGACGGGGCGGTCCGGCTAGTACGTCTGTGTAGATGATTGAATTGTCGGGTGGAAGTCCCGGCCGGGGAATCCGTTACCGCCCCGTAGTGAAGTGTAACTGCGTTTTCAACAGAAAAGGTGGATAGTAAACACGTAGCGAATGAACAGTCCGTAACTTTGAGTGAACTCGATTCGGCCAAGCTTGTCGGGGAGCCTCCTAGCAATTGGCGAACCCCTGATCCCACGCATCGGCCCGACGATGACCGCGAGGTCTGTCCAACCAGTTTGGACGGTCGGTGGGACGACTCACACGGTGAATGAATGCGGTAACGTGCGAAACCGAGGTGAGTGAGATAGCAGTGCGGTGGTTGGAGACGGAATGTTCAGAAGTTCAATCTGGATAAGCAGAGAGAGCTGTCAAGTGAGCAGAGCACCACGGATTTCAGTGATAACGAAATCGCCGAACTACGGCGACTAGGCGACAGCGAAACAATAAGTCGCGTAGTGGACGAGGCAACGAGTCCTTCGCTGCTGGACTCGTTGCCTCGTCCACTACCATTCAGCGCGTTTTATTGTTTCGCTGTCGCTAGGTGAAGAATTGAAGTCAGGGACATATCGTCCCAAGCCGGTGCGAAGAGTCCAAATTCTCAAACCGGGCAGCGATCAAAAGCGGCCTCTGGCCAGTAACCATTGAATCTGGGCCTACGGTTCGAGAGCGTGTCGTGCAAACGGCACTCGTGAATGTCATCGAACCCATCTTCGACAACGAATTTCACGAGAGAAGTTTCGGCTTCCGGCGTGGACGCGGTTGCCACGATGCACTGCGCGTGGTCGAAGAGTTATTGGAATCCGATCATGTCTATGTGGTCGATGCTGAGCTGCAAGGTTACGTTCCGCAAGGGGCTGTACTTTCCCCGTTACTTTCGAATCTGTACCTCAATGAATTGGACCACCGGATGGCCGAGCTTGGCTATGAGATGGTTCGTTACGCCGACGACTTTGTGATCCTGTGTCGTAGTCAGGAGCAAGCCGAGGCGGCCCTTGAGGAAGTCACTCGCTTCGTCAGCGAAGCGGGTTTGACGCTGCACCCCGAGAAGACGCACCTCGTCGACAGCCGGGACAAGAGTTTTGACTTCTTGGGCTATTCGTTTCGCGGGAAGCTTCGCTTTCCACGGGCGAAAAGCCACCGCAAGATGTTCGATACGATCCGGCACCTGACGCCCCGAAAGAGTGGCCAATCGATGGAAGCGACGATCGCAGAGATCAATCGCGTGAATCTGCCCATACTCGTTACGTTGAATCCCTTACCGGGGACCACTAACCGGAGAGCCGTGTGCGGGAGAACCGCACGCACGGTTCGGAGGGAGGGGAGTCCGGCTCAACCGGACTTCCCTACCCCTATCGATCAAATCGGACACTTATTGGTCGAACGATCCTATATTGGTCGAACGATCCTATATTGGTCGAACGATCCTAACGCGTCTCGGCTCACGAAATTGGAGGTACCACTACCTATTGTTTAGCGACTACAATACTCCCTTTGGCGAATGCCCCGCCGATCACGTTCCCACCTGCAACCCCCTCCTGCCTCACCATGCTCTACCCGAACGTCATTCGGCCTGCTCTCGCCTGTGGAGTACTGCTGAGCCTCTGCTTCAGCGGCTCAGTGTCTGCCACCGATCCCGTCAAATCCAAAGCAGAGGCAGCCTCGGCGCGCGACCAACCGGCGTTTCCGATTGAGCAGGACCAGCGGATCGCGGCGGTGGGCAACTGTTTGGCCGAGCGGATGAACTTGTTCGGCAATTTCGAGACGCGGTTGCAATTGCGGCAGGCCGATCAAAACATTCGCTTTCGCAATTTCGGTTGGCCAGCCGACGAGGTCGCGATCCGCCAGCGTCCCAATAACTACACCAATATCGACGACCCTCTGAAGATATTCTCACCCAATCTGTTCATGTGCTTCTACGGGTTCAACGAATCCTTCGCCGGAGACGATTCCAAGTCCGTTGATGCGTTCATCGCCAACTACCGCAAGTGGATCGCCGAGCTCCAAGAGTCTTACGCGGGCGACGGCGAATCGGCGAGATTCGTGTTGGTCGGTCCGACGGCGTTTGAATCGCAGTGGACCACCGATCCGGTGAACAACCGACTGCACCCAGATGCGGACAAGCGTAATGCGAGTCTGGCCATCTATCGCGATGCGATCAAAAAGTTGGCCGCTGAGGATGGCCACCGGTTTGTCGATCTCTTCGATGGCACACTGCCGGAGTTCAGCAAAGAGGACGGGCTGCAGTTCACGATCAATGGTGTCCACCTCAACGAAGCCGGCGACGAATTGATGGGCAAATTGCTCGATGCATCCCTGTTCGGCACGGACGCATTGTCCGACGAAGAAACTGATCGTTACGAGCGCGTGCGGACATGGGTCAACGACAAGTCATGGCTGCATTTGCAAGACTATCGGATGCTCAACGGATGGTACGTGTACGGCGGTCGCCGCACCTGGGACACCGAGACGTTTCCCACGGAATATCGGAAAATCCGAGCCATGGTGGAGGTACGAGACCAGTACATTTGGGACCTCGCTGGCGGACGTGAGGTCGCCGACGAGCCCGATGACTCCGGCACCGGCAGCGTTGTCGTGCCAGGGACCATGTTTGGGTCGCGGGATGAAAATTTCCGGAAATGGCGAGAACCTAAGGAACTCGTATACCCCACGCCGGAAGAATCGATTGACATGATGAAAGTCCCCGAGGACTTTCGCGTTGAACTATTTGCTTCCGAACTCGATTTTCCCGAACTGGCCAACCCCAACCAGATCGCCTTTGACGCCAAGGGTCGGTTGTGGGTTTCGTGCATGCCAAACTATCCGCAGTGGCAACCAGGAGCCAAACGGCCCAGCGACCGACTGTTAATTTTGGAAGACACCAACGGCGATGGCCGTGCCGATAAGACGACCACGTTCTATGACAAACTGATTTGCCCGACCGGATTTGAATTCGTCAACGGCGGTGTGCTCGTCGTCGACGAGCCTCGCATCCTGTTTCTCAAAGACACTGACGGAGATGATCACGCTGATGAAGTCACCCAGCTCATCGACGGGATCGCCACTGGTGATACGCACCATGCGATGGGTGCGTGGGAACTGTCACCCGGTGGACTGCTATACATGCTCGAAGGGATTGCAGTTTCGACCAGCGTCGAGACACCCTGGGGTCCCTTCCGCAATCGCGATCGTGGTGGCGTGTACGTCTTCGACCCGATCTCGATGAAATTTCGGCACTTCGTCACCCCCGGCTACGGCAACCCGTGGTGCATGGTATTCGACGAGTGGGGCCAGGGAATCGTCGGTGACGGCACCAACGCGAAACAACACTGGGCCACACCGCTGTCCGGCAAGGAAGTCGCGACTCGCAAAACGTTGCGACCGATTTTTGACAACGAGGGGATGCGGCCCGCCGTGGGCAACGAGTTTCTGTTCTCACGGCACTTGCCCGACTCGGTACAAGGGCAGTTCATCTACGCGTGCGTGATCAACATGCACGGCATGCCGCGTTTTACGGTGCACGACGAAGAGGGCACGGCGGGATTTGTCGGCCAGCGAATCGACGATCTGCTGTCGTCGACGGACATGATCTTCCGTCCCGTCGATCCCAAGATCGGTCCCGACGGAGCGGTTTGGTTCGGCGACTGGTGCAACGCCTTGATCGGTCACATGCAGTATTCCCAGCGTGATCCCAATCGTGATCACGCGCACGGCCGGGTGTACCGCATGGTTTACGACAAGAAACCACTGCTCGAAAAAGCTGATTTTGATGGTGATTCGGCGGCCGAATTGCTCAAACAACTGGAAGTCCCCGAGCTTCGCACTCGGTACCGAGTGCGGCGTGAACTGCGTGAACGTCCGAAATCGGAAAAGGTCGCGGCGCTGAAGTCATGGCTCACCGACGAGAGCGATGCCCGACAGTTGTGCGAAGCGATGTGGGTGCAAGAAAGCGATCGCGACCTCGATCCGAAGTTGATCGAACGAATCATGAAAAACGACGACTTCCACGCCCGCGCCGCAACCGT
>JBDNIG010000819.1:0-14079 GCA_041688415.1 Rhodopirellula sp. | reverse complement strand
AGGCGGCCCGTTCCAATGTGATTTGAACCTTCAAACTTTAATCCTTTGGCACGGAAGCCGCCCACCATGGAACTTGCCAATTCGTTCGAGTCGTTGCCACGCACATTCTCTCCAGTTTTTACGAAGCCCAGTTTCCAGACGTTTCGACTGCTGATGACTGGCTCGATTCTTTCGGCTCGACATCGCTACGTCACCGACCTGATTATTTCGAGTGACTCAGTCGGCAACGGACGTCCCTACCGCGATTACGAATGGCGTTGTCCACCGCGATTTACCGGACTCTCGTTAGCGCAGCCAGCGCCGCTCGGAAGAGGCGACGCGGTGTCGTCATTAGTTTAAGCACCTTCGGTCGGCGTTTGTTTTCCCGGGGCTCGGTGCGGCCCGGTCGATTGCCCATGACGGAGACTACGCTTTGCCCGACGGACGCCGCGGCGAGCGGTTCACTCACCCCGACACACACGCAGAGCAACCAATTCGTCGACAAGACTTGATAGGTCTCGGTGAAGCTGAGACTGAGGGCCTCGGGTGATTGGCCTCGCAAGTGTTCCAGTCCCATGATGCATTTGATCGACTCGATATCCGGTTCGATTATCCAGCGTCCTTCATACAAGGAGCCAATCCAGGATGACGAGAACCCTTCGATGTCCAGCATGGTGGTGGCGATCGGGTCAGCTTCTTCAATGTCTGTTGTTCGCGTCGTATCATTGCTATTTAGATCCTTTCAGCGGCGCGGCGGGGTCGACCCGCGACATGCTGCAGATGCTCGCGGCGACGGGCGGTCGCCGCGAGGACGATCGAGGAAGCCGGATTGTCGGTCGGGGAGCACCGCTTTGAATCGGCCTCCGTCCCGTTTTCGATTCTCGCCCCGTTTTCGATTCTGCACTTTCGTCAGGGTGGCGTGCCGGTGAGTGTTTTCCAGCCTGACGGGCAGGGCGAGCCCGGAGCGGCGGAAGTCGACGCGTTCCTGTCGATCTACGAGCGTTTGCGGGATACTTGGCAACCCGACGTGCTGATGACTTACGGCGGGCAGTGGGGGACAGCGCTTGAAGCGGCCAGCGAAGCGGCAAGGGATCCGCGTCGTCTTTTCGTTGCGGAATTTTGGCGATCGCAACGATCGCTTTTCGGTAATGTTCGCTTTGCTGGACATCCGGCTAATCGCGGAAGCGTCGTCGGCGCCGTACGAGAATTGGGTAATCCGCAGGGCGCACCCCCCAGCCCATTGCACCATTCGTTTTTGTGAGAAACCCGCGTGACAGTTTGCCGCAGCCATTTTGCGCGAAGTCATTCTGCACATGTGCGTGCAGAATAGGCTAAGATGGTGAGATCACCCACGCCTACCAAGGAGTCGCGGCATGATTGCTCGCCCGAAACCAGATTCAACGGCCGCCACTCGACCCACACATGTTCGATCGCGGAAGTCATTCGACCACAGCCCCATGTTGGTGTTCTATGAATTGACGCGGGCGTGTGATTTGGTGTGCCAGCACTGTCGCGCTTGTGCTCAGAGTTACCGTCATCCGGGCGAGTTGGTTACTGAGCAATCCAAGCGGCTGATTGATCAACTGACCGAATTTCCCGATCCGCCGATGTTGATTTTGACCGGCGGTGATCCATTGAAGCGTGACGATATCTATGAGTTGATCGAGCATGCGGTCACAGCGGGCATTGACGTTTCAATCACGCCGAGTGCCACGCCGCTGGTGAATCGCGATTCCATTGCACGACTCCGCGACGCTGGGATTTCTCGCATGGCGATTAGCGTTGATGGCGCCGACGCGGCGACCCATGATGCCAATCGCGGCGTGGCGGGCAGTTTCGACCACAGCATGCACGTGCTGCGGGTTGCGCGGGAACTGCAGGTAGAAACTCAGATCAACACGACGCTGACGCCCGCCAACGTCGATCAAATTGAAACGATGGCGGACCGTTTTGCCGAGTTGGACATCGCGTTGTGGTCCATCTTCTTCTTGATTCCCGTCGGTCGGGCAACGACGATGGCGCGATTGAACGCTGACGAATGCGAGGATGCCTTTGCTCGATTGCATGCTCAGGCGCGCGTGCAGCCCTACATGATCAAGACGACCGAGGCACCTCACTACCGGCGGCACGTGATTCAGAACACACCGAAAGGATCCGCCGCCGCACCACGAGGCTTCATTCCCGCTGGTGTGAACGATGGCAAGGGCGTGATGTTCGTCAGCCATACCGGTGAGATTTTCCCGACTGGATTCTTACCGATTCACTGCGGTGATTTCCCGTCGCAGAGTGTTGTCGACGTCTATCAAAACTCACCGACGTTCCGAATGCTGCGTGACAGCGATCAATTGCAGGGCAAGTGCGGCGTCTGCGAATTTCGTAATGTCTGCGGTGGTTCACGCGCTCGCGCCTACGGTGTGACGGGTGATCCCATGGCGGCGGAACCTGACTGCAACTACATCCCTCCCGCTTTCACTGGAACATCGCCATGTCCACCCACATCCACAATCGCGTAGACAATCGACGGCGTGTTGCCGTCATCGGCGGTGGCATTTCCGGTCTCGCAGCCGCCTATCATCTTCGTAAACTCGATCCCAATCTCGATGTTCAATTGATCGAGTCAGGTTCGCGTTTAGGAGGCGTCATCAAGACAACAGAAAAAAATGGCTTCTTGATTGAGGGAGCCGCGGACAACTTCATCACCACGTCACCGACGGCGATTGAGCTGTGCCGCGATCTCGGCCTCGGCGATGAATTGATCCGCACGAAGCCCGGTGGTGGCGGTGCGATGGTTGTCAGCCACGGAAAACTCGAGCCGATCCCACCCGGGTTCGTGGTGATGGCTCCGTCGCGAATTTGGCCAATTTTGACGACCAAAATCTTGTCACCGCTGGGCAAATTGCGATCTGGCTGCGAAGTCTTCGTGCCTCGCAAGAGAACGGATGACGATGAATCGCTGCAATCCTTCGTGTGCCGCCGCTTCGGCACGGAAATGTTTGAGCGTCTTGTCCAGCCGTTGGTTGGCGGCATTTATACGGCGGATCCGGTGCGATTGAGCGTTGCAGCGACGATGCCAAGATTCCTGGAAATGGAACGCGAGCACGGCAGTTTGATCCGTGGCATGATGGCGGGGCGCCGCCAACAAAAGCATCGGGCTGAAACCGGCGGCGGTGCTCGATACAGCCAGTTCATGACGCTGCGAGGCGGAATGTCGCGTCTAATCAACGCCCTCGGATCGAGCTTGCCGGCCGAAAACATTCACTTCAATTCGCCCGTGCGTAATCTGAAGAAAACGGATTCGGGTTGGTTGATTGAACTCGATGATGAAGGACAGATGCGGGCCGATGCGGTGGTCATCGCGGCACCCGCCAACCATGCGGCGGCGATGTGCTACGACGTCGATACCGAGCTTGCGCAGCGACTCGGGCAGATCGAGTACGCGAGCTGCGCGGTCGTGTCGCTCGCCTTTTCGCGAGACCAAATTCGCATGCCACTCAATTCGTTTGGCTTCGTCGTGCCTCATATCGAAAAACACGACATCCTTTCGTGCAGTTTTTCGAGTGAGAAGTACGGCGGCCGAGCGCCCGATGGGACCGTCTTGATGAGAGTTTTCATTGGAGGCGCGATGCAGCCCGACTTGCTGCGCATGTCCGACCACCAACTGACCGAGTTGGCCCATTGGGAGATTGCCGAGTTGCTGGACATCGAAGGTGAGCCGATCCTGCGTCACGTCACACGGCAAACCCATGCGATGCCGCAGTACCACATCGGGCACAAACAACGCATCGCTGAAATTCAAGAGCAGCTTTCTCAGCACCCCACGCTCGCGCTGGCGGGCAGTTCGTTGACGGGTGTCGGCGTGCCGGGCTGCATCGAGAGTGGACAAAAAGCGGCGACGAAGATCCTGGCGGAACTTTTGCCCGCAGGCGTCTCAACTCATCAAACCGCGCTGACGAGCTAGACCCATGAGCATTGCCAACGCGCCGACAATCACTCCGAAATCGGTCGCACCTGCGGCGAATCTGAAACCCAAGGGACACGGTGCTTATGCAATCCTTGGCATCCCCCTCGCGACGTCACTCATCATTGCCGGCCACACGCTGGTCGGCGTTTGTGTCGCCGCCGCATCGATCGCGGCATTCTACGCACACGAACCGCTGTTAATTGTTTTGGGTCATCGTGGTGCTCGTGCGCAGCGTGATACTCCCGCGGCGAAACAATGGCTCCGCGTGTGGCTTGGGATCGCCTTCGTCAGTGGCTTCGCCGCACTCGCGATGGGCTCGGCAAACGTGAGGTGGTCCTTGCTCGGTTGTGGGGTTCTCGCCACCGTCAGCTTTGCCATCGCGATCGCTGGCAAGCATCGCACCTTGGCCGGAGAACTGTGGGGAGTGATCGGGTTGACGGCACCCTGCGTGCCGATCTTGATGGCTGGCGAAGTCGTGCCCACTCGTGCGATAGAGATGTGGATCGCTTGGACGATTGGGTTTGGCTCAACGACCATGGCGGTGCGCGCCGTGATCGCATCGCAAAAACGTCGGTCGCGCAAGATTCACTGGTCGATCATCTTGACGTTGTTGCTGATCGCTGCTAGTTTGGTACGAGCGGGCTTCGGCATCGCGATCTGCACGCTGCCCATGGTGATCATGGCATGGTATCTCATGTTCGATCCACCTCATCCGAAATATCTCAAACCCGTCGGCTGGACCGTGGTCCTCGGCACCACCACCACGGCGATCTGGATGACCGTTTTAGCACTTCGTTGAACAGACGAAACAATCGCGGCCTGACTCGCTCCGCTTTCTCCATTCGACAAATGCAACAATATGACAGACGACAAGAAGTCCGACTGGAACCCAAAATCGGAACTTGCATCGCGTGATCAAGTCGAGATCAATGACGAGATGCGGCAGCGATGTCCGGTAGCGCACAGCGACATGCTGGGCTGGTCAATCTTTCGACACGCGGATGTCAAACGCATTCTCAACGACCGCGAATCCTTCAGCAACGTGGTGTCGCAGCACCTGACCGTGCCCGATGGAATGGACCCTCCCGAGCACACCGCGTATCGAGAGACGATCGAGCCCTACTTTGCCGCCGACCGAGTTGACCAGTTTGAACCGGTGTGTCGACAAATCGCGGATGACTTAATCGACGCCGCCTTCGCCGACGGTCGTGACGTCGAAGTCAATGACGAATTGGCGGCGAGATTTGCCGCCCGAGTCCAGTGCGCATTTCTCGGCTGGCCGGACGGTTTGTCGACGCGGTTGATCGAATGGATGGCGAACAATCATCAAGCCATTCGTGAATCCAATCGAACCGCAATGTCGCACCTCGCCCGCCAGTTCGAAGCCATCGTCGATGAACAAGTCGACCAACGAATCGTCAATGATGCCGACGACCGGAACGACGTCACCTCGTCGTTGATGCGAGAACGAGTGTTTGGACGAAAATTGAGCAGTGAGGAGCTCTCTAGCATCCTGCGGAACTGGACCGTGGGCGAAATTGGCACGATCTCCGCATCGAACGGGATTCTGTTGCATCATCTCGCCGGCGATGAAAACCTGCAGTCTCAACTGCGTGACGATTCTGCGCTGTTGCCAAATGGAATTGATGAGATCCTGCGTATTCATAATCCGCTCGTTTCCAATCGCCGCGTTACGAAATGCCCCGTCCGAATCGGAGATCGCGATCTCGATGCGGACGAAAGGATCACGTTGCACTGGATTTCGGCGAACCGGGACGAAGACGCGTTTGACGACGCCGAGAAAATTCGCGTGGACCGTGACCCAACCAACAACCTGCTCTACGGCGCCGGCATTCACGTCTGTCCCGGTGCCGCATTGTCACGCATGGAATTGCGCGTATTTGTGGAATCGCTATTCGAGAAAACAGCTTGGATCGCGCCCCAACCGGACTCACCCGCCGTCCGGGCGTTTTATCCCGCCAGCGGATTTTCATCCCTGGTCCTTCGCCAAGTTTCGCCACCGCAGGCTTAAGGCACTGCTGAATTGCGGTCTGGTAGCTATTCACCTGGGTCGTCGCCCCAATTGAAAAAACGCGTCGAACGAAAAGGGCCAGACCGTGTCCGCATCGAATCAAAGACTTGGTTGACAACTACTCTGGGCGAGCAAGAAAAAGTCGCTCGGCGCTCTCGTCTTGATTCCGTCATCGGAGACTTGGTAAATGGAGGAAGTTTCACGGCGCCCCGCTTGTTGCCGTGACTGAATTTCTTCCTGCTTGCAGTGATCCCCGCATGAACCCCGCACAATCCTTTTCGCCAGACGCCGTTTCTAGGACGGTTGAATCGGGCTCGAGCATCTCCGCCAGCGAAGTAGCCAGCCAAACGCCCGACGTAACACGTCCGGATTTCACTGACGCCACAGCGGAATTGATTTCCCAGATGACACAGGGGGATTTCGCAGGAATTGCGGAGTACACAACGACGCAATTGGTGCCCGCGGTGTTGTGGGCGGCGCTCGGTTTGTTTGTCATTTTCATGGGCTACATGGTTGCCAAGTACCTGATGCGAGTGATCAGCCAACCGGTATGCCGGCGGGTCGATGAAACGCTGGGTAAATTCATCGGCAATATGGTGTTTTATTCGATCATGCTTGGCGTGGCCGGCGCGGTGCTGAGCACGATCGGTGTACCACTGGGCGGGCTCGCAGCGATGCTCGCGGCCGCTGGTTTCGCGATTGGATTGGCATTCCAAGGAACCCTGAGCAACTTCGCTGCTGGCGTGCTGATGCTTATCTTTCGGCCCTTTAAAGTCGGCGATGTTGTGACCGCGGCCTCGGTGTCGGGCAAGGTGAACGAAATCGACTTGTTCACGACCACGCTCGACACGTTTGACAATCGTCGCATCATCGTGCCCAACAGCTCCATTGCCGGCGGCACGATCGAGAACATGACGCATCACAAACATCGCCGCGTCGAGGTATTGGCACGCGTCGACTACGCCGCGGACCTCCAGGTCACGCGTGCGGCGTTGCAGCGTGCGATCGACAATCTCGCCGAGCATACGATCCAAGGCGAGGGCCGCGGCGGTGCCGTCGTGCTGGCGGGACTCGGCGATAGCGCCGTGCAGTGGAAGGTACGGTTGTGGGTCGCCGCCAAAGAATATTGGCCGCTCAATGAGTTGTTGATTGCGGAGGTCAAGACGCAGCTCGACGCGGCGGGTGTCTCGATTCCGTTCCCGCAGATGGACGTGCACGTCAAATCCGGTAACGACTCCCTTCTCACAGGGCTCGGTGCGTCCTCCAACACCGCCATGCCCGGCCCGGCGCGTGTTCGTCCCACCCGCCGCGCGACCGACCGACTGGCGGGTTAAGCAGATACTGGGAAATATTTCGGTGGAATCAACAATCATAACCCGACGCGTAAGCGAGTGATTCACGCCGCCATCCCTCGCTCACGCGTCGGGTTGTGAAAACGTGGCACTCAGATATGCGGAATGAATTCCCCAAACCTGCTTAGTGTTTGCGCACAGAATTCGCCGAAGCGACTAACGCAACAAGCTGTCTGCGACAGACTACTCGCTATCCTATCGGCTCGGGACGCCCGGCGACAATGAAACGGCGAACGGGGCGAGGTCCATGAACGTGGGTTTGTGCTCGATCATGTCGGCTATGGCTACGGCCGTTGCAGGAGAAAAGTGAATCCCGCTGCGATAATGGCCCGCCGCGACGTACACGTGGCCCCGCCTGGGCAGGTGCCCGAGCATCGGAAACCCGTCAAAAGTCATCGGCCGCAGCCCGGCCCAACGCCGCACCTCCGGTGCATCGGCGAGCTGGGGACAGACATGTGCGGCGAATTGACGCATCTGCTCGATCATCGGCTCGGTCGTGTGCTGAGTGAAACCGGCTTCCTCTTCGCACGAACCGACGAGAACATGGCCATCACCACGACTCACCAGATACCGGTTACCGATATTGATAACGGCTGGCTCAAGGAACGCCTCGCTTTGCAGCAGCAGGACCTGTCCTCGCACGGGGATTAATGAGTTCTGCAAGCGGTTCGTGGGATCGATATGGCCGGTGGCCGCGCCTCCGCAAAGAACGATGCGCTGCGCAGTCGCAATTTTCTCTTTTTTCGCTTGAGCGTCGCCCGTGTAGAGGGTCACGGATGACGGCGAGTCTTCGATTGCGGTGACGGATGTATTGTCGATAAATCGCACTCCCGCCTCGACCCCGGCCAAGTAGAGCGCGTTGAGCAACCGCGGTGGGCGAACTTGAAACTCATCGGGAACCCACCATGCGGCGCTGTCGGGATGATCGCGCATCCAGGGATTATTGTCGATCCAAGACGAGAGATGTGGTTTACGGGCACGCAACTGCGACCGTGAAAGTGGTTGGCATTCGATATTCAGCTCGTCCCAATACGCTGTCATGCCGATCATCGCAGCAGCTTCGCCAGCGGTTTCGGCGAGGTAGTATCCACCGCACGCGTTCAGGCCGACGTCGACGCCCGTGACTTGCCCGAGTCGCGCGGCCCATTCGGGCCAGATTTGATGACTGAAACCACGAAATCGATCCAGTGAATCGGTGGCCAGCTCAAAGTTGGCGGGCGGCAAAATTCCCGCGGCGGTCCAGGAGGTGCAGGGAATCGTTGCGAGCTTCCCGCTCGGCGACGGGGACTCACCCGTCAAAGCTCGCCGCTCGATGACCGCGACCGCGTGTCCCCGCTGCGCAAGCTCCCAGGCGAGTGAGAGTCCAATCACACCTCCACCAATAATTGCGGTTTCCATGGCGGAGTTTGCGTCCGGGATCGCGGATGCACTGTTCGTGGAATCAGAAGGACTCATGGCGGCGTTCCAAAGAGAAGATGGCGGGTTCAAAGGCCGAAGGCACTACGGCGCACGGGACGGGGAGCCGTCGTTCAACGGCGTGTCCAGCGGACAGCATTTTCTCAGCCAAGGAACGCGGGAACAACGATTGATGGTGTATTGACGTGGTGTAAGCTTCCAGCTTGCGTTTCTCGAATCGCAAGCTTGAAGCTTACACCACCCAACGTTCCCGCGTTCCCAAGCGAGGGCCGTTGCCCATGCGGTTCAACCGGACAATTCCCCCGTGGGTGCGAAAATACGAGAATTTAGTGGCAAATTCGATGGCATTCCCCCCATGTTTGACTAGAAACATGCTATCAAAACGATTAGAAACTGCACTCGGTCCGTTTTGCTTTCGCTAGACTGCTCTTATCGCAGCAACGCAATTTTGGCTCGGCGGCAGCTACAACAACTCTTTGGGTGGGATCACGGTCGGCCTCTTCCATGTCTTCGATTACTTCCGAACGCTTTGTATCCATGGTTGCGAAAAGCAATCTGGTCGACGAGACCATGCTCGAGCGGTTCCTGGTGAAAATTCGTGAAAAGTGCGGTGGCGAACTGCCGCCCAATTCTCGCAAACTCGCCGCCGCGTTCAAGCGGGCTGGCTTGTTGACCGACTGGCACATCGAGAAACTGTTCCAAGGGAAGTATCGCGGTTTCTTTCTGGGCAAGTACAAACTGCTCGGACATATCGGTAGCGGTGGGATGAGCAGCGTGTATCTCGCCGAACATGTCGGACTGCACGACAAACGAGCCATCAAAGTACTGCCGAAGAAGCGCGTTCACGACGCCTCGTATCTGGCCCGTTTTAAACGCGAAGCGCAAGCCATCGCGTCGCTGAGTCATCCGAACATTGTCGTTGCCCACGATATTGATAACGATGGCGACACGCACTTCATCGTGATGGAGTATGTCGACGGCCTCGACTTGCAAATGCTCGTCCGCCGCGACGGCCCGCTCGATTTCTCGACCGCAGCCGATATCGTCGCCCAGGCTGCGCGGGGTCTCGAGCATGCTCATGCGAGGGGTGTCATTCACCGCGACGTCAAACCGGCCAATTTATTAGTCGATCAACAGGGACGGGTGCGTTTGCTCGACATGGGACTGGCATTGATCGAAACGGACGAAGATCACTCATTGACGGTGGCGAACAACGAGAACGTTTTAGGGACAGCCGATTACCTGGCGCCCGAGCAGGCACTCAACAGCCATCAGGTCGACCACCGCGTCGACATCTACGGATTGGGATGCACGCTCTACTTCCTGCTCACGGCCCGTCCCCCGTTCTCCGATGGTACGCTCGCCCAGCGAATCATCAAACATCAGAACGAAATGCCGCGTGCGATTCGTGAACTCCGCCCCGACTGCCCGGGTGAACTGGAGGGCATGTGCGTGAAGATGCTGCAAAAGGATCCGCGGTATCGCTATCAAACCGCCAAGGAAGTTGCCGAGGTATTCGAGCGATTTACCCTTCATGTCCCGCGCGGTGAACCGGTCCGCGTCGCTTTGGGTGAGGATCCCGAACCGATTGGCTCACTATCCTCGATGAGTTTTAGCAGTGGCAGTTCGAGTGGGTTGGCCGATTCGCAAGTTCAGCATGATACGGTCTCCAATAAGAACGCCGAGACGCTCGCGAGCAGTCGGTCAAAGTTGATTCGTGAGCAAGACAAACTCGCCAGCAGCAGTGGCAGATTAGTCAAAGTACGTTCGATGGGATCGCCCTCGGACTCGCTGAGCGGCAGCTTGATCGATCTCGAAGCGGAATCGGGGTTCCGTGATCCGCGCCAGCAACCGCGTAAAGTCGACCAATCCATCATCGACAGCGACACGCGTCTCCGTCGTCCCACCACGCCGCAACGTCAAGGGATGGATCCGGTTTTACTCGGAACGATCATCGCATCGCTCTTTGTCGCTGCGCTCGTACTGGGTTATTTCATCGCACGCGTGACCTCGTAAATAAGTGGCGTAAGCTTCCAGCTTGCGATTCAGAAAACGCAAGCTGGAAGCTTACGCCACTATTGTCCCGGTGATCTTAAGGGGAACGTCACGTGTCAATCATTAGCGAGTCAGTTCAATTCCCAGCGGTAGCGACTCACCAAAAATGGCCGCTTGCTCCTCATGGTCAAACTGCCCACCCGCTTCTACCAAACGTGAGAAATGAGCGGGTGCCGCGATCACTCGCAGCTCCCTTAGAACACGTTCGCGCGTCTCATCATCAACGTCTCGAAACCGATCGTCGCAGAGTCGAGTGATCTGGGTGAGTGCCAGGGCCGCTGCGATGTTCACCTGCTCGGCCACTCCCGATCCGTTTGCTTTCTCCGGTGCGTTGAACTGTAGCGTGGGCGACGCCAGAAGTCGCTGTAAAACGCCAGCCGCATCGTGGGCGCCGATAACAAGATTAAGCGGTCCGTACGCGGGAATTCGTGTCCCCATCCGTCCGATCGCCCACAGCAATACGGGATGCAGCGAACGAGATTTCTTTCTCTCGAGCTGCCCGAGTGCCTCACGTACCCAGTGCAATTTTTCCTGGATCGGCAACCTTTCGAGCGACCCCACCAATCGCCACGCCTCTCGCGTTTCAGCAGCTTCCGCCCGCGACCCGCTACCGCTGACGAGGTTCTTCTTCAGGACGCTCGCAAGCTGGATCTGTTGTCCAGCGGTCAGGCCACCGGCGATCCGTCGCCACAGGATCAGCGTCTCGGCACGGGTCTGGGCGTCGTCGTGGGCGATCTTGCCGAACAGCATTCGCCAGGTTTGTCCCGTTCGCCAATCGTCGACCGCCACGCCGTAACCGGGCCGTAGCGAATACCCGAGTAAGTTCAGCCACCGCGATTCGTGGGCGGGCGAACGCCGACGCGCCGGTTCGACCGCCATCAGCGATTCCCAGATGCCTCGCAATAATACCGGCGGCCAGTCGTCGCGGCGAAGTTCCAACGCGGATTGCAAGCGTTTGATCAACTTCGACGGTTTCTCAGCTCCGCTGACAAAGACTGATTCGATCTCACCGCGGCAGGCCTGCATTGTTTCTTCATCGACGATCCCAGAGGCTTCGCCGCCACCCAGGTGCGCCTCCCGATCGGTCTCCAGGGTGGCGCGGATATCAAATTCGAGTTTCCATCGTCTGGCTCGGCTCTTCGCTCGATCCGCATCTTTCGGGCCACTCGGAGCTTCGACGCAGTACACACCAATCGTCCCAATTTCGGAGAGCTGCGTTTCAATCACAATTCGCATGGTCGACGGGTCACGTCGTTTGCGATTTTGCAGTGCCGTGTGAATGGGCGGCAGTGCCGTCATTTCTTTCTCGTCGATCGCGATCACGTCGCCGACACGATCAGCCAATCGCGTGCTGCTGGCCCAGAGCGGGAAACTCACTGGCACGCCGACGCGAAGTTCCATCGGCAACGAGTCGATCCGGTAGTTCTGTCCCGGTTGGGCATCGGCGGGAATCACGCAGACGGCCCGCGGTGGCGACTGAGAAATTTGCATGAAATAGGTTCTCGCTAAGTTAGCGGCGATGCGAACGCCTTCCCCACGTCGCACGCGAGCGTAATAGGCCGCACCTTGGGCGACTGCTAGATCGAGCCGCGGTGATTGCAATGCCTCGGGCTGCCACGCGTCGTCGTCGCCGCCCGCGAACCACTCTTGCAAACACGCCATGACGCGTGACTGAATCGCTGATGAACGCAGCACCCCGCCATTGAACAAGACCAGATCGACTCGATCCGAGTCGACCGCGACATCGTCGAGTCCCGTCGCACGGTGCAAACGCAAGAACTCAGCGAGGTGTTTCGTGATTGCTGGGTCAGCGGCGTATGGCAAACCAAGCTCTTGAAATCCACTCTGTCCGCTGGCGACGGTTGATTCGAGCGGCACGTTCGGAAAGAAACCGTCGAGGACCATTTCGTCAACGTCATCCGCCGAGATCGCCAGCGAGAGCGAGTCTCCGATCAATGACGAACCTTCTCCGGCTAGATGAATCGTCGTCTCGGCGGGACGATTGGGCGACAGCATCAACTCCTTGACCCGCCGCGCATCGGCGATCAGCCGCTGCCAACGGCGTGCGGGCAACGGGTTGTCAAGTTTGGATTCCACCGACTTGGCGATTGCCAAATCAAGATTATCGCCGCCAAGAATTAAGTGCTTGCCGACCGCGACGCGGTGAAACTGCATCGCATCCCCCACCGCGTCGTCGGGCCGATCGACGTCACCGTCTTGATTCGTCGTCGCATCGGCCGAGCGAACACGAATCAGTGTGAGGTCGGTGGTGCCGCCGCCGATATCGCAAACGAGAATCAACTGGCCCACGCGAACTCGCTCGGTCCAGTCTTTGCCTTGTCGATCCAACCACGCGTAAAAGGCGGCCTGCGGCTCTTCGATCAATTGGATTCGGGGCAATCCCGCTTTCGCGGCAGCGGTCACGGTCAACTCGCGCGCCACCTCATCGAAGGAGGCGGGCAACGTGACGACGACATCCTGCTCCGCCATCGGAGCATCCGGGTGGGCGGTGTCCCACGCCGCGCGGAGATGTGCCAGATACGCGGCCGAGGCCGACATCGGCGATTGCTTTTCCACGTCCGAATCACCGTGCCAAGGTAATAGCGCGGCCGTCCGATCGACACCCTCGTGTGAAAGCCAACTCTTGGCCGAGACAATCAATCGGCCGGGATGCGACGCGCCGGCAACTCGCGCGTACTCGCCAACACGAACGCTGAGCGGATCCACGAGAAAACTAGCCAACCCGCGACTCGCTGCCGTGGCGGCCGTTACTTCAGCATCCGTCAGTGTGTAGTGAAACGATGGCAACGCACTTCGCGCTTCCACGGTATCAATGTCCACCCACTGGGGAACCGAAAAAACCTCGACGCGGCGTTGCTCGCTCTCGGTATCAACATATGACAGCACGCAGTTGGTCGTGCCCAAATCAATCCCAATGCAGTACCGAGCCGGTACGGGATCGTGTGCGTCGGTGGCAGCTTGATGGGCCGGATCAGTCATGGAGTCAGTGTTTTCGTGGCATCGTCAGAGGGTCGACCGACGGCTCGGTCTGTCGCGAGTAGGCACGCGACAATCGCCATCGCAAGCACTCTCGCGGGAGTCGTTCAGCATCGAGTAATGAGCGTACGCGAGTTTTCGTTCACGGACTAGAAGCCTGCGCCACTTCAATCCACTCACCGGCTAGAAGCCTGCGCCACTTCAATCCACTCACCGGCTAGAAGCCTGCGCCACTTCAATCCACTCACCGGCTAGAAGCCTGCGCCACTTCAATCCACTCACCGGCT
>JBDNIG010000818.1:0-7743 GCA_041688415.1 Rhodopirellula sp. | reverse complement strand
CCGCCGACCTGCGCGAGGCCGGCATCCTGTTGGTGCTCGATTTTGTGTTCAATCACACTGCCGACGATCATTATTGGGCCCAACAGGCTCAGTCAGGAAACGACGAGTTTGAGGACTATTACTTCCTATTCCCTGATCGCACGATCCCGGATCAGTACGAACGAACATTGCGCGAGATTTTCCCCACCGTCCGCCGCGGCAGTTTTACCTGGCACGACGGGATGGAACGCTGGGTCTGGACGACATTCAACAGTTTTCAGTGGGATCTGAACTACCGCAATCCGGAAGTTTTTCGCGCGATGCTCGCCGAGATGTTGTTCATCGCCAACACCGGTGTCGATTTACTGCGGCTCGACGCGGTCGCCTTCATTTGGAAACAGATGGGGACGATGTGCGAGAACCTTCCTGAGGCGCACCAGATCATCCAGGCTTTCAATGCCTGCACGCGTATCGCCGCCCCCGGCTTGGTCTTCAAAAGCGAAGCCATCGTTCACCCCGATGAAGTCGTGCGGTACATCGGAGTGGACGAATGTCAAACGTCCTACAACCCGACGCTGATGGCGTTGCTGTGGGAGTCGCTGGCCACGCGGGATACCAAGTTACTGCAACGTTCACTCGCTCGGCGGCACAAATTGCCCGCACAAACGACTTGGGTCAACTACCTCCGCTGCCACGATGACATCGGCTGGACCTTCGACGACGATGATGCCGCAGCGGTCGGGATCAATGCGTATCATCATCGACATTTTCTCAATGCGTTTTACACCGGCCAGTTCGAAGGCTCGTTTGCTCGGGGCGTGCCATTCCAGCACAACGTTGATACCGGTGACATGCGAATCAGCGGCACGTTGGCATCCCTCGCGGGATTGGAACAAGCGATCGAGCTAGACCGCGCCGACCTGAAGGAATTGGCCATTCGCCGCATCCTGCTGCTCAATGCCTCCATGCTCAGCGCCGGTGGCATTCCGCTGATGTATCTGGGCGAGGAGTGGGGCACGTTGAACGATTATGATTTCGTCAAAGATCCCGCCAAGGCCGGCGATACACGTTGGGTTCACCGGCCGAAAATGCAGTGGAACTATCTCGAGGAACTCGGTGACGACGGGTCCATCCGTGGACGAATTTTCAAGTCATTGCAGAAGCTGATCGAGATTCGTAAAGAGACGCCAGCCTTTGCGGGACTGGACATGGAACTGATCACGACGCAGTCGCCACAATTGCTCGCCTACGTGCGAGCCAACGCCGGCAACCGCGTCATCGTGGTTTCCAATTTTAGCGAACATCCCCAGAGGATCGATAGCAATCGGCTCCGCACGGCGGGCATGGGCCGGTTTTTTGAAGATCTGTATACCGGGCAAACCATCACCACTGCTGAAGACGTGCATTTAGAACCCTATCAATTTCTGTGGTTGTACCGCGTGTGATCGGCCGATTGGACAACGAGCGCATCGTCAATGAGAAATCCCATGTTCCCTGAGGCAGCCCAACTCGTCGATCAGTTTCGCGAGAACTCCTGGCGAATCGCATTCGCGGAAAGCTGCACGTGCGGGATGGCGGCGGCGATGATTGGCGGGGTGGCTGGAGCCAGCGATGTGTTTTGCGGCAGCGCCGTGACGTACCGAGCATCCGTCAAATCGGACTGGCTCGGCGTCGATCCAAAAACGGTACGCGAATTCACCGCCGAGAGTCAGCAGACCACCGATGAAATGGCCCGCTGCGTGATCCGCCGCACGCGCGAGACGGATTGGGGTGCGGCCATCACCGGCCATCTCGGCCCGCACGCACCCGCCGCGATCGACGGGCATATTTTTGTCTCATTGGCCCGTCGCCGAGCGGTCGCTTCCGACGATCCGATCGTATCTCGCCACGAGTTTGTACTCGCGGCGAAATCTCGAGGCCAGCGTCAAAGCGAAGCGGCCCGGACTTTGATTGCCTGGATACTCCGCCAAACATCGGCGTCGTCTCCGCAATGATTCAGCGGCCCAGGCGAGTGCCTAAACGGATAACGATGCCAACCCTGATTTTCAATATTGACAGACGCTAGTTACCTACCTGCGAAAATGAAGTTCGAGCAACAAATTCTGGACAGGTATCGCCCCGCCCAGGTGAATTTTGACCGCTCTGGGAAGGCGATTTCACCGTTTGTGGTGGATCGGCTTTCCGCCAATCCACGACGAAGCTCGTGAACCCTGCAGCTCACACACGCTACCCATTCAAGGGCCCTCGAGATCATTTTTCCGGTGTCGCTGGCTGATCGAATGTCGCCGAATGTGAGATGCAGGGCGGCTTCAATCGTGTCCGCGTCCATCAGTGTCGCTACGCGCTGCATGGTTGCCAGAATCTGCAACCGCTCCCAGTTAGCGAGCGATGACAAGGCGCCGCGGAAACGATCTTGTAGCTGAGATGGGGAGGCTGCCAGCAATTCCGCTCCTTGCGGGGTGATGCTGACGATGACGGACCGGCGATCGTCAGGACTTGGCACGCGCGCGATCAGGGACCGGCGTTGGACCCGTTGCAGGATGCCGGATACGGTGGCTTAACTCAGATGAACTGCTCGGGCCAAAGACCTTGGTGACGTGGGGCCGAGTCGCTTCCCTTCCTGCAGAATCGCTAATTGCGGTCCCGTCAGCCCATGCATCTCGATGCAGTTGACGCGATTGAATGTCGACGGCGCGAATAATCTGTCGAATCGCAGCGACGATTTGGTCCTCATCGGAAAGTGCGTGGGAACGTGACAACGGTGGGCCTGACGGGGCGAGGGAGTATGAACCTGGCTTTCAACTCGAGTGTATGACGAAGCGTTCTCGTGCGGTGATCGATGCCGTTCCTTTCAGTACAAAGTGAATTGTGATACAGTTGCGACCTGTCAGCAACCCGTTCCCCCCCTTCGAGGAGTCACCCGCGTGGAATCATCGAACGATTCATTGCTCGAGTATCGACCACAGGACTATGGCCATCAACCGACAGCCGTCCGCCACACTGACAACTACACGGACGAGTACGTCCGCGGGTTTGTCGAGAAGTGGGACGAATTAATTGACTGGGATCAGCGATGGGCTGCCGAGGGTGATTTCTTTATCGAGCAATTGCGTTCGCGGGGCGTCAAACGCGTTTTGGACGTCGCAACTGGGACCGGGTTTCATTCCGCCCGACTGATCGAAGCTGGATTCGCGGTGGTGAGTGCCGATGGTAGTCCGTACATGCTCGCGAAAGCCTTTGAGAATGGTCGCAAACGCGGCCACGTCCTGCGGACCGTGCAGGCGGATTGGCGTTGGCTCAATCGGGATCTCGGCGGGCGATTTGATGCCGTGATTTGCCTGGGCAATTCGTTCACCCACCTCTTCAGCGAGCGCGATCGCCGCAAGGCGCTGGCCGAATTTTATTCAGCTCTAGCCCATGATGGGATCCTGGTTCTCGATCATCGGAACTACGACTCAATCCTGGACAATGGTTTCAGCTCAAAGCATAAGTTTTACTACTGTGGTGAGAAAGTGTCGGCGGAACCGGAGCATGTTGATGACGGTTTGGCTCGATTCCGGTACTCGTTCGCTGACGGTTCCATCTACCACCTCAACATGTTTCCATTGAGAAAAGCATACACTCGCGATTTGATGAGCGACGTCGGATTCCAGGAGATCGATACGTACGGCGATTTCATGGAAACGTACCACGACGACGAGCCCGACTTCTTTGTGCATGTGGCGTCCAAGAAGTACGACCAGGAAGCGGGTCAGGCGGCTTTGGCCGAATCGAAAACCATCTCGGACGAGGAGCCTCAATCGTGAATTCAGCGACCAACCAGTCCACCAAGACAAACGAAGCGACACAAACGGCGCGTGGCTATTACAACAGTCGCGACGCCGATCGATTCTATGCGCAGGTGTGGGGCGGCGAGGATATTCACGTTGGCATGTATCGGGACGCGGGTGAGCCAATCAAGGCTGCGAGTCGCCGAACGATTGATCACCTCGCGGATCGCCTGGATAGGCGAGACGTCCGTGCGGAGAATTCGAACCAAGACTCGATCGCTCCGCACAAACGCATCCATTCGGATTCCGTCGTGCTGGATATCGGCGCGGGATATGGTGGCGCGGCCCGCCGGCTGGTCGAGCGTTTCGGTTGCCGCGTGATTTGCGTGAACGTTGCCGAGGCTGAGAATGAGCGAAATCGGGAGCTGAACGAGTCAGCGGGTGTGGCCGAGCGAATCGAGGTGATTGACGGTGATTTTGAGGCATTGCCCGTCGACGATGCAGCGGTCGATTTCGTCTGGTCGCAGGACGCCATCCTGCACGCCGGTGACCGCCAACGGGTGCTGGCCGAAGTCGATCGTGTCCTGAAGCCCGGTGGGCGGTTCGTATTTACCGATCCAATGCAAAGCGATGATTGCCCCGACGGAGTCTTGGACGCCATTCTCACGCGTATTCATTTGACGGACTTTGGATCACCCCAATTTTATCGTCACATCGCGGCGGAACTCGGCTGGCAAGATCTGGGTTTCGAAGACCACACCGACCAGTTGGTCAATCATTACAGGCGAGTGCTGGAAACCACCGAGTTGATGGAAGCGGAGTTGGCCCAGAGCATTTCGGCGGAATATCTGACGCAAATGAAAGCGGGTTTGCAGCGTTGGATTGACGGCGGCAAACGCGGCCACCTCGCGTGGGGCGTGTTTTTATTCTCCAAACCTGCTGGCTGAACCTTTGCTTAGCGAACAGACAAAGCCCGACGCCGTCACCGAACTTCCAACGCTCCGTCTCGGCAAGCATATCGAGATGCACCCGTTCGTTTTTCCTGCTGCCGCGTCGATTGTGATTGCGTTGGTGGTGATCTGCGTTTTGTTTGGCGGGCCGGATTTGCTGAACACCTTCGCGGGCCTCCGCGACTGGATCGGCAATCGATTCGGTTGGTTGTACGTCGCCGCGATGTCGGGCTTCGTGGGTTTTGCCCTGTGGTTGGCAACGGGACGTTTCGCCCAAGTTCGGCTGGGGCGAGACGATGAGCAGCCCGAGTTTGGCAATCTGTCTTGGTTCGCCATGTTGTTCAGCGCCGGCATGGGCATCGGGCTGCTGTTCTTCAGCGTCGCCGAACCGATCTATCACTTTCAATCGCCGCCACCTGGTTTCGCGGAGGGGTTGGAGGCATCGCGTCTGTCGATGGCCGCCACCATTTTCCACTGGGGACTCCATCCTTGGGCGCTCTACGCGGTCGTCGGACTCGCGTTGGCTTACTTTGGCTTTCGCCTGAACATGCCGCTCAGTTTTCGCTCGCTACTGCACCCCCTCTTGGGTGATCGAGTTTGGGGCCGTACCGGCGATGCGATCGACACACTGGCCATCATTGCCACGCTCACTGGCGTCGCGACATCGCTGGGTATTGGTGCGCAACAGGTCAACGCGGGGCTGTCGTTCCTGTTTGGAATTCCCAGCGGAACGGGTGTGCAAGTTTGTTTGATTGCCGCGATTACGGCCCTGGCTACCGTTTCGGTGGTACTTGGTTTGGATGCGGGGATCCGACGGTTAAGTGAATGGAACATGACGCTGGCGGCGGGTTTGATGCTGCTGCTCATTTTCGGTGGTGGCTTAGTCGCGTTTCTGGGCGCATCGGTCGAGAACCTCGGTGCTTATTTACAGGTCTTGCCGTTCAATGCCTTCCGCACGGGTGCGTTCAGTACCGAGAGTCGAAGTTGGGTGAATGAATGGACGGTGTTCTACTGGGCGTGGTGGATCAGTTGGTCGCCGTTCGTCGGGATGTTCATCGCTCGGGTCTCTCGAGGTCGGACAATCCGCGAATTCATCGCGGGCGTCGTGTTGGTTCCCACGGTCGTTGCGATCCTGTGGCTGACCGCGTTCGGAACAACGACGTTGCGCCAGCACACCAAATATCACGAGCAATTGGAAAGTCAGACTACATCAAACGAATCACCCGTGCAGAGCTTGCCGCAGTATTGGGTCGGAACGCGCGATGCGGATGGCGAATTGATCCAGCAAGATGACGGCACTTTCGAGCGTCAGCAAAAATCCCTCACGGCCGTCGAGTACTTGACGGCGCCCATCGTGACGGCCGACGGACGAGGCACCATCGACACGTTGCCCACGGTGATGTTCGTTTTGATAGGCACGACCTTTCACTCCGCGATCATGATCAATATCGCGGTCGGCGTTGCGACGCTGTGCATCGTGTTGTTCTTTGTCACGTCATCCGATTCGGCATCCATGGTGATTGACATCATCGCGTCGGGCGGCAATCCCGACCCGCCGGTGGGCACGAGGTTGTTCTGGGCACTGACCGAAGGCTTGGTGGCGGCCGCGTTGTTGTTTGCCGGTGGGCTCGAGGCACTGCGGGCCGCCTCAATCACCGCGGCACTGCCCTTTGTCATCATCCTGATCATGGCTTGCTGTGGCCTAGTACTCGCATTGCTGAAAAATGAGCGGAAGGAAAACGCTGCGGATCGCTTCTCGCCCCGTTCGCGTTCCGGAAACCGAAGATAGCCGTTTGCACTTGGCGTGGTCTCAGACGTTCACGTCCGCGATCTGGTCGCCTATTTGCGTACGCTCGCGCGAGGTAGTTGCAGGCGACGATTGCTTTTTTACCAAACCTAAAGAAAGGTTTATCGAAGGATCAGCGAGTCTTTAGGCTCCAGGGCGATAGTGGTATCAGACATTTGACTTCCACTCCCTGGAGAAAACCATGACCAGCTTCGTAACATTCATCTTATACACCGCCGTGATTACCGCCATCGTACTGATCGTGGCGTACTTCACCGGAACGACAAGTACCCGTACCCGAAACGGCGACCGTTTCAGTGAACCATTTCCCGCCCGCCGAATTCGCGAATCGGCTTAAGCCCATGCCTTTCTTGCGTTGAAATTTCGTCATCACGGTGATGACCATCTCGGCTACGCTCCCTTCCAGATCGCTCGGGCGTGTCGATCGCCACCGTCTCGGAAATGTAGTGCGGTATCTGAGTCTCAACTGGATCGATCAATTCCCCACGAGCTTGTCTTGGCATTCTTCAGTGTGACGATTTTGAGCAGCTAAGCACACCTGTTCTCATCTTTCCGTTTAACCGCGTGGGCATCGCCCCGCGCGAGTTCGCGAAACGCGGCCCGTTGGGCACGCGGTTAAACGAGTCATTCCGAATGATTTCCCCTCATGTGCATATCCCCATCGGCAGTCCGCAGAACACGGCAACTACGTCTGCCCGTCCGTCGCTTTCTCTTTTGAAAAACTCGGGGAGCCTCGAACCCTCGTTACCGAGGCTCGCCTTATCGAACAAGATTCAAATTTCCATCGACCCGCTGGGTTTCTGTCAACCCGCATCGACAATTGACGATCTGCTAGAATAAAGGATCGCGTCCACACTCCCGCCTAGAAAGATCCCACCCCATGCCCGTCGCGATTCGCCCTTGGATTGGCTGCCTTGCGCTTTTCCTTCTGCCCGTCGGCGTTTCGGCGGACGATGCGGGTCACTCGGCGATTGAGCAAGAACGCTTCTTTGAAGCATTTGTTCGGCCCGTTTTGATCAAGCATTGCAGCGAGTGCCATGGTGCCAAAAAACAGTTCGCCGGTCTGCGTCTGGATTCTTGGCCCAGTATCACGGAAGAAAGTGATACCGCTCCCGTCGTGATCCCCGGGGACCCCGACGCGAGCCTATTGATCCAGGCGATTCGTCGTGAGAGTGGTTTGGAGATGCCGCCGGACGAACCACTGGATGAAAAATCGGTCGAAGTGCTCGCGCATTGG
>JBDNIG010000122.1:0-13080 GCA_041688415.1 Rhodopirellula sp. | reverse complement strand
TCGGCGGACAGCACTTAGCCTTCTCAAGAAGGAGGATACCGCCAAGTGCGGGATCAAAAACAAACGCCTGACGGCGGGATGGGACGACGACTACATGGAGAAAGTCATTTTTAATACGTAAATTACCGTGCAATCGCCCTGAACACTCACGGGACAGAGTTTCGAATGCCGCCGCGTGCGTCCGCGAATCCTTCCAACGTTTCAGAAACACGAGAGCTTCATTGCCCAGCCGAACCTCGCCGCCAACGTACATTCCATAGCAGGACTTGAACAACTCGATCGAAAAATCTTTCGCGGTCGGTGATTCCGACGCGTACCCGTAAACGTTCCTGGTCTGTTCCCACAGAAAACTATCCAGCCCGCACTTGACGATCAAGGCGTACCGCTTTCCTGATGACTTCGTCCTCCCGCTTGCGGGAGAGTCACCTTCTTCACCCTCCCCTTGGGAGGGTCGGCCCGCTTCGGGCCGGGGAGGGCCAGTGCTGAGTTCAGCGCCCGCCCTCCCCTCGCTTCGCTCGACCCTCCCAGAGGGAGGGTGAAGTGTATCAGCGAGATCCGCCAACAGGTTTTCGATCACGCTATCCAGACGCGGCTCGCTGTCGTCGCACCCGGCGCAGGCACCGAGCATCTTCATGGTCACCTGCGTCGGTGTGTCGGCTTTGGCGACCTTTTTTTTGAGCGTGTCCCGTCGCTTGGCACTGTTGAAAAAGAAATCGTGTCGAGAAACTAGTGGACGGAATTCGTACGGCAGCTCCAATTCGGTCAGCCACAACGAAGCCTTGTCGGTGCGGAAATCCGTGTGGGCCAATTGGACATCCAACAACCAATTCTCGCTGTCCTCTGGCGGTCCGCCCGTCTTGAAGACAAGAAACTTCTGTTTCGGTTCCTGCCGCAACATCCGGTACTTCAGCCCGAACTCGTTGTTCACGATTTCGATCTTCTCGACGCCTTCGACATCGACCGATTCGAAATCCTTGCGCAGCGAATCCTCCTCGTCATACCAAAAGACGATGCGGTGTTTCGTGAAGAGTTTGGTGAGAGCTTGGGAGATGCGTTCTGACATTTTTCCTTGTTGTTCCTTGGCCAAAGGCCATGTTCATCGTAGCCTGGGGCAACGCCCCAGGAGCTCCGATTTTGGATTTTGGATTGTTTTAGTGTGAGTGAAAGAGAAGAAAACGTCAGTAATGCAACGCCAAATTCGGACTCGCGTTTTTCGATCGTGAACCTGAATCCAAAATCAAAAATCGCCAATCCAAAATTACTCAGTCCCAGACGTATTGTTCATCGAATTCGATGCCGTAACGATTTAGGAACTCCCGATACTCTTCTTGGAACGTCTTGGTGAGATGATGCTCCTCTTGGTTTCTGATGTATCCAACGACGCTGTCGCGGTGCGTTGGACTGACCGAGAAAATGCCATAGCCTCGTTGCCAGTAGAACTTGTCCAAGTTGGGACGCAGCGTTTTGATGAATTTCGACGATTCACGTTTGATTTGTTCCACAAAATCCTTGGCCGCATGAATTCGCCCCATGTCGAACAGAGTGTGAACGTGATCGGTGACGCCGCCGACCACCACGAACGGTGATCCCATGTCACGCAGGGTTGTGGCGAGATATCCATGGACCCGTTCCCGGATGTCGTCCTTCAGGAATGGAAACCGGTCCTTGGTGCTGAAAATCAGGTGAACGTAGAGTTGCGATAGAGATTGCGGCATTGTTTCGGTCCCCGGTTGGGTAGTGTTGAATATGGCCGTTGGCCAAACGTGTTGGTGGGTTGGTCACGTTCCAGGGGCGTTGCCCCTGGCTATGTTGCGAAAGGCCGTTGGCCATGGTTCGCGTTCGCCAACGGCGATCTTCATCGTAGCCTGGGGCATCGCCCCAGGACCGGGTATCCACCCGCGTTCGGTTTGGCCAACGGCCATGTTCAACCGGTCGTGCCGTCGTTCGTCGTATCGTTGAATATGGCCGTTGGCCAAACGTGTTGGTGGGTTGGTCACGTTCCAGGGGCGTTGCCCCTGGCTATGTTGAAATAGGCCGTTGGCCATGTTGTGCGTTCATGTTGTGTTGGGATCCACCGTTGGCCATGCGTTCGGGTTCGCCAACGGCGATATTCATCATAGCCTGGGGCATCGCCCCAGGACCGGGCACCCGCCGACGTTCGGTTTGGCCAACGGCCATGTTCAACCGTTCGTGTCGCCGTTCGTCGTGTCATTGAATATGGCCGTTGGCCAAACGTGTTGGTGGGTTGGTCGTGTTCCAGGGGCGTTGCCCCTGGCTATGTTGAAATAGGCCGTTGGCCATGGTGTGTGCGTGTTGGCCGTTGGCCATGGGGTTTGTTCGCCAACGGCGATCTTCATCGTAGCCTGGGGCATCGCCCCAGGACCGGGTATCCGCCCGCGTTCGGTTTGGCCAACGGCCATATTCATCCATCATTTCGACAACCCGGTGACCTTTTTCAAGGCCGTACCGAACAACGGGTAGTTGTGCTTCACGCCGTCGTCGAGGTCGATTTCCCGCTTTTGCTGGGCCAATGGGAAGAGCGTGTCGCGTTCGTAGTCTTCGAGTTCTTTGAGCTGCTTGCTTGTAGCGGTGACTTCCTTGAGAGCTTTGGTTTTTTCGGCGGCGGTGGAGCCGCCACTGTCGGCGACCATTTGCCCGTGGTCGCGGCGGTGGGCGAGTTTGTCGCGAAAGTCGCGGAGGTATTGCAGGACACTGCTGACCGTGTCGGAGCGGTAGCAGTGCATGTAGATCAAGGCGTTGAACGTGCCCTTGGGGCTGCTGAAGAGCCAGTAGATCGGCCGCTTTTTGTAAAGCTTGACGTGATGGTTGTAGAAATCTTTCAAGAAGTAATCGCGGATCGTTTTTCGCTTGCGAGCGGTCGCGTTGTCGGGATAGATCGCGTCTTCCAAGAATTGCAAATTCTCGGCGTAGTGCTCAGTGCCGAACGTGATTTTTAGAAACTCTTTAAAACGTTCGCTGATGTCATCGGTGAACCAGTCGCCATCGAGCATCGGGATCACGTTGTCGTCATCGGGGGCAAACGTACAAGCTTGCAAACACTCATTCAAGCGAGAATCGTCGTACTCCCCCTTCAATCCAAAATCGGAAATCGTCAATCGAAAATACTCACGCAGCGTGTCGCTCTGGTTGGCCAGGATTAGTCCCGGCTTGTCGAGCGAGTAGCGACCGAACATGCAGCCGACCGCGTAGCTGATGAGTTCATTCGCTATGTCATCGTCTGACAGTTGACGCAGAGAGACAGCGGCGTCCGGCACACTACTGTCGATTTCTCCATCAAGTCTGTACTCAGTTACATATTGCTGATTTAATCGCTCCATCAACTTTCTTGACTCGTTAAACCGAAGTTCAGATTCGTCTCGATGCTCTCTGATTGATGCTTCGAGTCGTCTGTTGCCGTCAATTAGCGGCTGGGTTTGGAACTCCCATGAAATCTCCTGCAGGTTCCAGTCGTTTGTCGAAAGGTCAACTAAAGTTTGGACGATCGCATTCGCTTCCGAAACTTCAGTATCGCTCGGTTCACGCATAGGTAGGTTAGCAATATCTCCGACTGAAAAATGCAACGTAGGAGCCAACACTTTTAGAAAGTGACTCGACACCGACGAATTAAGATAGCCAAGCACGTACCAATGCCAACGTTTTGGAAATAGACTCCTTCCGACGCTGTTGAACACAAAACCCTGACCAAAGTGGCGTACGCTAAACCCGCTCGAGCCGACGCCTGACCACGTGAGTCCGGTCTTGAAATAAAACTGACTGTTCCGAACTGCAGAAAGTACTTTTCCATCCTCATTCCGAAAGTTTCGGATGTTGTAGCCATCGCCCTTCCAGTCAAGTACGTATTCGTTGTTGCCGTACCACCGCCGGAATGAACCGCCTTTATTGCAGGGAAACCATTGCATTTTACTTTCTTGGGCGTCCTTCGCTGAAGATGCGTCGAACTTGATTGCGTCCTGGGAGACTTCCGCCCAATGGCGAAAGAATCGTTCGTTGTCACCAGTGTTCAGCCCTTCTTTTACATCCGCGTAATTTGAGAGCGTTTCGCAGTTGCGAAACACATCTAATTGAGCCTCAGTAAGCTGGTAGGCAAACGGAGAACCGGGGATGTTTCTGAACTGGTCTGTGTCTGCTTGGTAAGCCCAGCCGCAATCGGGATTCGCAATAGCCTCAAGTGTTTTCGTGGGCTGCTCTTCTTCCCCATAAAAGTCGTTGAGGTCGATGAAGGTAGCCATGCCTGTTCCATCGCCTTTTCGCGCTGAGAATGCGCAAATCGGTACAAAGGCGGAATCGAAAAACGCGTGGTATTCCGGCCTGACTAAAGAGGTCAAAGAAAATTGATCAAGCATCCAATTTCGGAATTGCTGATACGATCGAATGAACATCCATGTGAACGGAGTCATCAACCCCATGAAACCGTTCGCTTCAACCATGTGAGCCATTCTCTGTGTGAACATTGCAAAGAGATCACTCTTGGCATCGGGAAAGCTAGTGTTTGCGAAGTCTTTCAACTCTTTGCGCATTCCCTTGCTTCCCATGTAGGGAGGGTTTGCGACGACGACGTGATACTTGGGACTCAGATAATCGGCCTGCAACAGTGCCTTCAGTACTTTCTGGTGCGTGTCCATCAGGAACAGGTCTTCGTCCATCTTTCGCTCGCGAAGTAACTTCAGCACTTCACTCACGCCCGTCACCAGGGGCCGAATTAGCGAACCGAAGTTGTCCGCTTCTTCCCACTGGTTCAGCGTTTCTTCTAAGCCGCCGGTAAACAGGTCGCGACCGACCTGGTCCATGTAGTCGTTCAGTTCCTCGGGATCGAACTTGATGTTTTCCAACACACAAATGTTCGGCTGGACTATCTTGCCCGGCGACAAAAACCGACGGTATTTTTCGCGGGCTTTCATCTGCAACGCGAACGCCGCCAACGCTCCGGCTCGATCGTCGATCTCGATGCCGTACAAGTTGTGCGTCAAGATCAGCGTCGGGATCTCGGTTGGTTGATAACCTTGTTCCTCGTAGATCGCATACAGCAGATCAAAAGCATACGTCAGCATGTGACCGCTGCCGCACGCTGGATCGCAGACTTTCAACTCCTCGGGACTGGCAATTTTGAGGAAGGCCGTCTCAGGTTCAGCTTGTGAGCCGCTAGGCGCTAGCCGCGGGTTCTGTTCGTCTGCATCGGAACCGACGGCTAGCGCCTTGTCGCTCACGGAAGCGATGTAATAATCCATCCGTTCGACGAGCTTGGAGTCGGGATGGTTGAGCATCCACAACCGGCCCAGCGAGTTTTCGACGAGGTAACGTACGATCCAGTGCGGCGTGAACAACTGCGTCGCCGCCGGGATGTTCTCGGGCGTGATTTTCCGGCCCTTCTTCAGCGCGGCAAACACATCGTCTTTCTTCTCGGCGATGTAGAACTGGTACAGCCACCCGATGACCTCGACGGATTCGCCGGTGTGTGAATCAGTGCTCGACCCTCCCCTCGCTGCGCTCGACCCTCCCAGGGGGAGGGTGATGTCGGCTTTACCCTCCCCCTGGGAGGGTCGCGAGGAACGAGTGGGGAGGGCGTCTGCGCAACAATTCGCTGGCAGCAATGCTTCCCGCGTGTACGTCGGGATCGCACTGCCGGACAACAAGTCATCGGGCAACAGCAACTCGGTGTAGTCTGCAATCCTCTCGAACAGAAACGGCATCAGCGAGTGGTAATGATTGCAGGCCGCTACCAACAGCAACCGATATGCTTCGCCCTGCGGATCGTCACTCGGGTCGGTCCCATCGAGAATCCGCAGCACCTTCTCACGGGTCGCCGCCGGCACGATCTCGTCATCGACGTGCCCCGCCTTGGCCTCGCCCAAAATCTCCGGCAAGAACTGACCCTCGGCTGGAGACAGAATCCCAATCTTGGTGTAGCGATTAACGTCCATGTACCGCAGGGCACAGAACCGATTGAACCAAGTGTACGCGACCGTCTCGATCGTTTGCTGTTTCCCGATCTCAGCAATCTTCTTTTCCAATTGCCGGACAGCCGCCGAGTTCTCCCGGCGCGCAAGGCTTCCCTCAGCCAAGACAGTTTTCAGCTTGGTGCCAACCTGCTCGATCAGTGACTTTCGGGCGAAGGAGGCGAACTTGCGTAGTTTGGAGGTTTCCATGGGCGGTATCGTTGAATATGGCCGTTGGCCAAAGGCTGTTGGTCGTGCGTTGTGTCCCAGGGGCGGTGCCCCTGGCTATGTTGAAGTAGGCCGTTGGCCATTGAGTAATCGGTTGGCAATTAGTCGTCAGTTTGTTTTTGGCCAAAGGCCATGTTCACCGATTCCTGGGGCAATGCCCCAGGAATCGGTCATCGTTGATTCGTCGTTTGGCCAAAGGCCATATTCAAGCGTCTGGCATATTTCGTCGTTCGTGTTGTCGTTGAATATGGCTGATGGGCACGAGGTTGCTTGGGCGGCTAGCCATTGAGGCGGGCTAGCTGGTTGAATTGAATGCGTTTCTGTCCCTTCAAACGCAACATCGTGGCTGGCGCATCGTTGAGGGGTGGTCGTTTCTCTTGTGTTGGGCGTTTCGCAGTGACAGTATCGAGCAATGCTGCAAATCGCTTGACATAGTTTGAGAGAAAGTCTTCGTCGAAAAACGACTTTACAATGCTGTCGCAAAAGTCGAGGAAACACTCGCCACCCTGGAATTGCTTTCGCAAGTCGGATGAACTCGCATTGCTAGTTTTCATTTCCAGAAACAGAGCACACCGGTGTTGCACTGAAATCAGAAGATAGTCCGAGCGTTTGCAAAACCCACGACCAGTCTCCGACTGAAAGATGGAATCAAGATGGAAGTTGTCATCCAAATTGACCGCAATCAGATCGGATGGCACATTAACGATTTCGACCGACGACTGAGGCATTTGCGGCTCCGTTAAGGTGATTCGCGGTCGCGTCTGCGTCGCATCAATCGGAATCCTGGCACTTGGCCGAAACAGCTCATCAAGCACATCAAATTCACTCATCGCCGCCCCACACAATCGCATCCTGAATTCGGTTCATTTCCTCGATCGACTCATCGAAACTCGTAATTTCGATGCCGGTCGCTTGCGTGATTTTGGCGGCAACAAGCGTCGGGCACCTCGTCTTAATTTTGTTTCCATCGAGTTTCACTGGCTGCGTACAAGCAACGTAAGATCGAATTCTACGTACGTCCAGCAGTTCATCCGTAGCGTACCCCTCTTCCGCAGCAAGAACCTTCAACCGAGGAATGTCTTGCGACAACATGATTAAGGTGTTGAACTCCTTGATGATGTAGTCGCTGTGTGTCGTGACAAAGACTCTTATCCCAACATTTACCAACTTGGCAATCAGTCTTGCGACCCTTCGCTGATTCGACGGGTGTAAGTTGAGTTCAGGTTCGTCGATGACGAGTAGGTCACCTGGTGCTGCCATGTGACGCAGGTAGAATCCAAGGTCTAGTAGCGAGCGAACCGAGCTTGAACTCTCAACTAGTCCAAGCTTGATACCCTTCGTCTTCTGGGGCACGTACTTGATATCCCCGTCTTTCTCTACTTTGTAGGTTCCTCCAATAAGATCGGAGAACGCGCTGAGGATTTCGGGATGGTGTTCGAGCAGATACCCATTTCGCTTAGAAACGCTTGGCAAATCGCGAATAAAGTCGACGTTTTTTCGAACTGCGACTGGATATTCACCTTTAAAGGGGTTGAGAAGGTCGAAGGGGCTGATCGCTGTGGTCTTGTCACCAAGGATTTCAATGAGCCGACTGCGGGTGAAGTCCAACTCTTTTTGAAAGATAGCCGCACCGGTCCGTTCTGCGCTTGATATGAAGGGACTCGGGATGATTGATTTGAAGACAATTCGCTTAATTGCATCGGCGATGAAATGTCTTGAGAAATCAACCGGAGAATTGCGAGAGCCCGTATCCTCCATCAACAATGACGCGACAAGGTCAAACGAATCAGCTTCTTTGCGAGCCTGGATGACAGCGTGTTGCTTCGTTCCAACTGTCCGTTCAAACTCGATCGTGAAGAGCTGATCGTTCTCAGGGAGTTCAGAAACGAATAGTTCTGTATCCGCAAAGAGTGTCTCCGAGCTTCCGAATATGTCTGCAATCTCTTTGCTGTACTGTGTTGCCGCTTCAGCGGCAATCTCGTTGCGTCTCTCGTGAACGTCCCGCAAATTGATGGTCAGCTTTCCATCTTGAAGAAGGGTTGCAAAATTTTCGTTGCTGACGTGGGGCTGGAATTGATGCTCGAAGTAATCGAGGAACCCGAATACTGCGTGGGTGACATAGGTTTTGCCTGTATTGTTCATCCCGCTGATCGTCGTCAGATCAGCCAGAGAGAACTCTGCTTGTTTGATCGGGCCGAGATTTTTGACTTTGAATTTCATTGGTTTGTCCGTATCGGATACTTGTCTTGCATCTTCGCTGCTGTATTGAGAGCGGTGGGGTTGTGAATCATAGTTGGATACGCTTTCCGTAGCTGATGGCGGTGGTCATCGCTGAACTAAGTTTGCTGATGTACTCGTCCACGTCTTCCGTTGTCTCGAGCCACGGCTTGTCAAACGAAATATCGAGATGGCGGAGCCCGATGAACTCGACGGGCTTATGGAATTTGGGAGTCTCGATTTCTGATTTTGGATTTTCCGAGTCGGCCCTCCCCTCGCTATCGCTCGACTCTCCCGGAGGGAGGGTGATTGGTGTTGCAGTCCACTGAGTGACTTTGCCCAGGATGTCGGTGTAGGACTTGCTCTCGAATCGCGCGGCGGCTTCGCGGACGACAGCGATGATGGGTTGCGTTCGGATCTGATCAACCGTCCCCTGCACGATCGCATCGATTTCGCCACGTTGTTCAGGCGACAACGTGTCGTAGCCAGGGATCGCTTGCAGCTTTTGCACTCGTGACGTGACGGCGGCTTCCGCAGCAGCGCGGGCGTCGGTGGCGAGCGTTTCCAAACGCGACTTGAGCGAGTCGATGAGCGAGCGGACCCTCTGCATTGAATTGCCAGCGTAACATTTCGGGTCGGCCAGGATTTTTTGGAGGTCAACGGACTCGTCACCCTCGAGGTATCCGAAGTTGGTCTCGTTGCGTGATAGGAACTGATTGGCCTCGGCAAACAGATTGGCGTTTGGCCCCGACATGAATCGTCGAATCGGGTCGAGCAAGTCTTCTTTCAGGTCGAGCAAACGATCGCGGTCGCCGTCGAACTCGCCCAAGAAGTGCTGGTGCGATTTCTTGCCCAGCTTTTTGAATTCGTCGATGGGGCCGGTCAGAGCGTCCAGGAACGGATAGTCGCGTGCGTTGGCGGACAGGTCTCGTAGGTCGTCGCACAGCGATGCGAACGCTTCAGCGGTTTCGCTGCCGAGGGCCTTGGATTCGTTGGCGTGCGGTGGTTCGTCAAAGAACTGTTCGTGGAACTCTCGCAGCGCCCGCGTTTGACTGGCACTGAAGTCGACCTGCGGTTCGAGCACCATGTTGCCGAACTTGCCGGTGTTCTTCAGGTGAGAGAGCAGCGTTTCGCCATCGAGCAACTGACCATCGCTGCGGACTTCGACTTTCCCGCGTGCAATCACCTTTGCCAAGATGCACTGAATGGCCGACAAAGGCCAACCGTAGGGCTTGGTCTCAAAATCCTCGACCAACTTCTTCAGCGTCGGCCGCATGCCTTTGCCAACGTCCAACGTTATTCGGCTGAGGATTTCGCTTTCGGGTTCGGTGATGACGGCGGCGTCGTTTCCGAAGAGCCCGTCGCTAGATTGATTGAGGCAGTCTTCGATTTGGGCTTCGGTAAACGTGTGGCCGCGAAGCATCCGCAGGTTCTTGTAGGTCTGCTCAACGAGAGCCTCGAATCCGTCATGTAACCGCAGACCGGGATCTTCTTTGGCGGATTCAATTTCGCTGCCGGCGACAAACATCCGCGACTTTCCGAGCAAATCTTTGACATGATCGACGAGTTGCCGCTCTCGGTCCTGATTCGCGGTCGTTTTATTGCCGAGGATGCGTTTGACGTTTTCCTTTTGCGTTGTCTGATAGTTTTGCCCAACGTATTTCGCGGTTTGCTTCATCAACGTCAAATCGCGGATCAACCGTGCGTCTGGGGGCAGCATGACGGTCACTTCGCTGCGCCCGATGTAGGCCATTTTGACTTGGTCGGGGTTTTCGCAGTGTTCATGGAACGGGCTGATGACATGAACGCCAAGCTCGTATTCCCGTCCGTAGGTCTTGTCGTCCAGCTTTCGCGTGAACGAAAAGTCGCGTTTGTTAGGGTCGTACCGCAGCTTGCGTCCTCGAAGCACTTTTTCAAAGATGATTTTGTGCAACTCGTCGGCGACCTCACTGGAGTCGACCTCGGTGTTCTTGATCTCCTGCTCGACGTCTTTTTCTTCATCGGTCAAGAATTCGTAGTAGTCACCGCTGCGTTGGATGTAGACCTGGCTTTCGAGCAGGTTCAATGCCTCCTCGACGTCCTTGTGCAACTGTCCAATATCCTGGTCGAAGCCGCTGATCATCAGCACGCTTAGATTGTGGACCGACGCTTTGAACTCTTTGACATATTTAACCAGCAGCAGGACTTTCAGCAGTTTGATAGCGAGTTTGTTATCGAGCTGTTTTTCGGCGTTCTTGGTCGACAGGAGATGGCTTTTCAGCGCCGAACTGATGCCGTTGTACATCAGGTCGAAAGTCGCGAGCTTGCCGACTTGATCGTCGGCGATGTGAATCGCGACTTCTTGGAAAACTCCCAGCATCGATCGTTCGCCAACGCTGCTGTGTTTTCCCTCGAACGCATTGTGCGTCGATAGCCCACGGATGGCGAACTGAAACAGTTCAAATTGATAAGGGATGAACGGATAGCAGTTGAAGAAATGTTCTTCGTCTTGGAAGTTGCGGTGCTTCTGGCCGTCGGTGAAATCGAACAGCGTGCGAAAGTTGTTGACTTCTTCGTTGTAGATCGGCCGCAACTGCTTTTCACCTTCCTCGGTTTTCAGCAGCAGTCGCTTTTGGATGACTTCGGCAACGTTGGTACTGGTCAGCTTCATGCGGTTAGCGAAGCGGGCCTGAATCTTCGAAAAGTCATTGGACTGTTCTTTGGTCATCTCGCCGATGACGTTGGTCATGTCTTCCTGTGCCGTAACGATGATCCAAGAGCGGCCTCGGCATTTTGTCGCCAGGCTTTCAGCGATCGTTTGCAAGTTGGTCATCAACTTGGTGTTGTCGGCGATGTACTGGCCGACTTCGTCGACAAAGAAGTTCAGTCGAAAATTCTCGCCTTTGCCATCGATATACTTCTTGACCTGTTCGGCGAAGTCTTCGATCGACAGCTTGTAATCGTCTTTGTGTTTGCCGATGACTCCCTTGACCGTTTCACCGGTGACGTCGGCGAAGGCATTGTCGATGTGGCTGCCGACCCGTAGCACACGTTCACGTCCGGTTTCCCAGGCCATGCCGGCGTGTTTTTCAAACGATTCGCGAAACGGCTGCAGTAATCCGTCTTGATCGAGGTGTCGCTCGAAGTGGGCGATGTAACCTTGCTTGCCATAGTAGCCACACTTCTCGTCAAAGACTTTGACGAAAACAGCCAACAGAGCGTCGACGTTTTTCTTGCTGATGACGTCGGCTTTCTGGTCAATATTGAACAAGATGCTCTCGCTGGGAATCGCAAGCGCCTTGTCGATTCGACCAACCAGCATCGTGTCTTTGATTTTGCTGCGCAGTTTCTGCCCGACGTCCAATCCATCGACTTGGCGACCCGACAACATCAGGGCCAGCATCTTTAAGAGGTGCGATTTGCCGCAGCCGAAGAAACCTGACAGCCAAACGCCGTTGGCATTCTGGTAGTTGTTGTAGCCGTCGAGAAAGTCATCGAGTCGACGTTCGATCTCGTCAGTGAAGACGTATTCCTCGACCTCGTTTTTCAATCCCGCGTCGTCATCTGCCTTGATGACGCCCTCGATCGGCCGGTCGATCTGGTATTCAAAGATTTTTCGCAGTTGCATGGTTCAGAGTTCATTTCATTGAGAGGCTTGGATCCAACAACTCACCCTCCCGAAGCGTAGCGCCACGGGAGGGTCGGCGGAGGCACTGCGACACCGAGGATCGCTCCCCTGGAATACGGCGGTCGAGCGGCTTTTAAGTGCAGTTTCTGTCGGCTTTTGCGATTCGACTTCACCCTCCTGCGGCGCAGCCGTGGGAGGGTCGGCGACGAGCCTTTCGCTCGTTCGCCGGGGAGGGCCAACCGACCCTCCGTCGGCGAAGCCGTGGGAGGGTGAAGTTCGTAAGTCTTTGTGATTTTGATGGTTAAAAGCCGCACGGCCTCTACTCGGGGGCGGGAATACTTGGGGCCATCCCAGCGCAGCCCTCCCCGGCGAAGCGCCGACCCTCCCACTCGAAGACTCGCGGGAGGGTGAAGTTTAACGTGCATCAGCGTTGGCCGACATCACTCAACCTTCGCGTTCATACAGATTGAACGCTCGGTAGTACTTGTCGTCGCGGAGGCGTCCGAACAGGTCCAACGACGCACCTTCTTCGAGCGAATGGGAATAGTCGCCGGGAAAGAACATGATGGTCGGACGCTCCTTCGCGACGCGTTGCAGGTTGTTCAGGACCGTGTGAGATCGGATATAAGGGAAGACTTCCCCGACGCCAGTTAGAAACATGACCTCGAATTCGGCGTTTTGAATCTTTTCTTCGATCGCTGGTGCAAGCTTGGTTTCTGCATCCGTCAGACTCTGCAAAGCCTCCTTCAATTCTTCTTTGTCATGCTCAGCTTCGTTCTTGATCCAGAAGTTCCAGTCATCGAGCTCATCTGCCAACTCCTTGGCGATGTCGTACAAATTGATCTCCAGAACATGGATACCATCCTTTTTCAGTCGCCTAATCAGCGTTTGCTGCAGCTCCTGCATGGCATTTTCTTCCGACGGGCAGTACGGCACGACGAAGAAGGGGACCTCGTTGCCGATGCCTTCCATGCGTTGAAACCGCTGGCTGCAAATCACTTTACGGATGTGCTCGAAACGGTCGGGGATCGGTGCGATTTGTAGGCCACGAGTCATTCGCGCACAGCTCCTAGT
>JBDNIG010000817.1:0-13586 GCA_041688415.1 Rhodopirellula sp. | reverse complement strand
CCAACCGCTCCGCCGGTTGGTCCCGACCGATGTGCGTTTCGCACGAGGCGTCCGCGTTGGCGAAGTCCCGGGCGCTCCACAGCCAAGACGGGCGGAGTCGTCTGGCTACGATGGCCGCGACACTGCAATCGATGTCGCAGATTGTCGCCCAACCGCTCCGCCGGTTGGTCCCCGACCGATGTGCGTTTCGCACGAGGCGTCCGCGTCGGCGAAGTCCCGGACGCTCCACAGCCAAGACGGGCGGAGTCGTCTGGCTACGATGGCCGCGACACTGCAATCGATATCGCAGATTGTCGCCCAACCGCTCCGCCGGTTGGTCCCCGACCGATGTGCGTTTCGCACGAGGCGTCCGCGTCGGCGAAGTCCCGGACGCTCCACAGCCAAGACGGGCGGAGTCGTCTGGCTACGATGGCCGCGCCACTGCAATCGATATCGCCCGATCGAACGGCTTGCGATCTAATTTTGACGATTCGGAGCACCGAACCGCATTTTACCCCTTGGCAGGCAGGGAAAGCTGTCGCGTCATGGAGGCTCGGCGGCAATGATACGCAGCTTTCCCGGCAAATCGCTTGGCCGCTCTCCTTCAAAAACAGCCCGCAGGGTGTTCCCGGCTACCGGTGCGCGCCGACTCAAATCAACGGTATCAATCATGAACGAAAGTCAAGTCACCGAATCGACCACCGACGACCAAGCAGACTTCCTGGCAAGAATCATCGCCCAACTCGCTGACGACGGTTGCGAGCTTTTACGCGAGTTGCTTGGCAGAGTCAGCCAAAGCGATGGCGTTCGCGACCGATGAACTCGGCCGGACGATCGAACAGGCCACCGAGCAAGCAACCACGTCGTCAGCCATCCCGCGAAAGTGGCTAAATTGCAAACCGCGATCGACAGTCTGCTCACGTTCCTGGCAACGCCCGCTGGCACGTCATTTCGACCCACTGATTCTGCGGAAGAGGTCGAAATCCGACCACCGAACATTTGCTAGCAAAGTGGAAAGGATTCCCAGGGAAACGTGGGTGCAACAACCTTGGCAATTGTACCGGAACACTTGCTCAGATGTGCTTACGGCAACGCAAATCAGCCAATACGAAGAACGGTATCTTGCCCGTGACCGCCGAAGCGTCAAGGCTCATACTTCGTTTGCATTCGGCGCCGGTGTCCATCGAGCAATCAGCGGCACGCACACGATGGCCCCCAACCACGCGAGTGCTAAGTCCTTTTGAGCATCCCATATGTCACCCTGCTGACCGTTGTAGGATTCCGCCATTTCCGGCGAGAATGCCATTGCAATTTGCCATTCCAGAATTTCATACATGGCGCCGATCGCTAGCACACCGAACATCGCAAAAATGGCCGCCGGGAGTGGGCGCAGGCGGTAGAACGACTGCAAGAAGTCAGACAAGATCGGTAGACCCAGCACGCCCGACGCAAAATGAACCAAACGGTCGTAGTGGTTGCGTTCCCAGCCGAAGGTTTCCGAAAGACTGCGTCCTGTGATCGCACGCGAGAGTTCGTCGTAGGGAACGTACGAGTATATCCAACGCGCACCCACGATATGCAGCCACAGAAATGTTAAGCAACAATAGAACGAGAGGGACGATAGCCGGAATTTCACAACGGCGGCGAGCAGTAGCACGATGCCGATCACCGTCGGGATATGCTGCAGAACCAGTTCGTGAGGATAGGGTGCGGACACGAACGAAAACGGAACAGCAATTGCCGTCAAGCCAATCAATATAAAGCGTCGGATCATAAAAAGTCTTTGTTCGATAGTGCCGCCGAGAGAAACTCAGTTTACCCACCGAGATAGCCATGCTACCACCGTCGTTAACGCGAGCACTTGGTGATCGTCGCGATCGAGCATTCGACATCTTCGAACGAAGTTGACGTGTCGCAAATGCTCACGCGCATCGCACGGCGTCCTTTCCAGGTCGTCCCACCAACCCAGCAGGTGCCGTCGGCTTGGACGGCACGGATAACGTCGTCGGTGCGTTCGTCGGTACCGAATGAAAGCAGCATTTGATTGAGTCCCACGGGAGCGAGCAGTTCGGCTCCACTCGCGACGAGTCGCTCGGCCATGTGAGCCGCGAGATCGCAGTGGCGATCAATCATCGCCGCGATGCCCTGCCGGCCTCCTGTTGCCATGATCGCCCACGCTTCGATGGCGCGCGCCCGCTGGGACATCTGCAAACCCATCTTCATCAGCACTCTTTCGTTCGATGATGGGAGGTACGCACCGTCGACCGACATCGCGCGAGATAAGTCCTCCGCTCGTCGACAGATTGTGATACCCGAATCATAGGGCGCATTGAGCCATTTGTGAGCATCGGTGGCCCATGAATCCGCGAGTTCCGCTCCGGCGACTTGATGCCGCTCCCGCGGGGACACTGCTGCCCATAATCCAAACGCGCCGTCGAGATGCACCCAACCTCCCGAGGCTTGGACAGCCGGGATCACGTCCGCAAATGGATCGCTGTGGCCCGTATTGACATTGCCGGCCTGCATGACAACCAACGACGGTCGTGTTAGCGGCGGTAGTCGGTCCGCTTTCATTCGACCGAGCTCGTCGGTTTCGATGCGCAGGATCGATTGACGACCGAAGCCCGCGTTACGAAGCGCCTTGTCGACGGAGATATGCGACTCTGCCGAAATAATCACGGGAATCTCCGGTGCTCCGAACAAGCCTCGCTCGTTCACGTCCCAACCGGACCCGGCCAACAGCGCATCGCGAGCAGCCAGAATGCACGTCAAGTTCGCGACGGACGCACCCGCACAAAACGTTGCCGTGGCGGTTTGTGGCAACCCCAGTAATTCGCAAACCCAACGCGTTGCGATCGCGTCCAAACGCGCGGCAACCGGAGACATGACGGGGACCGCGATGTTCTGGTCCCAAGCCAACGCGAGGACGGCGGCGGCAGTCGCGATCGGTTCGCTGTTACCGGTTACGAATCCGAAGTAACGCCCGCTCGTTGAGCGTACCGTCGCCGGTGAGCCAACACGATCGAGCAACTCCAGTATCGCGGCGGGATCGGTAGCGCCGGCGGGCAGAGTCGCATCGAAATCTGCGAGATTCGCGAGTGACGCATCGCTGGGGAATACGGGCGAATCGTTGTTCGATCTGAGGTAACGAATGGCCAGCCGAGACGCTGCCGCGATCAACTCCGCCTTCTCATCACTCATGGCTTGTTTTTCGGCCAATCATCGAGACGGCGCAAAGGTACTGGTCGTACTTGCGAAAAACACCTCGCATTTCAGCGATACGGCGGCGGGCTGGACGTGAGTTCAGAACATTCCAGGCAATCCGTGCCGTCCCGATCAAACCTTCGTCCCGAAGCACGCGACGGGGTTCGAGCAGATGCATGGGTGTGGTCACGCAGGAATTCTCGTCGACGACAAATCCCACTGAACTGAGCGTCTCTTTCCATTCCGAAACGGTCAGCGGTCGAGCACCCACGTGGATCGAATCTGAAAGCTCTTTCAAGATCGCCGCCTTGACCGACTCATCAATCTCATCGGGGATCAAGCCGAGTTCGTGGATGCCGTACCGTCCACCGGACCGCAAGATACGGTAGGCCTCGCCGACGATCTTTTGCTTTTGGCTTTTCGTTTGCATCGTCAACATCGCTTCTCCGTAGACGACATCAGCCGAATCGCTTTCCAGTCCCGTTTCACTGGCGTTACCATGCACGCAGTGGTCTCGTGGATCGGTCAGCAGTCGCTCCACCTGCCCCGACGCGGTCGCATCTTGCTCAACAGCAATGTAGGCCGCTGGACGCTTGGCTAGGGTGATCCGAGCGGTCGTGCCCAAGCCGGGCGCCAGATCGACGACGGTATCGGATGATGAAATCGCCACGCCTTCCAACATCCGCAGCGTCAACTCGATCCCACCCGGACGCAGCACACGCTTGCCCATCCGGGCCAACAGCCAGTGTCCGGGCATCTTCGACGGATCCAGTTTTTCACCCGGCATGACGGACGCGTCCGCGGGAGCCTGGTGAGGCGTTGCCATAGTCATCGTTCACTATCCACTTTCATTAGCAAAGGAGCTCGAAAAGTATTCTGCATCTTCATTCTTGCTCGGCGACGTCCGTCTGCGGCCGATCCAGACCGTCATCTTCCTTGGAAAATGAGTGACCGGTCTTCAATCCCAACACAAACCATACCAGAGCGACCGCTCCCAAGAAGAAAATTGTGTCGCCGGGGACCCGCAGCCAACGCAGCGTCTGCATGAGATCGGTTTGCATGAACTCGCTACTGCGAGCATACCAATAGCCATGCTCGACGGAAGCCTTCGTTTGCAACAGCCCGACGGGCAACAGGCTGAAGATGCACATCGCAAATAAGCCGATGTTCATTCCCCAAAACCCGATATGAAGGAAACCGTCTTTCCATCTGCGGGCGGGGATCAAAACGCGCAAGCACATCAACATCAGGCCAATGCCCAGCATCCCGTACACGCCGAACAGGGCCGCGTGTGCGTGCAGCGGCGTCGTGTTGAGCCCCTGCATGTAATACAGTGCGATCGGCGGGTTGATCATGAATCCGAACAAGCCGGCACCGATCATGTTCCAAAATGCGACGGCGATAAAGAAATAAATCGGCCATTTGTATCGCTGCACCCACGGATATGTCTTGCTGCGACGCAGGTCTTCCAAGGCATCAAACGCAATCAACGTCAACGGCACGACTTCCAATGCACTGAACACCGATCCCCATGCCAGCGCAACGGTCGGTGTGCCGGAGAAATAGAGGTGGTGAAGTGTTCCGATGATCCCTCCAGATAGAAAGATCGACGCTGATAGCAGTGCCGCAGCGGCGGCCACCGCGGGTTTCACCAGGTTCAATCGCATGAAGACGAATGCAATGACGGTGGTTGCGAAAACCTCGAAGAAGCCTTCCACCCACAGGTGCACGACCCACCATCGCCAGTATTCGACAATCGTCAAGTGAGAGTGATGGCCCCACGTCAAACCGGCGCCGTAGAACAATGCGATCGCGGTGGTCGCGACAGCCAGTAACGCAACGAGATGGCGCTGTGCAAAAGCTTCGTGGTGCGCCGCGGCAAATGGATCCGATTCGACGGGACGACGCAGCGCCGGCCACAGAACTCGCATCATCAACACCAACCACAGCAGTAGCCCGACCATCAATCCAATCTGCCAAAATCGACCCAGGTCGATGTACTCATATCCTTGATGCCCGAAATAAAACGAGATTTTATCAGTCATCTTGTTGTGAATGCTCAGCCATTCGCCCGCCAGCGAGCCAACGACGACGATCAGGAGTGCCGCGAACAACACGTTCACGCCCAACCGTTGATACTTCGGTTCATGATGGCTGACCAACGGACCAATGAACAATCCCGCCGCCAACCATGCCGTGGCAATCCAAAACAGAGCAATCTGTACGTGCCAGGTCCGGGCGACGCTGTAGGGCAGGTACTGATCCAGCGCAAATCCGTAAAAGCCTTCACCCTCGACACCGTAGTGGGCCGTGATCATGCCCAATCCCATTTGCGCAAAGATCAACGCAGCGACCACCCAAAAATATTTGATCGTAGCCTTCTGGGACGGTGTGGATTTCCAAGTCGCTAGCGGATCGGTGTCCTGCGGCACGCCCTCCTCCGCCTCTTCCTTGCGAGACGCGTACCATACCGCCATCGCCGAAATCCCCGCCAGCAGCATGATCACGCTGACACCGGTCCAGACAATATTGTCACCCGTCGGAATGTTGTCGACCAATTGCTCATGCGGCCAATTGTTCGTGTAGCTGGCGATGTCGTTGGGACGTGTTGTCGACGCTGCCCAGGAGGTCCAAAACACGAACGCTGATAGCTTGCGCAGTCGTTCGTCGCTGGAAATCGCACCCGCCGGTATCGCGTAATCGGCGTTACCGTCGATAAATACCGTTCGGTAGTGCTCAACGTTCGCCGCGAACGCTTCCGCGCGAACGGGAGCAATCGTCACCACACCCGTCGATTCGTCATACGTGTTGGTCCGCATCAGGTCGGTCAGCCGTCCAACCAGTTGACCTTGGCGTTCGTCATCCAGATCGTCGAACGGCTTGTTGAATTCGGCATTCCCCCACTTATCGAGAATGAACATCGATTCGCGGTGCAGCCAATCCGCCGTCCAGTCCGGTGCCAGGTAGCTGCCGTGACCCCAAATCGATCCGACTTCCATGCCGCCCATCGATTGCCACACATTCTGTCCCGCGCCAATTTCCCCATGATCGATCAGCGTGACCCCGTCCGTCGTGATGAACTGATCCGGGATCGGTGGCATTTCCTGGTAAATGCGCGTCCCAATCCAACCAAGGACTAGAAATGAGAAAATCATGATCGCCGCGAAGGCCAGCCACAAACGTTTCATACTCTCAGGCTTTCAAAAAAAGAGGCGAGCGTCGCCCACGCGAGTTCTGCTAAAGCGAGGCATCAACGTGGTTGACGTTGAGTTGGAGCGTTGACGACCTGCGGCGATCGCCAGTTCCGACTTTCCGCCCAAAGTGACATGCCTAAATCTGCATGTCAAGGTGCATGTTAGATCTGGACAGCATTTTTTTGGCAGATGTCCAGGGGCGTTGCCCCTGGCCATGTTGAATAACGCCTTTGGCGTAAGAAACTTAACGGCGCGCACGCAGACTCGCTGGCAAGTCGTCCATGGTGGCGGCCAAGATCTCCACGATGGCGCGCCGGTCATCGTCGGATATGTGTCTAAACTTTGGTGATGGAGTGTCCGCGGTCAATATCTCCGACAGCCGTTGCCAAACGTAGTCGTGAACTTCCTTAGGTAGTTGCGCGAATGCATCCGAGTAGATTAAATAGCTACATGGATAGCGGAAGAGTTGTTCGGTCAGATCCAGTTCACGCAGCGATCGCCCGCGGTCATCGCGTGGTCCGCGATTGGGGAACGTTTTGGAAAAATCCGATGTGCCTTCGATGGGCGCGCTGAGCCGGACTTCGCCCACCATCAGCAACGCGTCTACCAATTCATCGCCAGCACGCTGGATTGCTTGCATCGTAGTCGGCAGGTGATCACCCGTTTTCGGACTCGCTTCCTGCGGCAATTGCTGCTCTTGATACAGTGCGATTCGCGTCGCGTAATTGGCGCTCACTATATAGTTGTGGACGCGTGTCTGATGCTCGAGGACCATCAGGGCGACAATATCACTGTCGGGTTTTAGATAGGGCGAGACGTCAAAGCGATCCGCCAAGCTCGTGACATTTTCGCCCGCTGTATTGTCAATCGGGTCGGGAACTTTGTAGCCATGCACCAAAAAATTCCCCAGGTGCGGTTGGTCGCCAGACTCGCCCGTCACGTACCATCCACCCCAACGCTGCGCTAGCGGCGTCGTGGAATCGACATGGTGAATTCCACCGGATGGGATGACGTGTCCGCCTTGGTCGACGATATGCGAGCGGAGCAAATGCCCAGGGACACCCCCGATTCGCGACGAACTATGACAGCTCAGGCAGGTTTCTACATGCCTTACGAAACGCGGCTGTTCTTCTTGCGTTTGGTCCAGCGTGTAGAACACGGTCCCCAAGCTCGGGTCAACGACAGAAACTTCCAAGACGTTGCCCGAGACACAGAACCCGACGTAAACGTCATCGTTGAAATACAGTGCCCGCGGCGTGGCCGGCGAAATGTACCGCGCCTGCACGCTGCTCTTGGAAAACACCAATGTCTGTGAGTCAACCGGAATATCGAGCGTTTGCAGCAGTGACTTGAGATACCCATGTTCCGGCTCATAGGCCAGTTTCTGCTGCCCCGAATCTAGATCGGCTTGCAACTGAGAGATGTCATTCTTCGGTGTGCTTTCGCTGTAACGGATGGGTGGACGCTCGAAATTTTCGGCGAAACTCGCACCGCACGGAGGCCCGATCGTCAGCAGCAATCCAGCCGCGATCACCAGATATTTGTGAACTCGCATCACTCGCTCCAATCATAAATAGAAGGCTAGGTTCCCAATTCCGAGTCCCCATGCAGGGCGCAACCGGAACAGGCGTCAGGAGGTTCGATCTGGCTGGGTGCGCCGCGTGGCGGTGATACGGCGATTCCCATGAGTGTTCGTTCGATGGGGATGAGCGCGGCCAGGAATTGACCGACACCATCATAAAAGCCACCGGAGTTTTCTCGCTGCAGCAACTTGGCGAACAAGGCTGCCCAGGTCGACAGATGATCCTCGAGGAATCGGCCTTGGGCGCTGCGGCAAACATCCAGGCGAGACTCTCGCTGGTCCGAAGATGGAGCCTCGTGGGCGGCGCGTTCCTTGCCCAAGAGGTACGCCATGAACTCCAATTCCAGCACAATATGATCGGCTCGCTCGGAGTTGAACCTGGAAGTTGTCAAGCCGAACGCGCGATAATAACCGCTGATATCCGCTAACGTATTGCTGCGCTGAAACGTGTATTTGCCGCCGATATATTCGGTCTCATAGGGCGGGCAGGCAGCCGAGACCAGCAGCCCAAAGGTACTTTCATAGGCCGCGTTTAAACTCGTCGCCGTCGTGGGGAACCGTACCCAAACACTGGCCGGATCGAGATGCTGTGCGGGAAGTTCGCCAACGCCAAACTCGATCGCTTCGCCCGCGACGGATTCGCGGACCAGACTGGCTGCGTCCGCAAGAATCCCGTCGCCTTGGTGCTCGCCAACACGCAGTGATTCGAGTTGCTGCCATGCCGAGTACCTCGGATCAAGCAACGTGAGCGCCGCAAAGCGATAGAGCGCCTGACGCGCCATGTTCAGCGCGGGATCAAAACTGGTTTCAAGCATCGTAGCGTTTGACATGAAAAGCCTTCTTAGGTTTCGTTCGATAACTAAGTGGCGTAAGCTTCCAGCTTGCGGTCCAGGAATCGCAAGCTGGAAGCTTACGCCACGGTCGAAATGCGACAGTAATTGATCGAGCGGTTCTAGATTGAGTTAACGTGAATATCGGAGGGGCGTTCGAAGGTAGGTTCCTGAACAGTAATGCGAACGACCTCTTCATCGAATTTATTGAACCCCATGACCGTGTCATTGAAAAGTTCCTGCGTTTTGGAGGTTCCATCGGGCATCGTGACCTCAATCTCGCCCACCTTTTCACCGTACTCGATGGCAAAGCGAAACAGGATCTGTTGTTGAGCACGGAATAGTTGCAGCACAGCGAGCAGATCGCGATCGGGACAACTGTACTGCTCGATAGCTGCATCGACTCCGGGGCCAAACATCTGCGTGAGATAGTCGCGGGAAACCCAGCGTGGGGGAATATAAAATCCGTTGGGTTCGGTGCCAAATTGCGGATACAACGGCAAGGCGATTTGGCGTTCACGAATCAGGTAGTACAGCGGGTTGTCGGGCTGCTTGGTCCACAAACCGTCCTCGTCAATCGGCACGAGGCCTTGCAGTCGTATTTTGCCGACGCACGAAGTCATGCAGCGGGTTTCCGCCGGCTCGCCATTAGGACTGATATGGGGATCCTTGCCTTCGATTCGCGGCAGACAGGCGATGCATTTCTCACTCGTCTGCGTGGTCGGACGATACATCGCCTTCTTATAGGGACAACCTTCCACACATTTGCGATAGCCACGACAGCGGCTCTGGTCGATCAATACCACACCATCCTCGGGACGCTTGTAGATCGCGTTACGCGGACACGATCCCAGGCATCCGGGATAGGTGCAGTGATTGCAAATTCGAGCCAAGTGAAAGAACCATACTTTATGCTCGGGCAATGAGACCCCACCGCCATACTCTTCCTTGGCCGGTATTGACTGAGTCGTAGCGGTGTCCTCGTGAATGTTGGGTGATCGCCATTCCGCGTCGGTGGGCAAGTAACCTAGCGCGGCTTGCGGCCCGTCAGGGCGAGGCTTTTGATCGGCTGCCTCGAAGATGGTCTTGCCCTTGAATTCGCCATAAGGCTTGCGATCGGGGTCCTTCTCACGTTCGTCCCAAACCTGACCGCCTGGATTGGTCTCTTCAAGCATCGACAGCAGTTTGCCATCCCAGTGTTGGGGATATCCCCCAAAGGGTTTCGTCTCCACATTGTTCCACCACATCAGCTCCTGGCCCTTGGAATGAGTCCAAGTACTCTTGCAGGCCATCGTGCAGGTTTGGCAACCGATGCAGCGATTGGTATTGAAGACGAAGGCAAATTGCATCTTCGGATGGCGTTCCTCGTGCGGAAAGCTCATGTCGCGTCCGATTTGCCAATTGAATACTTCAGGCATGACTACTTTCCTTTAAGGGGACAACTTGATTTGAACGAGATTCTCAGGAGCTGTGGGCGCTTCATGGCAGGTGACACGAATGACGCCACATCGGCTGAGGATTTGGCTGACTTGCGTCTTGAGTTCTTGATCGCCAAGCAACTGATGGAGTCCATGGAACGAGCGGTAGTTGGGATCCCTCGCCAATTGCATCAGGTCTTCTAATCCCCAACCCATCCGCGCGTATTCCTCTACCAATAACTGCAGCATGAAACGCGCATCGCCGGGGATTTCAACGGCGTGCATTTCCATCGGATCGTCCGGCAAGACTTCTCGCGTGGCGGGATGGATTTTCGGTGTCGGCTGTGGCTGGGTATCGGACATATTGTTTCCTGGGTGCGTGATTTAGGTGAGTACTTTTGTGTATCCACCGCTCAGGTAGCGTCGATTGGTTTCGCTGTCACTGGTGGGGCTGAACGTGGACTGGCCAGGATTCCACGCTCCCACCCCGCCGATTCCCCCGTCCTCGGCTTTGGTGATGCGAACCAGTGTTTCTTTGGGAACGGTATTAATTGCATGGTTGTCGATTTCATAACCAAACACAAAACCCATCGACCCGGCCCGTTTATGAAACAACGTGTCGGTTTGGTGCATGGGAATCATCCAGTTGCGTGTGATGCTCTGGTGCGATCCGTATCGATAGCTGGCTTGATACCCCGTTTCCGCTGCGATGGCGCGGCCATCGTCACGAGTCTCATGCGCCTTGACGCTGCGCTCGCTGGCGATGCTACCGGTATGCTTCATGATCGTGAAGTTGTATGGCAAAGCCGGGTTCAACTTGACGCGAACCAAGCAGCGGAACGCCTTATGCCGTGGTCCGGTGTCGTCTTTCCAGCCGATGTAGGGACGATCGTTGTCATCGGCATCGACCCACACGTAGTCGCCTGCTTTCAAGCCCGCGTCCTCAGCCGCCTGCGGACTCATCTGGATTTGCCGATCGGCCACGCCGGGTGAGCGTTTATCGGTGCGATGTGGATCGCCAAAGTCGTCACTGAAGATCCAATGCCAGTCGACCGTCGCCCAGGATGAGTGTGTCGAGTGACGACTCTTGGGTGTCGAACAAAAGAACTGGTAACCCCTTGTCCATAGCGGGTTTTGGGTCTGCTTGGCTTCGGCCCATGACATCTTGACGTTGCGAATTTCTCGCAGTGCCGCGTCGGTCGCATCGTGAGGAATGCCGAAATCGACTGGTCGCACGTAGGGACTCGTGGAAACGATCACGTTTGGCATATAGGGCGTCGCTTCGACGGCTTCGCGATGCACGACCAAGTTCTCACCAAACTCGATCGCCTCGGGCAGATCACAATAGCTGTGCAGTCGCCCGCTGTCGGTATAGAAGGGAATCGAATCGTGGATTTGTTCCCAGAAGGGAACGCGGGGATAAGTCCGAAACAGCATCAATCCCGCGCCGGGTTCGCCACCGTAATCGCCAGCGATGAAACGGTCGACGTTGTACGGACCGTCTTTACTACGGGTGGTCGTGCAATTATCGAAAACTCGCTGGATGTAGACCTTTGATTTCCCTTCGGTGACGAATTTAAAGTAGTCCGAGAAGCGACGATCGTCAAATTTCTCCGCCAAGGCATCACCGACTTTGGCGAAAACCATGCCATCATCCACCGTGTCATAGACCGGCGGGATGCCGCCTCGCCAAATTTGCAGGAAGGGATTCGAGCACGATCCACCGCACTCATCATCCTGGATTTCCACCCATGAATTCACGGGCAGAACTACATCGGAGTACTCAGCACTTCCGGTCCATTCAATTTGTTGGTCAACAATCATGTCCATGATGGGCAGATTGTTGACGATCACATTGTAAACCCACTTCGACTGGTTTAAGAAATTGGCGTTGTTGTACCACAGCGCCTTGGTGGGAGTGGGCATGTGCGTTTTACCGGTGAAGCACCGTGACTCGCCATTGGGCATTTGAACCGTTTGGGTTTTTTCACCACCTGCCCAGTAGGCTGGCTCCTCGCCATCGGTCATGTGACGCAGATGCTCGTGGGTGATTCGAGTGTCTTCATCGAGGACGGGATGGAAGGGATCTTCTTGCGTGAAGCTGGCGACACCGGGCCCACTCCATGGTGATGCTTGAAAGAGCGCACCCTTGTAATTGCCCGCCCAGGTAACCGAGCCCGCACCATGCTGGCCGATATTGCCGGTCAACATCATCGGCAGGTAGCTCGCTCGATTGTGCAGCGTGGCGTGGAAGTAATGATTAATGCCCTCGCCCGTGTGGATTGACACCGGATGCCCGGCCTGCGTCGTCTCCCAGATATCGCGCGCCAGACGCTGGATCAATTCCGCAGGCGCGCCCGACATCTCTTCAACGGTTTTTTCGTCGTAGTCTTTGAGATGGCGTCGATACATTTCCAGCACCGGCATCACCTCGACCCATGTGCCATCGACGAGCTGGACCTTGAAAACTCCTTCTAACGCCGCATTGATCGTCATGTGCTCGCCGACGTCATCGCGGCAAACAAACGCGATCGTATTCGTGTCATTGTCCCGCACACAGAAGTCGCCGATTTTCTGACGTTGCTCCTCCGTCAATCCTTGAATCTTGTAAGACGGGCCCGCAGAAATGTCTTTGGGTTGATAGTTTTCCCGGACATCTTGCGGTCGCAGTCGTTGTAAGGTGTCCGTGCGAACCAACAACGGGAAATCGGTGAACTTGCGACAGAAGTCAGGTTTGTACCAATCGTTGTCGAGCATGATCTTGGTCACGCACAACAAGACGGCGAGATCGGAGAGCCCAGGACGCACTCCGATCCAGTAGTCGGACTTGCTCGATGGGCCGTTGTATTCCGGGGCGATGTCGACTATCCGTGCTCCCCGCTCCATGCACTCGTTGAGCCAGTGTGATTCAGGCATCTTGTTTTCAATCAAATTCTTACCGACCTGAATGATCAACTTGCTAAATCGCACATCGTTGAAATCCATATCGGCAGCCTGCAACCCATGAACAAATGGATGCCCCGGAGCTTGGTCGCCGCGCCACGTGTACTCGCTCCAATCGCGACCGCCGCGAGCCTGCTCAGGAGGCACGCCACGGACATGATGATCGAGCAGTCCGAGCAGATTGGCGAAGCGATAGATGCCGAATTTGCCAACAATCCCGTGGATGGGCAGATTGGAGCCAAATTTGATGACGCGTGTTCCGGCACCTTCGACTTTGTCCACCATCTGCGACTCGTAACCGTCTTTGGTTAACCGAGCAGCACCTTCCTCTCCACTGTAGGTTTCGGAGATCGCGTGAAGACCATCGGCCATGTAGCGGCTGACTTCGTCCCATGATACGCGCACATAACTATCCCCGCCGCGGTCGTCGAACTTG
>JBDNIG010000816.1:0-7387 GCA_041688415.1 Rhodopirellula sp. | reverse complement strand
GTTCGATCAGCCCACGACCCATGAAATGTTTCCAATAACGATTCACGAGCGCTTTGGCGAAGAACGGATTTTCGGGATCGGCCATCCAATCGGCCAATTTCAACCGTGGGTCTTCACCGGCGGCAATCTCACCGACCGAGTCACCGAGGGCGGCGGGGCGAACCATTTCGCCTGATCTGATATTCTTGGCCTCGGCAATTCCACGATCGTGAAAGATCGAATCTTCGCCGCGGGTGGCCGTCGGTTTACGGCCAATCCGAGTGAAGAAAGCAGCTAAGGAGTAATAGTCATCTTGGCTCCATCGCTCGAACGGGTGATGGTGACACTGAGCACATTGCATACGAACGCCCAAGAACAACTGCGCCACGTCCTCAATCTGTTCCTTGGGATCTTGGACACGTTTGTACCACGCGACGGCTGGGTTTTCGATCACCGTCCCGGTCGCCGCCAGCAGCTCGCGAACGATCTCATCATAGGGGCGGTTGGCCAACAATGCGTCACGGATCCACGCGTGGAAGGCAAAGTTCGAAGTGATGTCGCTGGCCGTGTCTCGCCGATTCTTCAGCAGCGAAGTCCACTTGTTGGCGAACATGTCGGCGTAACCGGGACTCGACAGCAAACGGTCAATGACTTCATCACGGCGTCCCGCATCGGAATTGGACAAAAACGCGTGCGTCTCATCGAGTGTCGGCAACCGACCGGCGATATCCAGTGTAACGCGCCGCAGGAACGTTGAGTCATCACAGATCGGTGAGGCGGGAATGCGGAGTTCCTGCAAATTGGCAGAGACCAATCGATCGACGATGTGAGGCGCGTTCGACTCGCTTTCGACGAATCCTTCAAGTGCCGCAGAAGATTGAGGAATCGACGCGACGTACACCGCGACTTTTGTTTGATAGCGGACCATCACCGACGCCTTGCCGGGCAGACCACTGGACCGCACGCGTCCATCGCCGATCACGTCAATCAATGCCGGTTGATTGGATTCGAAGAGAGCCAAACCGGTCACATCTCGTTCGCTGCCATCGGAGTAACGAGCGATTGCGGTCAGCGTTTGTTCGGAATCCAGGGGCAGTCTTCCGTGATCCGGCGAGACTTCGAAAGAAACTAACTCCGGTGCGTCTGGTGGTGATGATCGGGCACCCTGGGCAATCCAATCCCGTAGAGTTTGGTAGTGGGCCGAATCGACGTCCATTCGCACGCCACCTCCGTGTGGGATCGAACCTGTGGGCTTGAGTAACAACAGGCTCTGCTCGGGTGCCGCTGGCGAAAGCCGCCGGCCACGGCTTTCGTAGACTAAATGGCGATAATCCTCGTCCGTTTCGAAGCCCAGCAGCGAGAGTTCAAAGCCGTTTTGCCCGCCGCCTGCTTTGGCGTGACAGGCTCCCGAGTTGCAGCCGAGTTTGGTTAAAATCGGCGCGACATCGGTCGAAAAATTGACCATTTCACTCCCGGGTGAGAGCTCGTCAGACGTCGCTGGACCACCGTCAGCCGACAACGAGGCTTGGCACGCGAGAACGATCAACGATCCGACGAGAAAGGGGATCGAGACGGAACACGACTGGGGAAATCGCAGCGACATGGTGCGTGTCACAACATTAGTAGGGAGGAGGGAGGGGGCCGCAAAGCGGGGAGGGAACCCATAAGATAACGCCTAATGACCCCGAAGTGTAACTTTAATGTCAGTTTTTTTGTAACAGACTGCGTTTTTTGCTAAACGGGCGAGTAAATTGAAGCCGCATATCCTAACCCGACGCGTCAGCGAGCGATGGCGACGTGAATCCCTCGCTGATGCGTCGGGTTAGGGTTATCGATTCCAGCGAAATGCACTCCAATACGTGCTTAGGATCGTTCGAACAAGAAGTGTGGTGTTTCCCGTAGCTGGAATCGCCAGACTTCAGAGGCATGCTGAAGAATCTGAACTCTGGCGAGTCCAGCTACGACAAGTTATTTCACACCTGCTCTGGGAATGATTTTTGATGGGAATTCGACTTTTATCTGTTTTGCTGTGCATGATCGTTTGTGGCTCGGTCAACGGTGTGGCCGCCGACCCACCGCCAGCCTCGGTTTCCTTCACACGTGATGTCCTTCCACTACTGCGGGCTAACTGCATCGCGTGTCATCGCGAGGGTGAAACCGAAGGCGGGTTGAATTTGGAATCGCTCAGCAACCTGCGGCAGGGAAGTGATACCGGACCGGTAGTCATCAGTGGTAACCCCGACGAGAGTCTGATCTGGCAGCGCGTGAACGGTTTAGAAGAATCGATCATGCCCCCGGAAGACAATACGGTCGCCGCGAAGCAGTTGAATGAACAGCAACTTGCGATCTTAAAGTCATGGATCGAGCATGACGATGGCAAGAAAGAAGAAGACGCCACGGAGATGTCGCCGCTGGAGTCACAGAAGTGGGCGGTGATGCCGTCGTCGGTTCGTTCGATCGGTGCGATCGACGTCAGCGCCGACGGAACCTCTGCCGCGATTGCGCAAGCGAACCGAGTTCAGATCGTGGATCTTTCAGATCCCTCCCAACGTGTCGCGCTCGTCGACGACAAGGTTCCCGGAGGTAACGCAGCCGACTTCGATGTGATTCAAGCGGTTCGCTTCGCGCCCGACGGCAACACGCTGGTGACGGGCGGTTATCGCGCGATTCGAATCTGGACAAAAACGACATCAAGCGAGCCGAGCCAGGCTGTTTCGTGGCAGCTCAAGACGATGGTGGGCGGGCCCGGTTCGGACGTGTTTGCTGACCGCGTCATGGCCATCGACGTTCACCCGGACGGCAAACGAGTCGTCGTTGGCGGTGGCCTGCCTAGCCGGTCGGGCGAAATTCGCTGGATCGACTTGGAAACGGGATCGGTCATCGAGCGTTCCTCTTGGTCACATGGTGACTGCGTCAACTCGCTTCGCTTTTCGCCCAATGGCGAGTTACTAGCGTCGGCGTCAGTTGATGAAACAATTGGAATCTGGAATGTCTCTACCGATCACGCCATTCGATCTCTCGAAGGTCACACCGGACACGTACTGTCGCTGGATTGGCATGACGATGGCAACACTTTGGCTTCGGCCAGTTCCGATCAAACGATCCGCGTCTGGGATGCCGGCAACGGTGAAACGAAGCGGACCATTAAAGGATTTGGTACGGAACTGACGTCGCTCCGATTCGTTCGTGGGACCAATCAAATTGTCGTGGCAGGCGGCAATGGTCAGGTCCGCGTGTACGACGCGGTCTCGGGAAAATTAGTCCGAACGATCAGGACTCAGAACGAGTTCCTGTTCAACGTCGCGGTGGTGCCGGGGGTTACCCAAACGCTCGCTGGCGGCGAACAAGGTGACGTGCGATTGTGGAACTTCGCTGACGGCAAAGAACTGAAAATCATTCTCAGCGGTGGGGAGTAGTAAGAGCAATGCCCCGCGATCGTTTGCCATCTCCATTCGGTTCTGCCACCGGTTTATCCAGAATAAGTTGACTGAACCCTCAGCCCTTGAATCCGTGATCGCCGCCCGGCGGCGCTCGCGCAATGCCAACGACTTGGTAGCGGAACGGCGCGAGCTGGCGGTTGATTTAGTCGTAGGTTGGCCACTCTTGGCCGACATTCGCGCCACTGCCGGGCAAGAGTGCCCATCCTACGTTCATTAAATCAAAGTTCTCAACTAAATCAACAGCCCGCGAGCCGCCCGATTTTGCGGCCCGCCACTCCGCGAAACTTTCGTTCGCTCGCAAGCGTGAAAGTAGCTGGCAGCGGGCGTTCGCGAGGAGCACGCGTCGCTCACTCATCCATTGGGCGATCCTCTTCGACTTTCAGTTCAGCTTCGATCTCGGACGGCAGATCAATTCCGTCCATCCGATCGTTCTTGTAGTTCCACGTCGAACGGATTTGTTGTGCGGATAGCCCGATACATTGGGAAAAATACATATTCGTAATGACTGCGTCAACGAACGACACCTTCGACACATCGCAATCCCGAAAAGCTGCGTCGACCAGATCAAAGCCGTGAAAGTCAGAGCCCTTTAGATCGAAATTTGAAAGTCTGATTCCTCGCAGGTCTTTTGACTTGTAGCTTCTCGTTTCATGCAAATGAGTGCTCGTGATAAACTCAATGTCAGGAGAGTTGCCAAAGCCGCAATATCGTACGATCGCATCAGAAAAATCCAAACTGGGTATCGGCCTTCCCTCCGGTGTTTCTAAACTCCCAAATCCTGAGCCAGTGAGGTCCATCCCGGAAAAATCGCATTGACCACTAAGCCGCACCGCTAGCCCCACATTAGTCATTATACCGCGATCAAAATCATTTATTGACGCGAGCTGCTTGAAGCTGAGAGTGCAATCGGCAATTCCGCTATGATCCAGGTACGCGCCCGAGAAATTGCATCCATCAAACTCACCATGATGCAAATTGGAACTGCGAATGCTGAAGTAGCTGAAATCGACATTGGGATACCCGCGAATGACACAGCGATCAAGGTTTTTCATTTTGTAGGAACGCGTGGAAAGCAACTGCTGTTTCGACAGCACGAGGTCGTGTCGCGGGTACCGTAAATCGCGGGTGTCGCTATACACGCCATTGATTGTGGCATTGGTAAAGTCGGCACCTCCGATCTTGCAGTCGCTGACGAACATTCCCGTCAAGTGGGCTCTGCGAAACGATGCATCAGAGAGGTCGCATTCCCTGATGACGACACCATAAAGGTCGCATCCGTCAAACTTGGCTCGGCTCAGGTCTTGTCCGATGAACTGGCAGCCTTCCAGTCGCACTCCCGTGGCATCCATGCCGGGACCAACGTTAAGGCCCTTAGCATGCGAACCGAGGACAACACGAGGCTGGGGAGTATCCGCATGCATACAGGAAGGCAACCAGCACGAAAAAACGAAAAACAGAAGACTGGTTGGATATTTCATGGTGTTGAGTTTCTTGGTGTAACGACAGCGGCTTTGTGAACTGAACGTGCGTTTGGGGGCTCTACGCACCATTTCACAGTGACTTGTTGCGCGTGCGACAGGCTTTGCATCCTGGATCTGTCCAAGTGAGCGTCAGCCTGGAAAGACTGGCGTACGAATTTTCGAACGGTTGCCTACAGTGTTTTTCAGGCATTTTCAGGCACAAATGTTTTGTCCACGTCCATGTTGTAGAACTTGACCCCGCTGCCCCAGTGGGCTTGAAGGTGAATTTGCTCGACACCCGACAGCACCACAGACGTTTCCTCGTAAGACTTGTCACCATTGAGAAAAATCACGACGGTGAAGAAGCCCGCAGTTTCGGGCGTTGCCTTGACTCGCATGTGGTTTGCGGTCTCCTTACTGCGCATTTGATTCTTTTCTATCGCGTTGTAGACCTTTTCCCATAAGGGATTGTCATCGCTATTGTCTCCATCAGCATTGTTCGCTGCGTTATCGAAGTCTGAGACGGCCACTGTATCGATTGGGTCAACTACCAGATCGATACCATATTTAACGCCTGTCATGAACCCGCCGATATTTTCCTCTTTGAACGGAGGTATGTTGACTTTTTCGCCATTTAGCGTGAGTCCGGTTGCTGGAGTATGCAAGAACTTACCGATACCCCCTGCCGTGCTAACCATCGCGTCGACGTCAAGGATACTGGCCTCGAAGTCGCCGAATTTGACGCCGCTGTTTCCGACGAACCCCAGCTTAGTGAGTAGATTATCGTTTTTGAGTGCGTGGACGTAGCCACCGTTTCCGTTGTCTTTGTTAACAAAATCGTAGTCGAATTCAATCGTGAAACCACCGAGTTTGTGATTCTCAGGCGTCAGGTTGATGCTGGTTGCGTCTTGTCCTTCTCCCGTCGCAGCAGGCCCCACGCCGAGCCCAGAGTATCCGGGGATTTCGGTGGATGGATCAAAAGAGGCGATGTTCGGGGCGGGCGTGGTGATTTTGTAGTTTGCTTCGTCGAACTTCCACGCTTCGGGTAGTTTCAAGCCGTTCCAGGCGGCGACGTACAGGATCGAGGTCCGATACGGTGCGCCGAGCGGGACGTCAGGCCCGACTCGCGCGTCGTGTCGTAACGACTGTTTGTCGGATTGAAATTCGTACTCATCTTGAACCCCGTCGTTGGGGTGCGCCGCGACGATCAGGTTGTCACCAAACGATTCGCTGGGGATCTCCAGAATTGCTTTGCGAACGTTGCTGGTCGTGAAGTCCTCATCGTCACTGAAGGTCAGCGTCTTCGTATTGAGCTTGAACGTCGGTGCCACTTTGTTGTCCTTTTGCTTGCCGCCCTCGGCATCGAGATATGTCCAAGTCTCGCTGGTATCGTCGACGATGTTGACACCGTCACTGCTCGTGCGGTCAATGGGATCGAACCAGCTCAAATGCAACGTGCCTTCCAATCCCTCGGGAATCGGAGTGGTCGTTACCTTGACTCGCAACTGATTGAGTTCCGGCCCAGGGTCCGAGTCGAATGTCGGGAAACCACGCCACGCATCGTGATAAAAATCGACAAACTCGGGATTGTCCATCGGCGGCTGGAGCTCGGCGAGGTCATCGTCTTGATCTTGCTCGTTCTGAATCGTCTGCGACCGGTCGGCGCCTCTCAGCGGGGCGCGGCACGGATGGTTCCCACCGGGCCGAATCAGTGAAGCCTTCGAGTTGAACAGCTCCGTAGCGGGAAGTCAAATTATGTTCGCGCCGTCGGCCTGCTCTGTCAGCCGAGCAGGTTGTGGAAAAAGGCTTCGTAGCGAGGCCCCAGTCGTTCGGCTTGCCACCGTTGTGCTGCGGCTCGACATTGCTGGCTGGTCGAATGGTAGACCCCGGAATCGTCCCACCAACGGACGATCGTTTCTACCCACGGTGCTACTTCGTCGGCGCTTGGGACGGCAGACGTTTCCGGAGTATACCGCTCGGGGATCGGCAGTGTCGTGCCCGCATCGCCTAACACTTCTGGCAAAGCCCCTCGATCGCTTGCCAACACGGGGATGCCGTTGGTCATCGCTTCGGCCGCCACGCGGCCGAACGACTCGACGCACAGCGAGGGCATCAGGACCAGCCGCGTCACCCGGTAGAAATCTCGGGGGTTCGGCGTTGTCGCCATGACGGATAGGTTTGTCACCCCGCTGAGCTCCACGCCAGTCTGCATCAACCCGCTCGCACCGCCACGACCCTCGACGACCAACAGCGGAATGTTCGGGCGGCGACGGTCCAGCTCTTGGGCGATGCGGGCGAAAACGCCAGCGCCCTTGGCTGCCTGCGGGTTGACAAACGTGACGTAACGCCGTGCCACATCGGCGGCGTCGGACTCGATGCGGTCGAGGTTCATCAGCGAGGGGATCGCCGTGCCGTGAACTCCCAACTCGCGGCGATACCAGTCGGCGGCGAACTGCGAAGGCAACAGCACGGCGTCAACTTGGTCAAAGAGTCGCCGGTCACGGTAGG
>JBDNIG010000815.1:0-7583 GCA_041688415.1 Rhodopirellula sp. | reverse complement strand
TTGATGTTCTTCCCGGTGACCAACCGTCGCTGCGTCTTGCGATTGATCCCGCGGTGGAATTGCAGGGCGTCTGGGCGGCGACCCAGCAGGCCGATCTGCGGCACGTTTCGGTCCTTCCCACAAACAAAGAGAGTCGCGGCGACGATGCGACGATCTGGGAGGTATCGCTGCCACTGAGCCGACTCAGCCAAACCATTGAAGTCCTGACCTCACTGCCGCGTGATACGCCCGACGTGCTACTGCCGGCACTCGTTGGCTTGAGTCTCGACGCGCCGCGGGCGAGCGTGAATTGGAGTCAGTTGCCAACCTCCGCAGCCTCGATGGCGCGGACGATTGAGCAAATGGTCGATCGAGAGCGTGGAAGTCCACGCGATGCCGACCGATTTTATAATGACGCGCGGGCTAGTTCGGTGATTGCTGCGCCACTCACGCCTCACACCCGTATCGCCTGGTTGGCCTCCAATGTCGTCAAAGCCATCCGCTCGTCGTCCGACTCGTTGGCCGACCGACGTGAGGATGAGGTTGCGGTGTGGCTCCAGCCTTGGCTCGCACGCTATCAGTCGCTCTGCGATGCGGCGGGTCGACGGATCGGTGATGATGTCACGGGTGCCGCGATTCCAGACCAATCTGACTCCGGTCGAACCGATGGCATTCCGCCAGGTGCCCTACTCAGTTGGCAGGAAATGGATGCCTACATTGTTGCTCAAGAAACACGGTACTTTCCTGAAAATACTTTCGTCCGTGAAAATGGCTCGACAACGTGGTCGGATTATCTCGCAATTACCAAACCACCGGGCTACGTCGATCGTTGGACATTCGCCTGGAGTGGACAGCGACTGCCCATCGAAGTGCTGGCAGTGGAGCGTCCGCCGGTCAGTGAGCAGACGCGGCAACTGGTGATACGAAGCGGACTGTTCTTCGTGCTCGCCAGCCTACTGATGATCGCTGCCCTGCTGCCGCGCCGCAAACTATCGGCAACCACTCATCGCGAAGCGGTGAGGCCGACGCGGTGGGGCTCGCTAGGCCTCAACCCATCGCTCTGGCTGTTCGTACTGAGTATCATCGGTCTGATTCTGATTCCGCTGCCAATGGCGCTCGGCCTGCTCGTGGTGGCACTCGTCTTCGGTGCCAGCCATGCCAAAAGGTGGATTGCCTCGCAGTGGCGTGTTTCCATGCGAAAGAGATCCCAGTCGTGACGCGTACTTATCTCGATCATGCCTCGACGAGTTGGCCGAAGGCTCCCGGAGTCATCGAGGCCATGACCGACTACATGCGTGATTGTGGTGCCAACGCATCTCGCGGCAACTACACGACAGCCCGGCGTGCCGCTGCGATTCGCGACCGCGTGCGCGGGCGCGTGGCCGACTGGATTGGTGCGGACTCGCTCGAATGCGTGAGCTTCCACAGCGGCTGCACCGCGGCGCTCAATGCCGCGATTCATGGGCTGATACCAGGGGCCGTTGGTCCGGACGATCACGTGATCGCCTCGGCGGCGGAGCACAACTCAGTACTGCGACCACTGGTCGATGCCACGAATCACGTCGGCGCCCGGCTCGAGATTGCGGCCTGCGACGCAGCGGGCTTCATCGATGTTGATGCGATAGCCGATTCGATCAATGATCGTACGCGGATGGTCGCGTTGACCGACGCCTCGAACGTGACCGGCATCCGGTTCCCAGTCGCTGAACTGGGACGCCGAATCGCACGGATCAACGCGTCGCGCCCGCCTTCGGACTCAATCATCTTTTTATGCGACGCCGCACAAACATTTGGCTATCTGCCGCTCGATGTTGCCGAGATGGGTGTGCACGTTTTAGCGGCCCCGGCACACAAGGGCAGTGGCGGACCGTTTGGGATCGCGATGCTGTATCTGCATCCCAGTTTGCATGATCGCATCGAGCCCATGCTACAGGGTGGCAGCGGACACGACGGGCTCGCCGATCGCATGCCCCATTCGATGCCCGGGCGACTCGAACCGGGCAGCATGAACATTGCCGCCCTCGCGGGCTGGGACGCGGCACTTGAACGACCGCCGACGGATCCCGCCCACCTGCACGCGATGGCCGCAGAACTCCACGATCGGCTACAGAAGATCGGCGGCATCGACGTGATCGGCGGACGCGGCGAATTGCCAATTGCCAGCATCGAGTTCGGTGAGCTACTCTCCCCTGCGGAAGCCGCCGCCATTCTCGATGCCGAGTTCGGCATCGAAGTCCGCTCCGGCTACCACTGCGCCGCCCAACTCCACACCTGCTTGGGCACGCGCGACTCCGGGACCCTGAGAATCAGTTGCGGGCACGGCACCACGCTCGACGAACTCGATCGCCTCGCCAACGCGCTTGCGGAAATTGTCGACGCGTGATTCGATTGGAAGCATCAATCGGTCGGAAGGAGGCTTGCGCTGGACCGCTAAATCTTTGGGGTTGCGAGGTTTTCGCATTGCGCAAGTTTTCTTCCGCATCTCCATCTCGCGCAGGCCAACCCAATCTTCCCAGTCTCCTCCCTCTCCCCCGCGCTTCGTGGAGACTGTTGAAATACCTAAAATACGGACAATGTAATGCAAGAATACAAGCCCGACGCGCAAGCGAGTGACCTGCTTTCTCCCCTCGCTTGCGCGTCGGGCTTGTATTTCAACAGTCTCTCGTGGGGGAGAGGGGTTGGGGGTGGACCGTCAAAAAAGGTTTGGGTCGGTGTTTTGCGCAAAACGGTGCCTGCGGCACATTCCAGGTAGGCTTCCCGACGCTTTGACGTCAAGGTTTGGCCAAGATTAAGATGGATCCATTCTCGGGTCTGTTTGACCGATACTGCCGTGAAGCATTCTCGACCCCGCTCCGGCGTCCAAGTGCCCAGCAGCATTGGCATGGCAGCACAAGACTCGTGAAACCACCGTTGCTTTGCTGGCCCTCAAGTTGCTTGAATGCGCCAAACGCTGACTCCAGGTTCTCCGTCGAAAGCCAAGTCCGTGTGTCAGGTTTCAGCTTCAGTTCTGATTCCAAAACGAACGCGACCAATTCCTTTTGCATCCTTGTACTCAGTTCACAGTCTGTTGGCCACGACGAAGTTCGCTCATCAAGAACCGCGTGAAGATCCAGCGAGGCACCTCGATAGAGTCCTTGTTCGTTGATGAACTTCAGGCTCGTTTGCATCACTGCCTGGCAACGATTCGAAACAGCCAATTCCTTTCGAAAGCCACGCACCCAACCGAGCTTCCTATTCATGCGGGCACTGGGCAGGCGGATGAGTTGCAGGCGAAACTGTTGGTTTTCTTCCGGTTGTTGCTGCAAAATCTACTGGGACGCTTCGAGTCTCTCGTGAACCTGCTTAACCTCCGCATGCAGGTTCGTGTTTTCGATCCGAAGCGATTGGTTTTCAGCGGCCAAGCGAGCTACTTTCTCAGCTTGAGTGTTGCGACTTCGCAGCAATCCGCGAGCAGTTTCGTAAAATGATGCCCTGTTACTGACTGATTCAAACAATAATGACATGGCTGCTGCGTTCCTTCGCTGGGTTTGATTTAGTAACCAACCAAGTACGAAGTTACGTAGCAGCTTTCAACTCAAATCCTTGCCTGTTCTGCCTAAGCAACGGCTTTTTTGACGGTCCTCCCTTAACCCGAACGGGCAGAGCAACGAAGAAGTACCGCGATTTACTGGGTAGAAACGAAGAAAGGCCGGCATGGAAACCATGTCGGCCTTTCGTTCACATCAGGGTCTGAAACGTGTTTGAACGTTCAGAGAAGTTGAGCGAACCGAACTCCTTTCAAAAGGTCTCTTCGCACAAAGTTATCCACAGCGGAACTCTGGCCGCTGCTACAGAAAAAAGTGGTCAACCCTCCCATTTCACTGGCTCCCTTCTCCCCCGGCTTTGTGGGGGAGAAGGGCTGGGGATGAGGGGGGCCAGATTCAACGACTTCATAACCCGAGAATCTGATGCCCGCCGCATCTTTTTGTATCGGCTACTCAGTTAGGCGGGGTGCTCGTCAATTCGACGAAGACAACGTAGTGGAAGATTTCAGCCATAAGGTGAACGCTAATTAAGAAGCTGACGTCGCGAAAAGCTCGGTCAGCTGTTGCACGAAGAATTCGAGATCAAAGCTCGTCGAGTACAGCGGGTGCTCTTGCACGCGAAGTCTTCCGATGCCCTCCGCTGGCGTGAAGTGCTTTTCAACGATTTCTCGCGCATCCACAATCCTGGGGTGATCGCTGAATTCGTCAACCAGTGATCTGACCGTTACGTCTTCGTCCTTGGTCATCAGGCCAAGGATTCGGTAAATGTCCAAAGCATGATGGCGCCCCTGGTCTTTCTTCTGATCATTCATCCGGTCGCGGAATGCGTGCAACTTCATCAGCAAGTATGAGAAAGCCTGAGGAACGAGAATTTCGGTTTCGTGTCGGCGCCCAGAACTGAGTTGGCCAGCGATCGAAATTCTTAACGCATCGCGTTCAACGGCGACAGCTTCCTCCAATTTACTGGCGTGGAGTTTTACGCTGGGCTTTGGCCGGACACGTCGCGGATCTTTCTTGACCCGGTCGGAGAACTCACCGAGTGGCGCCGCGAGCAAATCAACTTTGACACTGCCTGGGTTCATCTCTCGGACGAACTGAGTGTACTTTGCTGTCTCCACGACAGTGAAACCGAGTGAATCGAGGCACTGCCGGATTTCGCCCATCGCCTCTGATTCCGTGACGACTTCGGCGCGTAGAATCCAGTCGATGTCGTCCGTTGTTCTTGCAACTGGTAGCTGCGACGCTGCAAAGAGCGTACGCACGCCTTCTTTTGCAAGCTGCGTTTGTTTCAGAAATAGACCGTATCCACCGCCAATGATTAGCTCGCGTCCAGGCAGTGCGGCATCAATGTCAAGGATGGTCGTGAGGAGAGGATCGCGAGCCACTTCGTGTTCGTATGTCATTGCGTTAGCTCTTGCAGGATCAATGTCTGAACTTGTTCGGCGACTTCCTGTTGTCGTTTATCTCCGGCCGAAAGCTCAAGATAGACTTGCGTCGGCGGTGCATAAGGCACAGCGTCGATGTATCGCGTGTCAAAGTAAACCGTCGGGTCTTTGGTCTGTCGCAATTCAACATCAACGAATCGAGCAGTCGGCTCGGCTTTGTCTTTCCAAGTATCAGCAAGCTGATTGGCATTGGTCGTGTAAACGATCGGCCATTCATCGGTACCCATGACAGCATAGGCTTTTACGGAAGAGCTTCCGCTAAGTACTGATTTCTCGTTCATTGGGAAGTCTCGAAAAAGTTCTTTCAACTCTCGTTTCAACGACAGCTTTATGATTTCGGTAACTTTGGGGGCCGTGTAACTGGTCGATAGCTTTTCAAGCAGTTTGTCGGGTTGAAGCAGTCGGATTGCTTCGCCATCTCGTTGAACGATCAGATCAGACTCCATTCGCTGAATCGCTTTAGAAACGGTGGAAGTTGCGACGGTTTGCCCCCTCCTCTTCAGTTCCTCTTGAATCTCAGCGTACGACACGAATCGCCGACGACAGAGAAACACTCGCGCAACCAGCGAGGTTGTTCCTCGGTACGCATATTTTGTTGGCTGTGAATCGGGATACTTATTCGGTTTTCCAGTTCGGTAAATCGTCAAACGATTGGGAACGCAGATCACACCGTTGCCGGAGAGATCGATTCCACTCAGTCTCTGCTTTTCCAGTTGCTGCAGTTGCTTGTCGTTGAGATAGGGCAGGATAAGCATGGGGAGGTAGTTGGAACGAGCGCCAATTTCCTCAACTTGGCGAATAGCGTTGGCAAATACACTCGGCGTGTTGCGAGTTTTGAGTTCAGCGGCAAACTCAAAAATCTCGCCTCGGTAATCCGCTGCGAGGACAACGTCGGCCCGTAGTTCTTGAGCTTCGCTCGATTCGATGGAGCGGAGCTGGAGAGGAGGCAAATCAATGCCCTTCGCGAGCTCTTCGAGCATTTCGTTTTCGTTGATGGATGCCATTTCAGTTCGATATGCAGTTACTACGGTTTCCAGTTGTCCATCGATTTCCGGAAGCGGAAATTATCCCGTAACTAGAAAACACTTTCCAATTGTAGCACACTTTCCGCATCCGGAAAATTGAAGAAAAGTGGAAACCGTTACAAGATAAGACGGCAATTGGCCCATCAATGAAGCAGAGACCCTAGTAAACACAGCGTAAATGGACAAAAAAGTCGAAGTCTCGTCGTGTCCAAAGCGGGTTCACGCTTTGCAAACAATGGTGGCAAAGAGGATCCACTCGTAGCTCGCCAACCGATCAGCTAGCCGCGACCGCCTTCGCAGCAGGTTTCGCAGATTCGGTGACACTGCGTGCATTGCAACTTGCCACGAATGTCGATCATCACGCCTCCGCAGGCTGGACACCCAGGCTGAGGCGGCGTCGACGGTTTCGGATCAGGTTCGTTGGACATCATCGTTACTGGGCCTCCATCACCCAAATGCGTAAGCCAAGGGAATCAAGATCCTTGTTAGCCGACGTCGCTAGCCGCGGGTGTTTTCACCACGTTCCATTCAATGCTACGTTGCCGACCGGAAGACAAAATACACGGCGCCCCTAAGGCACATCGCCGCCCACAGGTAATCGAGCTTCAGCGGTTGCGGCATGTAGAACACCGCGAACGGCACGAAGACACTCAGCGTGATGACTTCCTGCAGAATCTTCAACTGGCCGAGGTTCATTTGCGTGTACGAGAAGCACCCCACAAGCCTCAAACGGCTGAGTCACACCTGCCGCCGAGATTTCCGAGACTTTGTCACACCCGAGTCATCCGGCTCAAAATCGACGCGGATTGACGCGGCAAGAGAATCATTCGTTTCCCACCCGAATGCCGCCGACTTCAACGGCGACTGGCAGCGTCCTGAACCAGCGAATCGCATCCGCAAGCTGCAACGGGGACAGCTGCTTCAAAGTTTCGTGATGCTGCTTCCGATTCTTGTCCGAATGCGGCCGAAACCAATCGCCCTGCCCATCCGGCCGAGCGGTATGAAACGCTATCGCGTTGTACTCATGATTCCCCATCACCGCCGACGCATCACCCGCATCCATCATCGCCCGAGCGATCTCGATGACTTCACCGATCGCCGGCCCGCGATCCACGAAGTCGCCAACGAGCACGACCTTCCGATCCGCATGCCGATAACCGCCGCTCTGCGGGCGGTATCCCATGTCGGAAAGCAACGCCTTCAGTTCGTCAGCATGCCCGTGAATGTCGCCGATGATGTCGTACATAATTCAGTTGGCCCCGGTTCGATACTGTACAGCTTGCGATTCGTTCTTCCCACGAATCATGAAATCCACCATTTCGCGGTAGTTGGCGATGAAGTGATCGGATGGATCTGGGAACCAACCCTGCATCAACGGTGGTTGGCCAGTTGGGGCGTTCGTCATTGGTGCCTGCGGTTGCGACAAGCGTTGGATGTATGCATCGAGCTCGGCTTCCGTAAATGAGTCAAGGAACTGGTCACCCTGTGTTTGGGTCGATTGCGATTCCGTTGCACCAAAACTGCGTAAACGCATTTTTCTCCGATCGCTCAATCTCCCCATCAGCTGATGAGCAACGGTTCCTATTAACTCCACACAGCAATACCAGGAT
>JBDNIG010000814.1:0-8962 GCA_041688415.1 Rhodopirellula sp. | reverse complement strand
TCGTTTGGTTCGAATTGTAACGCCCCGACTACCGCCTCGACCATCACCCTGAGTAAGATGCCCGAATGTCTGATTCCGAAGTCAACACCGACGAGCCGATCGACACGCCCGTGGACGCGCACGATGAGGCGGATGATCAGAACTGGCGACTCGCCGTGCTGATCACCGATGATGGGGCAAAAGGCGCTGACGCAAAAGAAGATGCGACTGAGGTCGATGTGGCTGAAGTCGATGCGGGCGTTAAAACGATCCCGCGTCGCCACTTCGCCTCCGGCCAGGATTTCGCCGTCGAGGTGCTGATCGCCGATCGCGTGATCGCGGTATTTCGACACGCGGGAACTTGGTACGCGATCGACGGCATGTGCTCGCACCAAGGCGGCCCGTTAGCGGACGGAGTTGTCCGGGATGGCTGCGTGACGTGTCCCTGGCACGGCTGGCAATACGACTTGGCCACCGGGATTCAGATGATCAACCACCAACCGCTGCAGGAATCGTTTCCGATCCGTCAGATTGATGATCGCGTTGAAATTCGATTGTCGCTCGACAACCTAAGATAGGCTTCCAGCCAGCCATGACGAATCGACGGCCCGGAGGCCGGTCCGACGTACACCCATCCAACCCTTGGAACACCTCATGCCCAATCATCCTCCAACGCACACCTGTGATTCGCCCGACTGCGACTGCGGCAATGTCGATATGGAAATGGCTTTGCGGGTCGCGGTGATCACGCTCAGTGACACGCGATCGGTCGCCGAGGATCGTAGCGGAGACCGCATCGCCAAGCTGCTCGAAGAGGCGGGACACGACGTTGCCGAGCGGTTGGTCATGAGCGACGATGCTCAGCCGTTACGGGAGAAGATACGCGCGCTCGCCGCGGACACTTCGCTCGACGCGATCATTTCGACGGGTGGCACTGGAATCGCGCCGCGTGATATGGCAGTGGACGTGATCGACTCGATGCTCGAGGTCCGCTTGCCTGGGTTCGGCGAACATTTCCGCACCCTCTCGATCGCGGAGATTGGTCCCAAGGGGATGCTCAGCCGGGCGACGGCGGGCCGCATCGGCCGCGTCGTGGTATTCGCGCTGCCGGGGTCGACCGGTGCGGTAACGACCGCGATGGAGCAGTGCGTGCTGCCGATTATCCGGCATGCCTCGGCCCTCGTTTCGCAGTAGCCGTTGTGCTCAGGGTTTCGCCGTCTCACTCATCCATCGTCTGGTCGAACGAGTTGCGGTCGGTCGTTTGGTCCACGGTTTCGCCCATGCTGGCGGTCGATCGTCGTGCGGTCGAATCGGAATCTTCCGGTTCGGAGCCGCGTTCGTGTCGGCCCCACCATCGATCACCGAGTGAGATTGACCACTCACCTGCGGCGGGGCAGGCGGTGAGCAATAGCGACAGGTCGCGGGCGGTCTGTGGGCGTTTGGCTCGCGATTTCGCCAAGCAGCTCATCAGGGCGTCCTCGAGTTGACTCGAGATCTTTGTGCCGCCACGTTTGGACGGTGGGATCGGTGACTCGTCAATGTGCTTGTGACAGAGTTGGGAGAAGTTTGCCGCTTCGAATACCGGATGTCCGGTCAGCAGAAAATAGCCTACGGCGCCGACGGCATAGATGTCCGATCGGGCATCGACGGACATCGGAGCCTGGATCGATTCGGGAGACATGTAAAGCGGGGTTCCCGCCAGCGCATTGCCGGTGCCCTGGCGTGCGTCCCCAGATTGATCAACGGCTTTGACCAAGCCAAAATCGAGTACTTTGACGACGTCCGGTTCACATCCGCGGCGATTGAGCATGACATTGGCCGGCTTGATATCGCGATGGACCAGCCCTTGAGAATGTGCTTCGAAGAGCGACCCGCAGACTTGCAGCAGGATATGGATCACTCGAGCTTCGGTTTGCGGCCCGTATTCGTTGACGAGATCCTGCAAATCAATTCCGTCGAGGTATTCCATTGCGTAATAAAATACTCCCTCGGGCGTGGCCGTAATCGTAGATCGCGATCGTGTTGGCATGATTGAGCTGGCAGGTGATTTGCACCTCTCGTTCAAAGCGGGCAATCGATGTCTCATTCACTTTTTCAGCGTGCAATAGCTTGATCGCGGTCGGCCGGCGGAGCATCGAGTGGTGTCCTTTGTAGACAACCCCCATACCGCCTTCGCCGAGTTTTTCGTCGAGTGTGTACTGGCCGAGTTGCTGGGCTTCGATGACCGCCTCGCGGGAGAGTCGCTGCAACCGGGCGACGACTAATGTGAAGATGAAAATCGCAATCGCGCTGATAATCAGCAAGCTGTAGATGAACCAGAACGTTCGCTTGAGAATGACCAAGGGGCGAAAGGCGTGTGCGGCGTCGATTTCCGTAGCCACACCGATGTTGTATTTGGGCATCCACCGCCACGCTCCGATCACGGAGGCACCACGGTAACTACGATAGCCATCGACGTTGATGTTGGCATTGCCCTCGATCGCATCGGCCGCCATGAGCGTCAGCGGTAGTTGGGATCGCCGAACTTTGGGACGAAACCCGGTCGTCATGTCGCCGCCAGGGTCTCGAACGAGCAGTTGCAGCATCGATCGCGAGCCAGGTTGGTCGGGCAGCAGACCGAGCAGAATGAGTTCTTCATCAAAGCGGCTATTGCTGATCATCACGCCGTCGGCATTGAAGGCGTACGTTTCGCCTGAATCAGCGACCTGTCCCAACTCCAGAATCTGCGTGAACTCGAGTTCGGGGCGGATTTGTAGGCAGAGCACCGCGACCGCTTGAAAGGATTCGTTGCGGACGGGCGCACACGCATACATCGTCGGCACCCCCATGCGCGTTCGCCCATCGGGATCCTTCATCATCACGACGCTCGCGAACGGCGGCGCCACGAACGATTCCCCGCGGAGGGCACGCTCGGTCATCGATTCATATTCGGGGATATCCTGCATTCCCACGAGGGCGGCGTGGGATGAAGCAATGACTCGGTGCGACTTGTCGATCAGGGTAAATCCCGCGTAATGGTGGGCGGCCAGGGCGGGGGCAAGTTCAACAGCTAATTCACGTCGGGCCGTCTCGATCTTCACCGCGGCAGCAGCATCGTCGGCATCCGCGTTCGCTGCTTTCTTCGCCGCCAACGCATCGACGCTTTGGCGAACCGTTTCATCGTTGGCCAGCGAGGAGGCCGTTGATTCCTGGACCGCAAACCATTTTTCGAGCATCTCGGTTTCGATCGTGACGAAGCTCAGCAGTCCGGCATGGACGTTGCTCTTGATCGTCGATTCAATCGCGTTTTGGACGAAGTATCCGACCGTCGACAGCAGGATGACGGCCACGATCGGCCAAATCCATATTTGTTTTTTCAGGAACAGGCCGGTGCGCGTGACCGTCCGCGACATGCTCCGCGAGGCCCAGGTCATGTGCGCCTGCGGATGTGCCTCGGCGTGTCCTGAGCGACGGAATAAATTCAGCGGATTCATGTTGGCCACGATGGGGGAAGAAACGAAACACGTCGCGAGCGGTGCTCAGCATAATTGCCGAACCGGGCCCACGCTCTCATTTTGACACGGTTTTCGATTCACAACCGCACGCGACAGACGTATGATAGACGCCGAGCTTCGATTTGCCGCATGGAACGCAAAACCGCAACGCTGGGCGGCTCACACCGCAGAATTTGGCCGCGATAACATTTTTCTTGCACGGATGCGTTCATCGACACGTAAACAACGAGCGTACGCACCATGCGATGGTTGACCTTCAGTCTTGTCTTGATGCTGGCCCCGATTCCATGGGGTTTCAGCCAAGATGCACCATCTGACAGTGCACCGTCTAAGAACGCACCGCCTGACAGTGCATCGTCGGACAATGCCCAGCCAGCGACCAAACCGCCCGCCGCGCCGTCACCCGAGCGGGTTGCGATCCAGACGCAATCGGATGCTTTTGTCAAGGCTTTCAATGAACACGACGCCCCGGCGATGGCAGCCTTGTGGACGGAGGATGCTGAGTTTATCACTGATTCCGGCACCGTGCACGACGGACGCGGCGCCATCGAGAAGGCCTACGCCCAGTATTTTGCGGATCATCCCGACGCGAAAATCCATGTGGTGATCGACTCGTTGCGGCAGTTAGGCGACGGCGTGGCGATCGAGGATGGCCGCGCAATCGTCTCACCTCCTCCGCCGGGTGCCGCCGGCATCAGCAAGTACACCGCGATCCACGCCAAAGTCGATGGCCAGTGGCGGATGGCATCGGTTCGCGATTCTTGGGTCGAAGCGACCGCAACACGCGAGAGCACCGCCGATCTTGAGTTTCTCATCGGCGACTGGGCCGCCGATGAACGCGGTGCCCGGATGCATTCGGTTTGCCGATGGGTCGCCGATGGTAATTTCGTTGCCCGAACCTATACGACCACGCAGGTGGACGGATCGGAGACTTCGGGGCTGCAATTGATCGGTTGGAATCCCGCCGAAGGTCGGATGCAGTCCTGGATGTTCAGTCCAGATGGTGGACACGCGGTCGGCATCTGGTCGGTGACGCCAACGGGCTGGGTCGCTGAGACGAGAGGGGTCGCTGGCGACGGCACTCCGACGTCCTCCCTGAACCGACTCAGCCGACTCGATGATAACGCCTACGCCTGGCAGTCGATTCAGCGAACGGCCGGCGGCGTCGCTCTGCCTGACACCGACGAAGTCGTCATCAAGCGGGCACCGGCTGAGAAATAAACCAGTCGCCGCCCAGCACTCCAATCAATATCGCATCTTTCCAATCCAAAGGCCCCGTTCCATGTCCCGAAGAAAACTGCTCAGCGTGCTCGCAATCATCCTGATCGTTGGTCTGCCCCTGAACGACTGCTGGGGTCGCGGTTTTGGCGGCGGCGGAGGTCGTAGTGGCGGCGGTGGCGGTCGTAGTTTCGGTGGTGGCGGTGGTCGCAGTTTCGGTGGTGGTGGCAGTCGTAGCTTTGGTGGCAGTGGCTTCAGTGGAGGTGGCACTCGCGGTGGTGGATTTAGTGGCGGTGGCCTCAGTGGAGGTGGTACTCGCGGTGGCGGATTTACTGGTGGCGGATTTAGCGGTGGCGGCGTTGGCGGCGGTGGATTTAGTGGCGGTGGACTTCGCAGCAGCGGGGTTAGCGGCGGTGGAGTCAGTGGTGGTGGATTTCGCAGTAGCGAGGTTAGCGGCGGTGGATTCAGTGGCGGTGGATTTCGCAGCGGCGGATCCCAGGGCGGTGCGGGCGGGATTGGTAGCGGCGGGCGCAGCCCAGGCAACCTTGAGAGAAGCGGTCTGAGCGGACGCACCGGCGGCGCGGGCAATTTGGGCGGTCACAGCGGGAACAGTGGCGTCGCATCGCCTAGCCGCGCCAACTCAACGGGTTTCTAGGGCTTCCCTCGGACGCTGGCATGGGTGCTCTGGGCGGCGGTGGAAACTCACGCAACCGTGCGGACCGCAGTGGTGACAATTTCGATGTCAATAAAGGCACTGCTAGTGGCGAGAATGGCGGCAAAGCGGCCGGGATTTCAGTCACCGGACCGGGCGGTACGACCAAGGGAGGCACCGTTGGCGTCGGTGCCGACGGAGGCGTCGCTCGAGCCCATGGCACCGAAGGTCCTCATGGAGCGGGTTCCGCGTCTGGAAAAGTCACGGGCCCCGACGGCGGCATGGCCGCTGGCAGTGCCACGCGCGGCCCCGCGGGAGGAACGTCGGCACGTGGCACCGCGGTGGGTCCCGATGGGGGTGCCGCAGCAGGCCGCTTCACCCGAGGTCCCGCTGGAGGTGAATCCGCTCGCGGGGCGGCGGTTGGCCCGAATGGTCGCGTTGCGGCAGGCGGGGCGGTGCGTGGGCCAGGTGGCGGTGCGGCCGCACGCGGCGTCGTGGCCGGTCCCGGCGGCGCTGCCGCTGGGTTCGCACGCGTCACACCTTCGGGACGCTACACCAGTGCCGTCGGCGTTCGCAACAATTACAACCACTGGGACATCTACGGCCGCGGTTGGTACAACAATCATCCTGGGGCTTGGTTTGCCGCCGTCTGGACCGCGAACACGATCTGGCGAACCGCAACCTGGTCCTCCATGGGTGCCTGGATGCCCTACGCCTGGGCGGCTCCGGTTTACTACGACTACGGCAACAACGTCGTCTACAATGAGGGCGACGTTTATGTCAACGGTGACAACGTCGGGACCACGCAAGAGTACTACGAGCAGGCGAGCGAGATCGCTCAAGCCGGTGCAGAAGCACCCGAAGCCGATGCACCAGCCGATGCCTCCGAAGCCGATGCGTCCGAAGCCGGCGAATGGATGCCCCTGGGCGTGTTCGCTCTGACGAAAGTGGATGACAAGAACACCGACTCGGCGAAGTCAGATGTCACCATCCAACTGGCGGTGAACAAGGACGGCATCATTCGTGGCAACTACACCGACACGAAAACTGGCACGACCGAAATCGTGCAAGGCTCGGTAGACAAGAAGACTCAGCGGGTGGCGTTCTCAGTCGGCGACAAAAAATCCAATTTGATCGAAACCGGGCTCTATAACCTCACCAAAGACGAGGCTCCAGCCTTGGTTCACGTGGGCGCGGACAAGACCGAGCAGTGGCTATTGGTGCGACTGCAGAACAAGGACGCGGGTGCAAACGACGAGTCCAACGCGAATGCGAGCTAGGATTGAGCGGAAAAGACTGCCACCTTTCACGCCGCGAAAGTTGCGTGCGACGTTGCTTTGGTGCCGCCTCAGGAAATTTGCCACGCTGGATTGTTGTCAGTGGCCGTAAATTTCACGGGTTCAAACGTTCCTTCGACGAAGCTGCGTTCCGTGGCATTTCGGAAGCTACACAGGCCGACTCAGTCATCGGGCGGGAACAAACCAAACGTCTGTTCGGCTTGCCGTATCCTCTGGCGACGTTCGTCGTTGATATGCAATGCTACTATCGTCATTTTCCCGATAGCCGTCGTTCCGACGACCAAATACTCGTCCCATGCGAAATGGTCCAACCACGCATGGACACGTGGGTTGAAAATCGCAACTTTCCTTGAACCACCAGATTCGCTCACCGTCGTCCGGTCAGACTTGTGGAGATTACAGCTTGGACATGCCCAAGCTAAATTCCAATCATCATCCGATCCGCCAGCGGATCGCGGGATGGTGTGCTCGACATGGAACGTTGCCCCTTGCAACGAATAGTGCATCCGGCAATATTCACATCGCCCGCCGGAACGGTCGATCACCGTTTGCCGGTTTTCGTTGGAGACCACGACGTTAACTCGGCTTGCGACCGAGCAGGTGCAACGCCTCCGCTCGCACTAGCGAAAGTTGCTCGCTGAGTTCGGCTAAAGCTGCTAAATCGGCTCTCTCTTGGCAGCTCAACAGACCTTCGTTATTGCGATTCATTAAATCCTGTAATCGCTCGTCCGCTTGCTCCGGCAGCCGTAGCATCGTGATGCTCTCGACCCATTGCAGGGGTGCGTCCACTGTCGTGTTCATCGTTTCCAATTCCTTCATTGAGTTTGGCTACTCCCATTCTAGCCGATGTCGATCGAACAAGCGAAGGTCGGCTTTGACCGTTGTTTATTTGTAAAGTGGTTGACATTGAAGGAACCCATGACTTGGGCATTGGACGTTTCCGAGGGCGGAACCAAATTCGTCAGCGGCGACTTGCACGGTCAACTCAACATTTGACCGATTCCGTGGGCGGCGGTAGCTGGTCAAAGCGGTGGGTAGGCTCGCGACGGGCGGAGACGTCGGTCTGCAATGTTTCTCACGACGGGCGGAGCCGTCGGTCGACTATCGGCCCCTCTTGCCGATCGGGGCGTCAGAGGCCACGATGGTCGGCCATCCCTGACTGGCGTTTTGAACAAATTTTGCCAGATTTCCCTATTCCTTTCGCTTGTTCCCCAAGGGACAAAACCGATGAGTGTCGCCACCGCAGGTCCAATCACATTCTCGCCTCCAGGTACCTTCGACGCCATGGCATCCCAAGTGCTCGATGGCCAACCGATTTCGCGCGAGCAGGCACTGTCGATCGTCGAGGCGTCGGATCTCGATCTACCCGCAATCTTGGCGGCCGGCTATCGGATTCGCCACCACTACTTCGGCAACTCCGTCCAGCTCTATTTCTTGATGAATGCCAAAAGTGGATTGTGCCCGGAGGATTGCCATTACTGCAGTCAATCGAAGGTCTCCGAGGCTCCCGTACCGAAACACAACATTCTCAAGCGAGATGACTTGATGGCGGCGGCCAGCGTGGCCGCCGAGCGGGGTGCGAAAACGTACTGCCTCGTGATCAGCGCGCGTGGGCCGAACGAACGTGAGATGGTTGCGGTCGAAACGATCGTGCCCGAGATCAAACAGAAGTACGGCCTGGATATCTGTGCGTGCTTGGGTTTATTGACCGCCGAGCAGGCCGAGCGACTCAAGGCGTGCGGGGTCGACCGCGTCAATCACAACCTAAATTCGAGCGAAACGCACTACGCGAAAATTTGCACCACGCACACGTACGCCGACCGCGTGCAAACGCTTCGCCACGTCCGTGATGCGGGCATGGAAATGTGCAGCGGTGGGATCATCGGCATGGGTGAGTCCCGCGCCGACATTGTCTCCATGGCATTCGATCTCGCGGAACTGGAAGTGCAATCGATTCCGGTGAACATTCTCAATGCCATTGACGGCACGCCGCTCGAAGGGACCGATTCGCTGTCCCCGCAAGATGCATTGAAGGCGTTGGCCATGTTCCGCTTCGTCGCTCCGAACCGCGAACTGCGGATCGCTGGCGGACGTGAACTGCACCTGCGATCACTCCAACCGATGGGGCTGTACGTGGCCAATAGCTTGTTTGTCGGCGATTATTTGACGACCGAAGGTCAAGCGCCCCAGGCTGACTATGACCTGATCACCGACCTCGGTTTCGAAGTCACGGGATCAGGCGAAGAAGTCAGCGTGTGATTGTCGCTCGGCTCTCCGAGCCGAATGTGCATCATTGTCGACCGACGGCTCCGCCCGTCGTG
>JBDNIG010000813.1:0-4949 GCA_041688415.1 Rhodopirellula sp. | reverse complement strand
CTTTGGATCTGCTGTTTGAGTAATGCTTCAGCAGTGATGGTCTGCTGCTTCTCCGCTGCGATCTGAGCTCGCAGCACGGCTTTGCGTTCGAGCCGGATTAATTCCACCTCAGCCAGTAAACCCTTGCCGAGATACGTTTTGCGTACCTGCCCGCCGACACGTTCGCTGCGATAGAAATATCTTGTTCTATTATGTCTCGTTTCCCACGCCATGTCGAATCGTGTGCTACGTTTTAAAACCGCCCGAATCCTGAAGCACCCCACTTTCTTAAATTCCGGATTTTAACGTTATAGCGTATTGGCGACGATAAGTGAACTCTGATGAGTATGACAGGAGTAAGAATGAAAAAACCGAAACAAGTCAGCCAAGTCGAGATTGCAATTCAAACCATCGAGGCTTGCTATGCCATCGGTCAGGCAATCCTGAAGCAGTGTGGCCCAACTTCACCGCCCGGATTGATCGCCAAACTCGCAGAGCAACACGGGATCAATCGTGACCACGCACAGAAGCTTCGTGCCATGGCATCGAGGGGGACGGGATACACGAATAGAGAATTGGACAAGTGGTTTGGGCTGTTCAGAAAGAAAGACCACGCCCTCTCGATCACCCATTTCGTCAGGCTCGTCAGCGTACCCAAGGGGAGTGAGCGAGATCGTTTGACTCGGGAGGCCCTCACCAACCGCTGGAGTAGCAAGCGGCTTCAGGGAGCAATCTATGCTCACCTTGGCCGCCGTAAAAAAGGTGGACGCAAACCGACCGTCATTACCGGCGAGGCGTTCGAAGCTGAACTGGAGAGAACTTTGTGGGCATGGGATCGCTGGTTGGAACTTCACCTCGAAGCCAATCCGGAGATGCGGCCAGAGATTGCAAAGGAGCTCAATGCAATCAAAAAGAAGATCACGAAAGTGAACGGTTTGCTTTGAAGCGAGCGAGTGGGGCCTGAGGCCTCGGGGACCGAGTGACTTGGCCTCTGGTGTGCGGCGGCGTCAGACGGCTTGTGAGCGGATGTGTTACCGTCGTCACCGCCGTCAGCGGCGTCAGCGGCGTGGTGACCGCCGTCAGCGGCGTCAGACAGCGTGTGAGTGGGCATGTGACCGCCGTGACCGGCGTGTGGTCGTCAGCGGCGTGTGGCCGCCGTCAGCGGCGTGGGAGGGGCGTGGGAGCCTTCGTCAAAGCGAATCGAAAATCATCTGCGATAACAATGCTCAGGCTTGGGCTGGCAACGTATTGATCACGCCGCGGACATTCACGGCAACGTGAAGTAAACGCGGTGAATCAACCTATTGAAGCAGTGATCTTCGTTTGTCACAGGTGGGGACATGCGGCGTCTCATGGGGCTCGTCAATTGTCATTCGTCACGAGGTTTATCGAAAATGTCACCTAGTTTATCGAACTCATCGAACTGACAGGGATCACTTCCATTCGTGAGCCGATTCCCCATCGTTGATGACGAAGATTTCCCATCCTGCTTGTTAAGTATCAGCGGTATGGCGGTCAAAACAAACGTCGTGAAGTCGAATTCCTGATCAGGTTCATCGATATCATCCAGTGCTGCCGCGGCAAGCACGGCATCCGGTTCCACCTTGTGCTCTAGGAGCCAGCTTGATTTTATATGCATGCGGAAAATCCGCCGTCGCGGAAGTGCCGCAAGGATCTGATCGCTAAGAGGTCCAAGAAGCCTACGGACCGTCGCTATCGATAATTGAATGGTCGGTACTGCTGAAATGTAAATATCTACGGGACCGGGCTCAACCTTGGCTCCTGCGAGGATCCGGCGTTTGATTGACTGACGCCGTGATTCGGCCTCGGATTTAACCTTCTCTAGTTCAACAAGTTCTTGAAGTTCCCGCTGTGAAACGATGTCGTTGGATTCGTTGCCGGTTTTAGTTTTCTTCTTCATTCTCCCCCCTGGGTTGTTAATGCGTGGGCAGTTTCAACTGCCCACGCACCAATCGTTAAAATACGTTCACTTACGTTCTGCGTAGTGTGATGGCGACACCGTTATTTGTTGCACCAATCTCATCACATCCCTTCAATAATGTGACTTCGGGTGAGGTAAGCCGGTGCAAGATGTGATTTGCGGTGTCGGTTTTGGACCAGAAATGTGACTTGTGATGTCGTATTTAATCCTGATTTGTGACTTTGGGTGTCGCTTTTTGACCTTCCGCCTTCACCCGGTCGACGTCCTCGAAGAAGGATCGAGTGCAACTCTTGCCGCCAAGGTGCCGCTGAACTCTTCGCAGCGAACATTCCTTACCCGTGACGCTCGCGATTTCTTCGGCTAAGCGTTGCTGCGTCCACTTGCTGTCCTTCAACCACTTCTTGACTTGATTCGCGGATGTGATTTGCTGGGGGTCGAGGGGCTTGTCTGAGTCCAAACTGGCGTCAGAGTCATCGGGTGAAGCTGGGATCCATTCGAACCCCAACTTCTCGCTGAAGAATTTACGCCAGCGATGACGCCAGTCCGCAGGTGCGTAAACTCGCATGGTGCAACCGTCCAACCAATCCCGTCCCCGTCCCGTACGGGTGCAGTCGATCATCTCATCGATGTTCTTCCAAGTTCCGTGAAGGATGGCGGCCGGAATCAATCCCAGATCCTCGCTCAGGATTTCCAGGTCCTTCAGAAACGATCTGAGACCATCCACTCGCTCTTTCTCATTCATTTGAAGGGCATTTAGGTATCCGGCTCGGTGGATCCAGCCCTTTCCAGTTCGACCCACAAGCTGATACCCACGCCCCTTCCGCTTCCCGTTTCCAGCGAACGACACGTATTCCTCGTTTGGATCGAGCAGTGGGCAGACGGCTTTGCGAGAAGAGTCTTTGGATACAGGAACAAGGCCGCCCGTGACAATCTCACCAGCGATATCCTGTCCAGCTTTGCGTGTTGTCCGCGTCAACTCCAAGACCATTCCAACGACCAGTCGCTGCTGTGGCCACGACCATCCCACCCTACGCGAGTTGCCCAGCACCAAGGCAGGCCAATAGACGTTGAATAGCTTCCCTGACTTTTGAAGCTTCTTTCGCCCCTCCTTGTACTTTTCGCCGTAAACATCGAAGACTCTCAAGCAGCCTGGTTTCCGCTCTTCTGGGCTGCAGAATGCATCGAGCTGGCCGTACTTATCGGGCCGAAAATAGTAGTGGTTGTGGGTGATGCCTGTATTGAAAAGCATGCATGTGTCTGCGGTGCAATTCGTTTTTTTAGCTGCTTTCAGCCCCACCTTCTTCTGCAGGCGAGCCTTCCAGTTCCTGTCGTAATCGGCCCCCCAGTGCCATTGACGAAGCATCACGTCAGAAACATTCACGTCTGAACGCAACGACCTCCATAGGAGACAATACCAAACCCAAAATCCCGGGACGAATTTCCGGTCTACCAAAGCCATGGTGTCGGCTTTGCTAGCCAGACCAAAGTCAGGCACAAAACCTGCGAACTTAACGGCACGCTTCGACTTTTCCTGATGTTGCATATCTTGACGCACGGTAAGTGCTGAACCCGAGGGGCCCCCACGCTCAGCAACTATGGCTAGTGCTGACGAAAGCTTGTCGGTTACGCCAGACTCATCGAACGGAGGAACGCATCGCTGGTTGTACTCTTCCAGCAGCGGTAACGCCTGCTCACGCGGTAACGCAGAGTCATCGACCAGACGGCAGGCAGCATTTAGAAAATGATTTCGACCGCCTTGGCCGTCAACCGCAGGTGGCATTTTGGCAAGATACGACCGAGCACGAGCGACTTGCGTCGATTCATCTGCAAACTGAATCCATGTCGGCTTTTTGGGTGCATCCAGCTTCTCTATCGCTGGTGCCTGATCGGCAAGGTCATGAAGCAGCTGATGTGCGACGGGCTTAAAATCGGTTGGCAGCGAAAAGAAGCCACTCTTGCGATGAGGACGTTCGTGCGTGGACTGCCCCTTGCAGGCCATCGTACCCGGGAGCTTTTCGATTCGCCTTGCATCAAACACACCAGTGTCGATCGTCACCTCTTCGCAGTCGTAGCGGCTTGCGAGTGCCCTGAGGCAGTTGCGGATCAGATCTTCGTCACCGGCTGGCAAATCGACCTTAAAAAGTAGGTGGTAGCCGTTGCCGGAATCCACCACGATCGGCTTAGGCCAGCCCGCTTTCCGTAGATCACGAAATACGGTCCGACCGAGCCAATAGGCGACATCCTTTTCTTCGTTTGTGGCCGAGCAATTGGGCTCGCGTACAGGATCGATATCGATGAGCATCAGACCCCGATGGTGAATGTCGGAGTTCGTCGCTGAAGCGGCCTGCGTGACAGGCATGAGACAGTTCTTCGCCCGGTCCAGGCACGATGGCGAGACGGGGTTCAATCCGTAGTAGATTCCGGTGGCGTGACCTGAGTACGGCTGCACGTCCTGTTGGAGCGTGTCCAGGTTATCAGTGTCGTAGTAACCAACAAAATGTTGATCCGATCCGATTGGCGATTGCTTGACGAAAACGTGAATCACGCTGCCGGGAGCGTGGACGATCCGAAGAAATTTGGACGTGCAGTAATTAAGACTAAATGAACTCACTGCGTTTTCGCTCGGTAAAGCACGGGGACTTGGATTCAAAAACATTGATTCGTCACCTTGTTTGATCATTCTTCTTTCGGTCGGAATGGTTTTCGAGAGATTTCGCGTTGATAATACGATCTCACCGCTTGGTGGGCGTATGTCACAGCGGCATTGTGCAGGAATTCGGCGATCGTTATTTCGAGTTCCGCGGCAGCCATTTTCACGAGCTTGTGCTCATCTGGCTGCAGCTGGACCTTCAGGGTTACGTCTTTGCTCGTCGTCTTCTTGACAGCTTTTTTAGGGCTCATCCGACTAAAGCGTACTTTTTTTGATGGAGGGAGTAGAGTGTAAGTTCAAAATACTCGGAGTCGCGAATGCCGTAGGATTGTCGCTGTACGGTTTTGATCTTGTTATTGGTGCCCTCCATCGATCCAG
>JBDNIG010000812.1:0-4518 GCA_041688415.1 Rhodopirellula sp. | reverse complement strand
GCGTGGTTGTCTGCTGCGCAGTCTTCGAGATTGTGCGGGAAATACATGCAAAAACACGAAACAACGCCATTCGTGTCTGAGCAGCTTTTGGAGGTCACGGGTGGCGATTTCGATCCAGCGATTGATTGACGGTGGGAAGTGCTATGAAATGGTGCGTGAATGACGCTGCCCCGATGGCGTCACGTGCCCGCATTATGGCGGACACGAGATCGTCAAGAACGGCCATGATACCACGCAGCGGTATCGACAAAGATATTTTTGTTCGACATACCGAAAGTCCTTTGACGATTTGACGGACACTGCGTTTGCTGAAATCCACGTCAACACAATGCAAGACGTTTGGTCACTTCTTCGCAGTTGGCTTCGTCCACACCGAGGCATTTTACACGAGAAACTGCGGTTGTGTCTGGCGTTCTTCGAATTCGTTCACAACGCTCGCAAACGCGGCACGGCGATCTTTGAAACACTCGCCAAAACCCTACTTAAATCGTCAACCCGGAACCGGGGATATGCCAAGATCGATACCACTTCAGTCGGCGATTTGGCGTTGCTCTCGACGATCGTCCTATTCATCGCGTTGCTCGCAATGTTCCTATTTCGTTGGGATCGATGGCAAGCGATAAATGGCGTAGGTGGCGTTGCGTTCGTCACCGAGCGGATAGACCTGCACGAGTGGTAACTGGGGGCCGACGACGCGGCGGTCCACGACCATCCAGTTGACATTGTACTTGCGGCGAAATTCGCGCAGTCGATCGTATCGGATTGTCACGCGCATCGTGGAAAGTTCGAAGGGATAGATTTCGACAAATCGTCGTGCCCACTCTCGCAGAGTCACCACGTCTTGAGGAATGTCTTTCCAGTTGACGACTTCGGCTCGCTCCGCGTACCACTTGAACGATTGTTGGTGCCGGGGCGTCAACAACACCGCGTCCTCGGTCGTGTTGGCGCGAACAAACCGGCAGACCTTGATCCAGTCCTGCATCGTGCGGCGTTGTTCAGCATAGTCAGCATTTCGGTGCAGACCGAGCAGATCATTGCTGTGAGAAATCGGCACACCGCCGCTCATCCAATGCCAAGTCGACCAGCCAGCGAACCCACATGCGCTCAAGAAAATCCCGAGACTCACTAGAAACGCTGCACCGCTCGCGTCGATGCGGAGCGATTCCCATGGTCGCACCCAAAACGGTATCCGGGCCGCCGCGTATCGCCCATACGTCGCATGCAGAATACCCGCGACGCTGCATCCCAGTGCCAACGGTGTGATCACGTCGGCGAGCCGAAACCAGTAGAACCGGAGCAGCTTGGACGCCAAATCCGGCGCAACGGCTGGCAACATTCCGATGAACAAACCACAAATGCTGATGCCCATCGCGGCAATCGTGAAGACGGTCAGGGCGTCAAGGAACGCGGGAACACTAAGTGGCGTAAGCTTCCAGCTTGCGATCCGAGAAACGCAAGCTGGAAGCTTACGCCACGTCAAAACATCGTCAATATTTGTTCCCGCGTTCCTAACCGCATCGCGTTGAAACGCCGATGAAGCTCGTTGAGCCATCGACAGACGCCGTTGACCTGCCAGGCAGATCAGCGTGACGAGCGAGAGCACAAAATGTCGTACATACCAGTCGCGATGAAATGCGGACGGCAACAAATGATGCGACAGCCGAAAGTACGTGTAAATGCGGGCTGCCGAGGTGGACTCGGCCGCCGAGGCACCCGACGACATCGCCATCGCCGGCAAGAGACCGGCCATCGAGATCGCGCCGCCGGCAAATAACGCGGGTGTGAAAAAACGAACTTTCACTGCGGCAGGGTCTCGGCGGATACGCTCGAGCCAGTAGAACGCAACTGCGCCGGCGACCACGGCCCACCCGCCCGTCAAGACATGAAACGCGGCTGCGGTGCCGAACAGTAACCACACCCGGTTCCAGTTTCGCTGCAGCATCTCGGCGATGCCGAACAAGACGAATCCATAAGCAGGAACTTTGGCTTCGATGCCACCAACGACCCATTCACCAGCGAGGTTGCCGTGCTCAATGCCAGCGAGCCAGATGATCGCGACGACGACCGCGAGGCTCGATGGTAATCGGAGCGACGAGCACAACCGAATCAGCCCCGCAGCGATCATCCCCCAGCCCACGATGCGTCCGATCCACGCCGTCGTTGATAGCGACCACCACTTCGTCGGCCATCCGAAGAACCAGTAAAAAAGTGTGTGGGCTTTGCCTGACGCGACAAGTAAATCCCTACTGCACCAAGCTGGGTTCCAGAAGTTTTTGGCTTTGGCGAGGTAGTGTGCCTCGTTCACGTTCGGCGGTGCATCGCCCGCGTAAAAAAAGAATAATCCCATGAGCGTCAACCACGCCAACGCAATCTGGGCCCATCGCCGCGATTTTGACTGCGGATTTTCCGATCGCAGCACCTCCGATTGCGACTGCCCGCTCGGACTCACGGCACCGACTCAACCAATTCGGCCGCAAAGCGAATCGCGGCAATCATGCTTTCGCACGACGCGGTGCCTTGCCACGCGAGGTCCATGGCCGTGCCGTGGTCGACGCTCGTGCGAATGATCGGCAGCCCCAAGGTGACGTTGACGGCATCGTCGAACGAAAGTGCTTTCAGTGGGATCAAGCCTTGGTCGTGGTACAAACATACATGGACATCGACGCGTGCTCGCATCGCGGGTGTGAACGCGGTGTCGGGCGGCAGTGGCCCGACGACATCCCAGCCCTCACGGCGGGCGGTTTCGATTGCCGGGATCACAATGCGTTCCTCTTCCCCGTGGCTGAACATGCCGTGTTCGCCCGCATGCGGATTCAAACCGCACACGCCAATGCGCGGCGGCAGGAGACTGCCTCGATGTTTGTTTCGCCGCTCGATCGCGTCACCCGCCATCGCGATCGTCCTCGCCAGCGACACCGGATCGAGCAGGCCGGGGACATCGGCCAAGGGAACGTGGATCGTTTCGAGCACGCAGGCAATCGTGTCGCTGGCCAGCATCATGCGGACGTCGGCAGGAACGCTCCCTCGCGAATCACCACCGCCGGATGAGCGACCGACGCGATCAGCCAGCAATTCGGTGTGACCGGGAAACGCAATCCCGGCTTGCATCCAGGCCTCTTTTTGAATGGGACCGGTAATCATCGCATCGACCTCCCCATTGACGGTCGCATCGATCGCGGCACACACGGTCTCGTACGAGGCCCGGCCGGTCTCAGCCGAATACCGGCCGGGCGTGACGTCGTCCACATTCAGATTGCCACAGTCCACGATGTATCCAGGGGCATCGGGATCAATCGTGCCGATCTGATCCAGTGCGATGGTCGGCGGCGGGGTGAGTCGCAGCGCGTCGGCGACCCGAGAGAACACGCGGGCATCACCCATCAGCAAGGGCACGCCGAGCGAGCGGACTTCGGGCCGCTGCCAGACGCGCAGGCCGATCTCGGGGCCAACGCCACCGGCATCGCCCATCGTGATCGCCAGTTTGATCAAGGAACTACTCATCGAACGGTTTGATTTCCGCGATGATCTCTTTGGCACGTTCGGCATCTCGCTGGAACACTTTCACCTGCACCCATCCAGGTGCTTCGGCGCGAAACCCTGCGGTAAACCCACCCACGGCGGTGGCGCGAATGCCAGCATCCGCCAACACGTTGACAATCACCTCAGCAGCGATTTCGCTACTCCGCTCTGCCACCGAGACTAAATGGGCGTCGTTCAGATCGTCGTCGTTTTCATTGACGGGCGTGTTCATATTTCTGCTTGTTGTGAGGTTGAAAGCGTAGGACGTGTCCTCGCGTGAGCCCGTTCCGACACGGTACAATGAGGATACCATGAACGAACCCACCATCATTCTATCAGGCACCGATCCTGACCTGCCCAAGCCGGTACCGCCTGGGCTGAAACGATACACTGGATTGCGAGAAATGGCGCGGGGGGCAACCGCGGTATTGCAGTCGGCGTTCGATCCGATTACCGGACGCAGCGTCGCGATTAAAAAGTTGCTGCCCGAGAAAAAGTTTGACCGAATTGAACGTCGTCGGTTGCTGCGAGAAGCCCGCGTGACGTCGCAATTGCAGCATCCCAATACCGTCCCCGTCTACGATATCGGTGACGACGACCGCGACGGTATTTTTTTCACCATGAAGCGAATCTCAGGTGAGAACCTGTTCGAGATTCTCAAACGCATCGCCCAGGGAGACGTCGAGGCGATCGAGGCCTATCCGATTTCCTGGCGTCTGGAAATTGTCGCCGGCGCCTGCCAGGCACTGGCGTACGCACACGCCCGCGGCGTGATCCACCGGGACGTCAAGCCGGAGAACATCTGGGTCGGGAACTTCGGCGAAGTGATCCTACTCGATTGGGGGGTCGCCAAAGTTTGGGGGCACGCTGACGAGACGGATCCGCCACACCAAAGTTCCCTCGCCATTCGCCCCGAAGCGGTACGCGCCGAAATCGACGCGCCGCAACTGCAAACGTTGACCGGCGGCGGCCAACGGCCGGGCACACCCCTGTACATGT
>JBDNIG010000811.1:0-6425 GCA_041688415.1 Rhodopirellula sp. | reverse complement strand
GCTTGCTATTTCGCTGCTCAAGAATAATGAGACGCGGAAAGGAAGCATACGCAACAAACGCCTCCGAGCAGGATACGATTTCGAATTCTTGCTCGAAGTCCTCAACGCCGTCGCAGCCTAAATTTAAATGCGCTCACCCTGTATGATAGCCCCAGGCATCGCCTGGGGTTTTTGACGCCCGAATCTCGCTGGAGCCCCAACGGGGCGGCCCTATTTGCATACGCCGTACGACCAGCTAGATGAGCCCAAACATGAGGGCCGCCCCGTGGTACGTTGATTTAATTACTGCGTAGCGAAACTCGCCAAGAGTTTCGGGAATGCTGGAAAACGAAAGTCTTAGCGACTTCCGCTACAGGTGGATTCGTCAATAATTAAATCGACGTCCCTTGGGCTACCTGTGCATTTTGTTACTCAGCTCTCCCATGTCGTCAGGTGTGAACGCGTCGACGAACACCGTGTTTGCGCCGGTATCGAGATCGATGAGTCGTAAAGTGGTGACGTCGCCCAGTGTGGTGGAAGCCGAGATTTGGATGCTGGCGTCCACTGGATCAGCCCCTCGGCGCTGATCGTCATCCCGGCGAGGAAGGACGTCAGGGAATAGGACAGTGGATCGCCGTCGAGGTCAACCGTTTTCAATTGATGGAGGAAGGTTTGGCCGAGCTGGATACTGCCCGACACATTTGACAGGATCTCGGGTGGACGATTGGTCGAGGTCAAATGTCCGCTAGCGGTATCGATCACGGCTCCGGGTGGGGCATTGTCAAGCGTGAGCGTGACGGCGTCGAGTGAGCACGCCAGTATGTCGCTACGATTAACGTCACATCGCAACCGCGCAGAGTCTTCCACTGCGCAGTACAATCGATGACGTTTCGATTGGGTTGGGGTTCGTAGCATGAAATGAGGAGCGAGATTTGCGATGCTTGAGCACGATCAAAAATATACGAACGAAGTGAGCCCGTTCATTCTACAGCCTTGGTACTTTGTCTTGTGGTGCCTGGCTGGAATAATGAACCAAGAATCACAGAAAATCGTCCGCTTCCAGCAGGCTCAGATTGATGTTTTGTTGGAGTTGATCGGGAAAGACAAACGATTGATCCTGACACCCTGATGAAGCTTGGATGCTCGATGCGGTGGAGACCGCGACGGGGGTGGACGGTATCCTCGGCGGTGAACGCCACCCAACGATTCTGATCTTGGACAACGATACGAAGTTCACGGCCAAGTTCAAAGGCAAGTTGAAGGACAACGGAGTGAAACCGAAGCACACGGCAGTGCGTGCGCCGAACATGAATGCCTACATGGAACGGTTCATGCTCAGCTATAAATCCGAGATGGCGAACCGCATGATTTTCTTTGGCAAAGCGGAGATCGAAGTAACGAAGCGACTTGGCGGGCTGCTGAAGTCCCATGCGCGAAAGGCCGCTGCGTAGCGACAGGTCGTTCGCTTTCTTCTGCCACCCGATTGTCAAAGATCAATTTTCACGTTGAACGCTCGCCGCTGCGCTCATCGTGAAATCGAAGCTGAAATCGCGGCCAATGAGCCAATTCGAAGCTCCACCTCCTCTGAGGAAGACAGTTATTTCGATATCATTTTATCACGAATCACCGTCCCGATGGGTCGTCGGAGTTTTTTGACAGGACGGGCCGATCGTTCGACCGATTGGTACGCCAGCGAAATCCATGCGGAATTGCAGTCGATTGAGTCAGTACTCGATAAACTGGCAGGACAACTCGGCGAGCCCGATTCCCGATTACACGACAACGCCCCCAACCAGGAAATTAGAAATGAGTGATCAACTGAAAAATGATTCTGCGAGTCATCCAGAACACGTTCCAAACAAAAGGCGGCCCTGGATCTTGCTGCTCGGTGGCCTGATGGGAGTCGTGATCGTGGGGATGACGGCAGCGATTCAGCTCACGTCCTCTTCGTCGATACCTTGGGACACGCTACCGCATTCTGATCGGTCCCAATCAATGAATCGAATGCAGTCGTTCGAAGTCAACCAAGTCGATGGCCGTGACGAACAACTACGTGTCACTCCTCCGAAAACAAGCAGCCGCTCCAACTCACACGACAATGCGTCCGACAGCGCTAGCGAGAACACCGGTCCGCGTCCAGGTCTTCGTCCGGTGATTGAAACGGAGTTCGTCGAGCAAACCGATGAGGTCGGCGTTCCCACGGGTTCTCCTGCTGACAAAAACTTTCGACGTGAAAAACGGACGCGAATGGTTCCGGTTCAGACGACACGATGGGTTCCCGTGGGCACCCCCGCAACGGCCAGTCGCCCGCAAGCTCAGATCATGCGGCTGGTGCAAGAGTTGAAAAATCTGGAGGAACCTGGTGCAGATTCAACGCAGCTCGAATCCAGGACATCCGAACTGCGTGAGCTACTCACGGCGGAATTCACCCGGATGCACGAGCAGCAAGCGGCGGAGATCGAAGCGACCGAGAAACGACTGGCCGCTCTGAAAACGCTTCACCAACAGCGAGGTGAAAAGAAGTCCGAGATCGTCCAGCGGCGGATCGACCAATTACTGGGCAAAACCAATCCGTTGGACTGGAACATCAATGCACCGGAGATCGCCAAGCCGAGACCATTCCCCGGACTTTCGAGGCCCCCAGCATCGACATATGCGCCGAACGACGGTTACACCGTGAATCCCAATGATCTTCGCGAAGGCGAAGCGCAAGAATCGTTGCCATATACCCGAGAAATGCCAGCCGACTCCTCACCGAAATCGGCGGGGAGGGACCAACCTCAATCCGGCAACCGCAACCAAAACGATTTCTTTGCAGTGATTGGCAAGGCGAACCAAGCACATCTCGCGGCGCAGTCGACGAAGCTAAAACTGGGACACGTCAAGCGACTGTTCGACAAAAATATTATTACTTCCTTCGAACTCGGAAAAGCAACCTTGGAGCATGAGGCCGCCCAGAACGCCGTCGCAGTGCTCAAGCTACAGCTCGAATCCATGCAGCGGACGTTCCAACGAGAACTCGCCGATGCCCTGCAACAAGTCAGGTCGGAAGCCGAATCGCTAAAAGCAACCAGGGCTGAGGCCGAGCGAGCGGTCGCGAAACGGGAGTTGCGAAATGCGCAATCGACTGCTAACGCAGCGGCAGAAACGTTATCCCAGTTCGAGGACGCATTGCGACTGGTTCCCTTTGTCGGCGATTCAGATAAAGCAACCGATGATGCTGTGGCTCCCCCAGAAGATCCACGCGAGACGAAAGTCGCAGACGAGAAGCGACCGGTGAAGAAGCCCGATCCACGATCCGAGCGCCCGGAGCAATGATTGAGCCGTCTGGTTGCGATCTTCTTGACGGCGACGAGGTCATGCATTTTTCTGGGCAGATATGAATATCAACCCACGTTCTAAGCAGATACTGGGAAATATTTCGGTGGAATCGACAATCATCACCCGACGCGTCAGCGAGGGATTCACGCCGCCATCCCTCGCTGACGCGTCGGGTTATGAAAACGTGGCACTCTGTGATGCGGAATGAATTACCCAAACCTGCTTACGGTTTCATCAGCGAGAAGAATTTCTGGAAGAACGCTGATCGCCAGCCGAGCGATTATGTCTTAGGAAAGACACTCGACCTACCCGGCGGCTTGATAGTAGCCGGGGTCATCTCGGTCGTCGCCGTCGAAGTCGCCGACGATCGGTTGAGAATCGCCGCTCGGTCGGGGAATGCGAATTCGTTTATCATTGTCCGTCAGTCGACGATCTCCATCGGAATCGATGATCCATAGGTCGCCACGGACCACGCCGATTTGGTCGATTTCATCGCCATCGAAATCGCCCACGATCGGTTCGTCACCGGGTTCGCCGAATTCGATTGATCGATCTTTGCTGGTCCAGCGTCCGTCACCGTCTTCATCAAGCAGCCATTGGCCACTACGGAAGACGCCGATTTGATCGATTCCATCCCCATTCCAATCACCCGCGATTGGCGTGTCGACTTGCTCACCGTATTGGAACACGTGATCGACAGCATCGGCGAGTAGTTCACCGTCTTGCCGACGCATCAACACGCGTTGTTGTTTTTCATGTTCCGTGGGAGCGCGATGGACGAGATCTTCACGCCGTAAATTGCGTCGTCGCTGGTTGGCCGGATCGGGCAATCCGGGGTCTCGGCGGATGCGGTATTCGTCGTTTTGCCATCGGCGCCCGAAGATCCCCACATCGTCTTTGCCGTCACCGTCCCAATCGCCGACGACGGGTCGATCGAGCGCCGTGCCCAGCCGCACCCACAAATCACCCTTGTCCCATTTGCCGTCGCCGTTGAGGTCAACGAACCACTGTCCGCTGATGAACAGCACCGCTTCGTCAACACCATCGCCGTCGAAATCGCCCGTCAACACGGTTGCATCCCGATGCCCAATTTCAATCTTGCTTCCCGCGACGGAGTCGGACAGCACCGACGTGCTGCTAGGTAGAATTTGCCATCGTCCGTGCGACAAATCAACTTCGAGCAACATGTCCGACAGCTTGCTGGTGTCGCGATCGTCGTCCTCGCCACTGCGGAATTTGGCCTGTTGAGCACGCGCCTGCCCGTCATGCGACGTCATGATTGCCGACTCAGGCTGCTGGCCCCGTCCACGCGGGAATCCACCGTTGATGACACTGAGGTGCCAACTCACTGCCCATTCATCATCGGCGATGTTGGGCCGTGTTATCGTGCGCACTCGATAAGGCTGCACCGTCGGTCGAGCAACCGGATCGAACGTTTCAATGGGTGTCAACGGTTGATCGGGAGTTGTGATTGGGAGATACGCCCACGGTGGCACAATCGGCGGCGATTCCATCAGGATCTCACTGAAGTTATTGCTCGCGCTCGTACTCCTGGGCGTGACCTGAATGTGGAAAATCGCATCGAAACGTGGATCGCCACCCGCCGCTAGGCTATCAAGAAATGCTTGCAACGATCCTGGCTGGCTGAAGTCGGCGGCGTTGATTGCGAGCCCACCCGTCGTTCCCGCCGTGTCCAATGAGTCGACAAAACCATCCGGCTGAGCCTGGTAGACCGAGAAGCTCGTCCACGGTCGCAGCCCCGTGAACTCGTAATACCCATCGGCGTCGGTTGTCACACTCAGCACACCACCAGGCGAACCACCGAGCTGGACGTTGGCCGGATCGATCAGGACTCCATCGGCATCGCGCAGTTCCAACGTCACATCCGACAAACGCAGGTCATCGGGCGTGAGCACACCGTCGCGATACTGCCGCAGTAGTTCTGGGTCGGGAGTTTGGCTGAGCACGAGCGCGCCGCCGTCTTGGAATACGTATCCCGAAATCGTCACCGGTGCGAGTTCGTAAAAATTGTACTCGCTACCCTGACCACCACCGGCCAAATCAATCTCACCGATCACATCCGCCTGCAGCGACCGTCCGCCCAGTGAACCGATCGTTTGACCGCCATCAAAGTAACCATCGGGTTGATACTCTTTAACGGTATAACGTCCCGGCCGTAGGCCCGTGAACTCATAGTTACCCTGAGCATCGGTCCGTGTGCTGGCAATCACGCCGGTGTCATCGGACAGCTCGATCAGCACGCCGGCGATGGGAGATTCATTGCTGTCGAATTCTTCATCGAGATCGAGATTGCTCCACACTTTCCCAGAAATGGTTCCGGGCAGTTGCTCGCAAAAATTGTAGTCGGTGAGCTGATCACCCCAACTGACTGGAATCGACGAGATGCGGTCGGCAACTGACACGTCGCCACCAGCGCTGCCTGCCGTTTGACCGCCTTGGAAATAGCCAGCCGGCTGAGTCTCGCGAACGGTGTATTGCCCACCTTGCAAATTGGTAAACGAATACCGACCGTTGGCATCGGTCGTCGTGGTGCCCACGACCGCGCCCGAGTCATCTAGCAACTCGACCAGCACGCCCTCCAAACCTTCTTCGCCCGCATCTCGCACGCAATCAGCATCGTGATCGACATAGACGACGCCCGAAAGTTCGGCTGGCAACACTTCGCAGAAATCGTAGTCCGTCAGCGTCTCACCCCAACCGATCGGGATCGTCGAGATGTGGTCGGCGACGGACACATCGCCACCTCCGCTACCGGCTGTTTGGCCACCTTGGAAATAGCCGCTTGGCTGCGTTTCGCGAACGGTATATTCGCCGGCCTGCAGATTGGCAAACGAATATTGACCGTTGGCGTCCGTCGTCGTGCTGGCCACGATCCTACCGGACTCATCGAGCAATTCGATCAGCACACCCGCCAAGCCCTCTTCGCACTCATCACGAACGCAATCGGCATCGCGATCAACGTAGACGACTCCCGAGAGTTCCGCTGGCAAAACTTCGCAGAAGTCGTAGTCCGTCAGCGTCTCGCCCCAACCGATCGGGATCGCTGAGATACGATCGGTGACGGACGTATCGCCACCGCCGCTTCCGGCGGTTTGACCGCCTTG
>JBDNIG010000810.1:0-4932 GCA_041688415.1 Rhodopirellula sp. | reverse complement strand
TTCCTGGTTGACTGCATCGGTGTCAACAAGATCCAGGGCAAACCGTTTGCGGTCACCGAACTGGTGGATGAAATCACCCACCACGCCACCACTCTGCGTCAAGACGCTTCGAAGCATCACCAAGTGAAAGTCGGTTGAGAAGGACGCGAATGAATGCCAAAAAGATTATCGAGTTGATCGTGCGGACGCCGTTTCAGGCCTTTGAAATTCGGCTAACCGATGGTTCCCGCGTTCAAGTCGATCATCCTTGGCAAGTCGCGACAGCGGCAAATAGTCCGACCTGCGTCTTTTACGGCGATAACGACGAGATGCGAATCATTTCGATTCGTAACATTACCGAGATCATGACGTCGAGTCACGATTCTCTGTCCGATGCATCCTGAGTCGAATTTCAGACGGCTCGTTGCTCAACATTACCGAACTCACCCCCAAAGCCCATTTCCCTCAGGCTTTCCCATGAATCTTCCCGTTCTCAAAGCTGCTGATTTCGCTTCCGACCAAGACGTCCGCTGGTGCCCTGGATGTGGCGACTACGCGATCCTCGCCCAGATGAAAAAGATCTTGCCCGAACTCGGGTACCCGCGTGAAAAAACCGTTTTCATCAGCGGTATCGGCTGCAGCAGCCGGTTCCCCTACTACATGAACACGTATGGAATGCACAGCATCCATGGGCGTGCTCCGACCTTTGCCACGGGCCTGAAATCCACTCGCCCCGAACTCATGGTATGGGTCATTACCGGCGACGGCGATGCATTGTCGATAGGTGGTAACCACTTCATTCACTGCCTGCGTCGCAACCTCGATATCAACATCGTGTTGTTCAACAACCGCATCTATGGCTTGACCAAGGGGCAGTACAGCCCGACGAGCGTCGAGGGGCAGGTTACCAAGAGCACGCCGATGGGCGCGATCGACCACCCGCTCAGTCCCCTGTCGATAGCACTCGCGGCCGAGGCGACCTTCGTGGCCCGCACCGTCGACGCGCACGTCAAGCATCTTGGTGAGACGCTCATGGCGGCCGCCCGACACAAGGGAACGTCACTCGTCGAGGTCTACCAGAACTGCAACGTGTTCAACGACGGTGCGATGGCCTACGCTCAGGAAAAGAAGCAGCGGGCTGAGAATGTTGTTGAACTCGAACACGGCAAACCACTGATCTTTGGTCCCAACGGCGAGAAAGGCGTTCGTCTGATGGGCAGCCGCCTCGAGGTGGTTAGCACCGCTGACGTACCCGCCGACGATCTCTTGATCCACGATGCCCATGAGCCCAACCCGGCAATCCAAATGATGCTCGCGCGGATGCGGTATCCGGAAATGCCCGAACCGATCGGCGTGCTACGAAGCGTCGAGGGCATCGCGACATACAACGACCAAATCAACGAACAGGTCACCGCTGCGAAAGCAAAGAACGGCGACGGCAATCTAAACTCGCTGTTCCACTCCGGTGATACCTGGCAAGTTGCCTAAGAGGTCGTTGTATTGAGGACTGATCCGAACGTCGTGAGCCGACGGCACAAGCCGCGGGTCTCTGCAAATTTCCGGATCGGTTCGTAGTAACCCGACGCGTCAGCGAGGGGTGGGTTTCCAACTGAAAATTTGACTTAAAGGACTAGATCATGGCTCGTGGAAAATCTTATGACAGTGTCACCCGTAGTATTGGTGACACACCGATGGTGCGGATCAATCGTTTGGTGCCCGCTGGCGGTGCGACGGTGTTCGCCAAATGCGAGTTTTTTCAACCACTCAACAGCGTCAAAGATCGCATCGGCGTGTCGATGATCGAAGCGGGCGAGCGAGATGGTAAGATTAATGCAGAAACCCACATCGTCGAAGCGACCAGCGGCAATACCGGGATCGCACTCGCGTTTGTCTGTGCAGCCAAAGGTTACAAACTCACCCTGACGATGCCCGAGTCGATGTCCGTCGAGCGGCGGGCGTTGCTACGAGCGATGGGCGCGAACCTCGTTCTCACGCCCGCCGGCGACGGGATGAACGGCGCGATCGCGACGGCACAGAGTCTCGTTGATAAAACGGACAATTCGTTCATGCCGCAGCAGTTCGAGAACCCTGCGAACCCCGACGTTCATGAAGCCACCACGGGGCCGGAAATTTGGGAAGACAGCGACCACAGGATCGACGCGATTGTCGCTGGTGTCGGCACCGGCGGTACGATCACCGGCGTGGCGCGGTACCTGAAAAAGTTGAATCCAGATTTTAAAGCCATTGCCGTCGAGCCGACGCATTCCGCTGTCATCAGTGGTGGATCGCCCGGCAAGCACCGCATCCAAGGTCTCGGAGCTGGATTCATTCCCAAGAACTTGGATACCTCGATCATCGACGACGTCATCTTGGTCGACGACGAAGACTCATTTGCTTGGGGCCGGCGATTGGCCAAGGAAGAGGGCATTGTCGCGGGGATCAGCAGCGGAGCGAACATGTATGCCGCCGCCCTCGTCGCCGCCCGTCCGGAGATGAAGGGCAAGCGGATCGTGACGGTCATGTGCAGCCTCGGTGAACGCTACCTCAGCACGCCCCTGTTCGGTGACCTGGGACTGTAAGCCGATTCTTGGACGATCTCGGGGAACCACGCGACTATCTGAAGCTGCACTTTCTAGTGTTCTTGTGGGGGTTCACCGGGGTATTGGGCGAACTGATTGACCTGCCTCCGATCGAGCTTGTCTTCTATCGCTGCCTACTCTCGTCGATCACGCTGGGGGTGATGCTCCGGCATAAGTTGCGAGTCCCGATACGCAGTGCCGTCGCGATGTTCGCGACGGGCGGCATCATCGGACTGCACTGGGTACTGTTTTTTCTTTCCATCAAGATCGCGAACGTGTCGGTTTGCATGGTCGGGGCCGCGACGATTTCGTTGTGGACGGCGCTGCTCGAACCGCTGATGATTCGAGGACGGGTACTCCGGCGCATGGATCTGGTTTTTGGGGGTCTCGTGATCGCGGCGGTTGCGATGATTTTTCAGAGTGAAATGCAGTATGCTCTGGGCTTCACGCTCGCGATTGCAGCGGCGATCGCGGCGGCCGTATTCTCGATCATCAACGGAGCGTTCGCCAAGCGCACGCCGCATCGGGTGATCGCCTGGTATGAACTAACCGGCGCCTGCGTGTTCTGTGCACTCTGCCTGCCGATTTCCGCCCGCTGGCTCAGCGAGGGCCGCAGCTTGGATCTCGTGCCGAGTCCAATGGACTGGGTGTGGCTGTTGGTGTTGGCCGAGGTGTGTACGGTTTACGCATACAGCGAGTACGTCTCGTTATTAAAACGCTTATCCGTGTTCACCACCAACTTCGCCAATAACCTCGAACCCGTATATGGCATCATTCTGGGCGGGCTGATCTTCGGTGACTACCATCATCTCGGTGTCGGTTTCTACATCGGTGCGGGACTGATCGCATTTCTCGTTTTGGCTCACACGGGGATGTCTCGCCGCAAACGATTGACGATCGGCTGAGGTCCTTACAGTCGACGAGACAATAAGTCACGTAGTGGACGAGGCAACGAGTCCTTCGCTGCTGGACTCGTTGCCTCGTCCACTACCATTCCGCGCGTTTTGTTGTTTCTCTGTCGCTTACAGTCGGCGGGGACGATACAGATCCAGTTCCGCGCGTCCGGCCAACCGAGCATAGACATCCGCGATCTGTCGCCAACCGGCTCGCAGTTCGTCGGCGGCGTTCGGCTGGTCCGCTGACGTGATCTTGTAGAAGTAGTCAGCCGGCAGTTCAAAATCGAGCCGGATCGACTCGATGGGCACGTCGGCAACGATGATGCACTCGCACTGAACTTGATGAGATTCGCTTTTCCCGAGCGGTTCGCCACGGAGCGTTAGCAAAAAATCAGGCGGAATATCGTCCTCCTCGTCTGACGGCGTCTCGTCCGGTTCCTCTTCGTCGATCACCTCGCTCAGTTCGATCGAGTCAACGAACGTGTTCAAAAAGCAGCGGTCCCGCAACAGATCAGTTTCCAGCACCGCTCGCAAACCATCTTCGACCCACTGCCGCATGCTGATCGGTAGGAGGGTTGCGACCCCTTCGCGCTGCGCGGTGATCGCCTCGATGGCCAGCGTTGAGAGGCTTTGCGCCGGCAGCATCGGCATGGCGTCATCCCACCGAGATGCGATCGATTGGTCACCGAGCCAGTGCCGGGCGAACCAATCGTTGTCCAAGGTTGGACCGATACGTCCGCTGGGCGTGCCCGCATCGGGTCGCCGCGACGTCCAAGCATCCACGCCAGCGATCAAGGTGACGTTGTAACCCAAGTATCGACCGTACAGAGCGGTTTCGATACCGACGGGTGTCGTGCCGAGCACAACAATCGTGCCCGGCGGGTCGAGCGTGGACGCGTCATCAAGATCGGAATCAAGTGTCATGGTGTCGTTCGTGGTCGTGCGTGCTGTTTCTCAATGGCGCGGCTGGTTATACCTCACTGGTCCATCGTTTAGAACCTAAGCAGGTGGCGTAAGCTTCCAGCTTGCGTTTCTCGAATCGCAAGCTGGAAGCTTACGCCACCTAATGTTCCCACGTTCTTAAGAGAGAATTGATGTGTCGCATTGCCACCCCACCAGGATTGTGAATCGCGTCTTGCCATTTTGCTGGTGCTCACGCGCGGCGGACTACCCCATTTCTAGATCCTGAGTGACGTCGATTTTATTACTGACGACTTCCATGACCGCTAAAGTGGCATCGTAGCGACGCCCCGACGGGGTAGCCCTATGACAGCCCCAGGCATCGCCTGGGGTTTCTGACGCAAACACCTCCGCGCGAATCCCCAACGGGGCGACCATATTCGAAGAACAGAGTGACACAGCACATTCTCAAGCCAACGAGTGATGGCCCCACGGGGCTGGCAGGGGATTTTCATTTTCAGAACACTTTTGGGAAAGCACCGTCAGAGTGCGTCCGTGCCAGAAAAACGACGCTTTGG
>JBDNIG010000121.1:0-2846 GCA_041688415.1 Rhodopirellula sp. | reverse complement strand
TCAAGCTCGGCGAGTACCGGCTCAAGAAGATCGAATCGGCCTTCAACCGCCACATGCGGTCGCTGAGTGCCCTGGCATCGTTACGAGCGATCAGCTTCACCAGTCGCATGGCCGAGGCGATGCGGTCCGCCGTTCCGGACGCTGACGACGAGCGAGGTAACCCATACTCCCGCCCGGTAACTCAGAGCCCTCACAATCGGCTCCGCGGTTCGTTCAGCCGATCGTTCGAGCCGGTTCCGATGAATTGATGGGGCGGGGATCAGCAGAAGATGCAAAGGAAACCGATTGACAATCGCCGCAACTGTCTCTATTGCACCTTGCCGAATTTGACGTCTAAACAGCACGTCACAAGTCAAATCGGCTAGACTCATGCTATCGATTCAGCGTTCTGATTCGTGAGCCACTGTGAACCCGTGTGGCGACAAAGTTCGACACACGATCCATGAGCACCTGTGGCGATCAGCTCAACGGACAACGTCGGGCTTTTTCTGCTCCTGGCATTCAGGTAGATCGCAATTTGTTAACCGACTGGAATCCGCCTCTTGAAATTGCGTTCACCTTCAAACGCCGAAGTCGCCCGCTCGCTCGCACTGGCGATGGAATACGACCTCGCCAGCTACACGACCGTGCGAGCTTTGGCTGATAGTGTCATCGAAGAAACAGCAGAAGTAGAACCTTGGATGATTAATCTTTCCTTCTGTACTGACCGCGATGCTCAGTATCTTCTTCGATCCGTTCCTGGGACGACGACCGCTGACATGGTGTACGGATTGCTGTTTGGCCTCGCATACGACGCACATCAAGCGGGAACTATCGATGCCTGGGGCCTACGGGACGTCGGCTGGCAAGCATATGCTAACGATCCAAACGCGTCCCCAGACCACTGGGGCTTGGACCTTGACTTGGCAATTGAAACTCACATCGACGGATTTGCAACAATCGTTGACGTTGATACTGCCGTAGCTGAGACTATGCTGAAATTGCGTCCATTTAGCGAACGCCTTCCCGCCGTGCTGCGAAGCGGGCAACAACGGCGATGAACTGCGGCAATTTGCTCTCTGCTACGGCGGTTCGCTTCGCCGTATTGCCGCCTCCGTTACACCGTGACCTCCACGCTTTCCGACTGAAAACCCCCGTACGATAAGCAAAGCACGATGACGACCGACGATACAAGCAACGCTGAACTGATTGCCGGCCTTCGCCGACTGACTTGGATTGCCACCGCCAATCTTGCTGTCATGGCTACGTTGCTTATCGCACTCGTTGCACTGTTGATTCCAAAACTGGAGCGAGCCGTTTCCACCACGGAACGTGTCGAAGCCCGCTTTCAATCATTTGCCGATGATGTGCAGCCTGTTGTCGGTGCTGGGGCAGGCAAGGCTGTGGAAGCGATTAAACAAATGGACGCAAAGCAGCTTTCCGAAACTGCAACCCAAAGCTCGGACGCAACAATCCAGGCTCTCGGCGAGCGAGCAAAACGCTATCTCGACCGTGACAAACCCGATCCTAACGATTGACCGTTCCGTTGCCGCCCCAAACCGGCGGACACATTCCCTGCTCACCAAACTGAGACCCCAAGTTGCTACGATCGGCAATCGCCACGACTGTCTCTATTACACGCCTTCGGATATGAGATTTGGACGCCACGCCAGGAGTCGTATCGGCTAGACTCATACTAGCGATCCAGCGTTCTGATTCCCAACTTAGATACGGAGTAACTTTCCATGAAATCCCAAGTTCCAAAGATAGCTCGATTGATTCCAAAAACAGTTGCCTCATTAGCAATTATTGCCTCAGTTGCTATCGCGGGCAGGGTGCTGATGGCATCCGACGAATCGCCCACGATGGAGCAATCGCAATTCAACCCTGGCACATACATGGTAATGACTACTGCGGGTATAAAGTACGCCCGCCCAATCGTCGACCCGAAAGTACGGGAGATAGGCGGCCGGGCGTTTGTCGCTGGCAAACTTTCAGATAAACCCGGCATCATGCTGCCTGCGGACCATGGCAAAATGTGCTACTTTGCGATTGAGGCGATCGTTTCCATGCAAGAAATGCCCTAGTGCAAACATCCGCCGCTCAAGTGTTCCATGAAGAAGATCAAAGGCCATCCGGACGACGTGTCCATTGGAAATGATGAATGGATACCGTTCGTCGACATCGCCAGTCGAATCGAAGACGCGGCCAATGTGGACGCGTATATTCGTCCCATGGAATCCTTTTGGCGATCGCTCGAAGTGCATTGCGTGTCTGAATGCTGCGGGATTAACGCACACGGCTTCTGGCCAAAGGACATTTGGAATGCCGTCCGAAACTGCCGTGATGCTGCATTGACGGCCAAACTCACCGCTCTAAGAGAATACGTCGGTGGCATCTCGGCAGATTGCGTGTGCAGCGAAATCCTGAACCAGTACTTTGATCGAGTCATGTTTTCCAAGTTGCTCGACCATGTCATTGCCACCGTAAACCGGATGTGAGACTGGCGATCACGACGTGCGACGATCGATGCCCGTTGACACGATGGCGGTGCGGGGATCTGGATTGCATCGGTCCCCCGCCGGATCGATGTTGTGTATCTTGGGCAGCGTCACCAACGCGTTCCGGTGTCAGGTTCCGTCCTAATCCCCAGACAGCAAACAATGATCCTGCACATTGACATGGATGCGTTCTATGCATCCGTCGAAGAACGCGAGCGACCTGAGTTGGTCGGGCGTCCGGTCGTTGTTGGGGGCACTCCTGAGGGGCGTGGCGTGGTGGCAGCGGCAAACTACGAGGTGCGTAGATTCGGCGTGCACAGTGCCATGGCGACGTCCACAGCCTTGCGGCTGTGTCCCGATGTCGTT
>JBDNIG010000809.1:0-4042 GCA_041688415.1 Rhodopirellula sp. | reverse complement strand
TACCGCCGCAACGACTTGATGGTAGTATGGACCATGGAGCTGGGGGACAGAGCACCTTTTCGTGTGGTATAAGATCACCTGTGATTTTGGCCCAAATCAGACCGGTTGGCAATACCCAAGCCTCGCAAACGCCATCGCTTCCCCCAACATCGCGTCGCTGACTTCCAACCAAGTTCTCTGTCCCCGCGTGTCGCGTGGAAAAGTAGCAATGCCTGACGTAGCTCGTGGGATTCCGTAGAGATTTGGAGGCGTAAGAAGGCGGATTAGCTTGGCCATTGATATGTCCACGGTCCGCCCGGTAGCCACTTGAAGTCAGCGTCGCTTTTCGATGCGATGGCGTTCACTACCGGCATTAGAAACCATTCAAGCTGAGATGTGATTTCGCGAAAGTTCGCGGTGCCCGTGACGAGATTGCTCTTGTTCAGAAACGCACGCCATTGAACCTGCTTCTGAGAATCTTCAGCGAACTCATCGGTTAGGGCGAGCGGCGAGGCGTCGGGCAATTGGGTTCGGCGGCGTTCAAACGTGGCGGTGATCGCCTGGCCCAGCAACTGACCATCGAACTCGTACTGTTGAGTAAGAATCCAAAGGTCGAAAAAGTCCTTCATACGACTGTTGGCGATGCCAAGTTTGACCATCGCCTGAAACTTCTCCGCCACGACCGTTTCGCGCGGGTACGCCTTGATCGCTGGTGCAGGAAAGTCGAGAAGAGTTGGTAGCCCGATCTTTGCTCACGTGACTGCCTCCATGTAGGGCCGCATTACTCTGGACATGCGGCACACCTTGGCTGCCTCCCACAGTTCATCCATCGTCGCCTTTCGCTGATTAATACAATCGCGAAGTGCTTCGATCGCGACATCCAGACCGATCTTGTTGCGGTATTTGAAACAGTCCGCCACTGTCTTTGCGGGTGAATAGACACGAATGGCAACACCTTCCATCGTTTGGTCCATGACTCCGTAACAAAGAGCGTCACCCGAAAACCGAACGATCCGCAGCGGTGGAGAGTCAATCTTTGGTAACCGGGATTTCTCGCCAATTGCCATCCAGACTTCAAAGGGCGATTGTGTCGTCAGGTCATGGAGACGAAGCGCACTGAGCAAGCAGACGGTGCCATGGGGGACCTGCTTGCAGACTTCAACGATCGACCGGTTTTCGCTCGGCGGAGCATCTCTCAGCGTGTAGAGCCCACGGCTGGGGCGATCGAGAATGCCCTCAGCATGAAGTTTGTTGAGGTACACGCCCGAGATACCCACACGTTCCAGGTCACGCGGACGAAGCACGCCAGAATCGCGGAACATCGAGAGAATACGGTTTTTCTTGGTCAGATCCATCGGGTAAGTAAATGTCGGGGTTTATCAATAAGTCCCGACAAATTCTTACTAAGTTCAACTCAGTTGTCAAGGAGCCTAGCAGTCGTCACCGCTGATCCAGCTCCGTGATACTGTTGATGACCAGGCTGCCGTGTGTTGTGGGCGCTTCCGTTGACGACAGGAGTCGGGGGACACGGAGTACTTTTTTGGGTGATTTGAGGTCACCCGTGTTTTGGGGCCAAATCACACCGATTGGCAATACCCAAGCCGCGCAAACGTCGTCGCTGCGCCCCACAGCGCGGCGCCGGCTTCCACAAAGTGCTCTGTCCCCGAGTCTTCAGCGTTCGTCAACGAAATCTGACGGACAGGTTTACTGGCTCGGGCCATTTGGGGATTCAGATGACTGGGTCGGGATTCAGTGCCGAGTCTTGGATGCCGGCACCACGGAATATCATATGAGCTGGTTTCGTTTTACCGTCGCAGCAACGAGCAGGTGCATCGGCCTTGGCTACCTGGTAGCCACTTGCTTGATGTCCTTCACTCTCGGAATCGGATTGATGTCTGTGTTCGATTTTCAATTTCCACGCAGAGAGAGAACTGAAATTGTGCAAGATATTCAGGCTCAGCCTGCTGTTGCTGAAAGCATCGAAGACAAGTTGGCGAAAGAAGGAGACGCAACCGCCATCGAAGGGTTGCGCGCCAATCTTTCAAAAAACCGATCACTGCGTGAACAACTAACTGGCTACCTTTCGCAAGACGGTTTTTCGTTCGACCCGAGCCTGCCAGATGTTGAAGAAAAACGATCCGTTAAAATATCGTCCGACCTAGATCAATCGCCTCCTGGCCAAGAGTCGATCAAGTTGTCGAACTTCCAGGTTCAGCGATTGCTTGAACTATTGGCCGAACTGGCCGAGTGCGAAGAAGAATCCAAACCATCCCAGAGAAGTCTTGAACCCTCCAAGCCGAGCAGTCAGCAATGAAATTTTCTTCCCTCGCTTTTCTTTTTGCGACGTTCATCCTCGTAATTGGTTGCGACTCCGCCGAACAGCCCGAGTCCCCCCTTGCGACGCCCGTTCAGCCGACAACCACGCCCGCTCAACCGCCACAGCCAGAAGTTGAAGAGCCTTCCGTCGGCCCCGACGGGCATGAAATGGACCAAGGTGTAACTCCGGCGTCGGTAGAGTAGTTGGCATATTAATGGATAAAGAGCATCTGTTTCCGCTGTACAACCTCGACGTTGGTCTTTCCTTGGTCCGACCGCAACTTGAAGACCTCAGGTTTGGTCCATTCTCGATAGACTTCGTGGAAGATTACGAATCGAAAGTTCGAGAGCTTACGCAACCGCTCCAGCTTCAAACGAGCATGAAGTTCGGCGGTGGGGAAGTAATTGGCGATGAGATTCAAGCTGAACCGGTTTACGCTCGAGACTGGATTTGTACGGCACATGCGTTACACAAAGGAGCAGAGGAAAAGAGTTTTCTCGCCGCATCCCCTATCAATGACGGTGGCCTTTGGGACCTGTGCGAGCTTCTTACGTTCTTCACCGGTCGCCGCGTAACCGCCGATCCATACAAGGTTCGGCACGGTGCGGCGTACCGTTACGTCGGCAAAGGAATAAAAATTTGTTATCAGGCAATACATGCGGTAGCCCATGCATGGCCGAATCGGGAGCGATTCGTTGAAGCAAAATTGGAAATGGCATTGCTGTCGCAGAACCAAGCCGTTTTTGACATGATTCAAACCCAAGCAAGCCACTACACGACGGCGCTCGATATCGTGTGCGCCCAGTATAGACCAAAAGCGGCAAATGCCGTTGAGAATGTAAGGATTGACAAAAAGACAAAATCGCGATTAAAAGATGCCGTCGAGAAAGCGGTCTATGAGTGCGAGGGATTAACTGATTCGCAAAAACAGTCGTATGTGCGTGTTTTGTCTGCCAGGATGGACCAGGGACTTGCCAAGGGATTTGTTGCCAAGCTTGAAGATGTTTTGGTGGATTTCGGAGCCGTGGATGTGCCCGTTTTAACCGAGGTAAAAGAACGGATTCGCTTCATCGACCGCATACGAAATGCAATCATCCACAACGGTCGCTTACCAACGCCCGCCAAAGACGAGACTCAGGAAGCCCTTGGGCAGCGAGTTGCGATAATCGTGAACGATATTATCCCCGAAATCAATCGCCAGGCTTTTTATCGAGCATTTGGCTTCGATTCGGAAGATCGCCAGAAGTTTGCTCTCGATGAGTCACCGTTGCGGGAGTTCTTCGTCCAGGGTCGACTTGGGCCAATCATCCAACAGATGAGCGACCTGAGTATTCTTGATAAATTGTTTGGCGAATTGAATTGCGATACTGACGAAGATGATGGCGATTGAGTAGTTGCGGAACCGATGAGAGTGCAGCAGGGTTCGTGGGGCAGGAAAATGGGACGGAGGCAGGAAAATGGGACGGAGGGAATATCTCTAAAAGCGACGGAGGTTTTCACGCTCAAGAATGCTAATTGCATGCTCCGGTGGCTGACACCGGTCCGACTCGGAGGAAGGCGCCAGTCAACCCGTTAATTAAACGGGATGCACTTACGTCACTTCCAAACTCCCTAGTATCTACCGGATCGACAAAGCGGTGTCCATTATGGACACTTGACAAAGTCGATGCTAGTGCTCTCGCCTGCAGCTTGATCGCTAGCGCAGCGGCGTAGATCGATTCTCCCTAGACCTTAATCAAGCGAACG
>JBDNIG010000808.1:0-2619 GCA_041688415.1 Rhodopirellula sp. | reverse complement strand
TTGCGCACCTATAACCTGACGATGGATGACGTCCACGAGGCCGTCAGCCGATCGAATCTGAACGCGACAGGTGGATATCTGGATGAGCGTGGTGCCAATGAACTGCTCGTTCGTGGCCTGGGGCGGATCACCAACTTGGATGACCTCCGCCAGGTGACGGTCACGATGCGTGAACGACGTCCGATTACGCTCGCCGATATCGCGCGTGTGATCGAAGGTCCCCAGGTCATGCGCGGTGACTCCTCCGTTGCGATTCGAGATAGCGACACTCAGCGGGCGACCCAGGACGAGCGAAATGGTGATGCGGGACCACGCGGCGATGCACCATCGGCGATCTCGTCCGGGCCCGCCGTTGTGCTGACCATTAACAAGCAGCCGGGCAGCGATACTCGCGCCGTTGACGACGCGATCAAAGAGGCGTTGGAAGAATTGAAGATCTCGCTACCAAAGGACATTCGGCTTGCCAAGGTCTACTCGCAGCGTGCATTTATTGATCGCGCGGTTGACAATGTCGTCGAGGCGCTCTCTGACGGCGGTGTCCTCGTGTTGGTAATCCTGTTCCTGTTCCTGCTAAACTTTCGCACGACTTTCATCACGCTGACCGCCATCCCGCTTTCGATTATTGCGACAGCATGTGTCTTCGCGGCCTTTGGGCTCTCGATCAACACGATGACTTTGGGTGGCTTAGCGGTCGCGATTGGAGAACTGGTGGATGATGCAATCGTCGATATTGAGAATATTTTCAGGCGATTGAAAGAGAATCGACGGTCTGAGCATCCACGCGCGCTTCTAAGAGTTGTCTACGAAGCGAGTATTGAAGTGCGAAGCAGTGTGGTCTACGGCACCGTGATCGTGGTCTTGGTCTTCATTCCGTTATTCGCTCTTCAAGGCATCGAGGGCAGGCTGTTTGTGCCGTTGGCGTTGGGGTATGTCGTCTCGCTGCTCGCGTCGCTTTGCGTTTCGCTGACCGTGACCCCTGTCTTGGCTTCCCTGCTGCTGGTGGGAAAACGCTTTTGGCGATTCGTTGTGCCGGTGTTGGCGTTAGGGATTTCGGCGTTACTGGTATACTGGGTAGTGCCTCGCGCGGTCCACATCCTTCAGTTGCCGTTCGAATTGCCCGGCAATTTACTGTGGTGGACGATCGCGATGACGCCTGTCATCTGGATTTTGCTTGTCGTGGTCGAGTGGTTGCTCGGTGGGGAAGAGGCCGAAGAAGGCAAACTACTGGAAGGCTTGAAAGGCGCAGCGGGGCTGGCGATTAACTTCAGTACCCGATTTGCCGGACCGGTACTCGGGGTCGCGGGCGTCCTCGGTGTGTTCGCCTTCATTGCCCTGATGCAACTGGAAAACGATTTCTTGCCACCGTTCAATGAGGGGGCTGTGCAAGTCAACGCGCTCCTTGCCCCAGGTAGCTCTTTGGCGACCAGCAATCGCATCGGCGAGACGGTGGCGGAGGAGATGATGAAGATTGAGGCGGTGCAATCCGTGGCGCGGCGTACCGGACGCGCCGAACTTGACGAGCACGCCGAAGGAGTCAACGTGACGGAGTTGTTCTTGGAAATCTCCGACGACGCCGATCGTGAGAAGACAATTGAAACGATTCGCGAAACGATGGAGGACGTTCCGGGGGTAGTCTCGAGCACCGAACAGCCGCTTGCTCACCTGATCAGTCACATGATCTCGGGTGTCAAGGCGCAAATTGGAATGAAGCTCTATGGCGACGACTTGGACGTCCTGCGCAATAAAGCGGAAGAGATCAAACAGCGAATTTCAGGCATCGAAGGTCTCCGAGACGTCGTCGTCGAGCAGCAGACCAACATTCCTCAATTGCGTATTGAACTCAATCGTATTGCACTCAATCAAAACGGGTTACGTCCAGCGGATGTGATGGAACTCGTCGAGACAGCCATGAATGGCAAAGTCGTCAGCCAAATTTTATTGGGGCAACGGACTTTCGATCTGCTGGTGCGGATGGACGAACCGTATCGCGAGGACGTTTCAAAGTTAAAGCGACTGGCGGTTCCGTTGCCGGACGGAGGAACCGTTTCGCTCGAATCTGTCGCAAAAATTTATGAGAGCGCAGGCCCGAATACGATTAAGCGAGAACAGGTCCGTCGCCGGATCGTGGTGCAAGCCAACGTGTCCGAACGAGGCGTCGTCGATGCCGTGGGTGATATCAAGGCGAACCTTGCCGACATGGAGCTACCACCAGGATACTTTATTGAGTACGGCGGCCAGTTTCAGAGTCAAAAATCTGCGTCGCGACGATTGATGGTACTTTCGGGCGTCGCACTTTTAGGCATGTTCCTCGTACTCTACACGCTGTTTGGAAACGCCAACTTTTCGTTACAGGTTATGGTGGCCCTGCCGACTGCCTTTATGGGTGCGGTCGCGGCGCTCGTGATCACGGATCAGAATTTAACCGTGGCGGCGATGGTCGGCTTTATTTCGCTATGCGGGATCGCCAGCCGGAACGGCATCCTCTTGCTCAACCACTATATCCATCTCGTCGAACATGAGGGCGAGTCGTGGACGAGGGAGATGGTCAAGCGGGCGGGCCAGGAGCGGATGGCCCCCGTACTGATGACCGCATTGACAAGCGGCATTGGGCTGCTGCCG
>JBDNIG010000807.1:0-2622 GCA_041688415.1 Rhodopirellula sp. | reverse complement strand
GTGGCCGAAACTCTTGGCGAGTTTCGCTACGACAGTTATTCATCGAATGGTCCTAAGCTGGTCGTCAGGAGTCTTTCGGTATACTAGCCGTTTGGCGTTGTCCGCTGCCGCGTTGCGGGCAATCAGTCTCTTTGGACGGGCAACACCCTTGCCAACCTCCTTTCCTTGATCGGTCAACATGACGACGATTTTTCATAACCCTCGCTGTTCAAAATCTCGCGATGCGGTGGAACTGCTTCAGTCTCGTGGAATCCGCTTTGAGGTGGTGAAGTACTTGGAGAATCCGCCCAGCGAGCAGGAACTCGGCCAGATCGTCAAGCTGCTGGGGATCCAACCTGAGCAGTTGGTTCGCAAAAAGGAAAAACGTTTCAGCGAATTGCAGCTCGGTGACAAGAAGTTGTCCGACCAAGATTGGCGCGCCATCCTCGCAGCCAATCCGAAATTGATCGAACGTCCGATCGTCGTCCATGACAAAAAAGCTGCCATCGGTCGTCCGCTCGAGAATATCTCCCAGTTGCTCGACGCATAGCATCAACGACCGAATCCCGAGTGTGACGCGTTGCCGTGGGCTCGTCATTGATCACTGGAAAGCGGGGAAGGCGCTGCCGCGTGCGTACCGACGTACTCCGAAATCTCGACGCCATCTGATCGTCGTTGATTCTGCGTGCAATCTCCACGAACAACAGCCCGCGGCGCGAATCAATGGACTGATCTGTGAGTCTACGCATCGACGACGGCAGAAATTCTATCGCAGACACTGGGCTCGGCAACCAAGCCGGAGGGCCACGGGTTGATCACCGAAATAGTTGCAGTGGTTAGCAGTAGTGCGAGCATTGCCAAGTTCACGATGGCCGGCTACCTCGACGATGGCCGGCTACCTCGTAGCAGCGAGGTAATTGAATTGAGACCAAGCAACTTTTCCGCTTCCGCTCCCCCTTTTCCGCTTCGTTGCTGAGGAGCAAGCGAAAGACTTTACGAACTCAGGTTGTTTGTTCGGGGGCGGGTTCGGGCGTTGGTTCGGCTTGCTCTTCGGTGTCGTCTTGCAGTGAGCGGATGAAGTTGATGAGGTGCCAGACGTCATCTTTTTCGAACTCACCGGGCACGAACGTGACCGCGGGCATGGGGGTGCCTTCGATGCCTTGGGTGATTCTCAAGTACAGATCTTTGGCTTTGGAGCCACCGTGGAACGCTCCGAGCGCGAAGTTGCGGGGTGTGGCATTGATGGGCGGCAGTGCTCCACGGGCGAGTAGCTTGATGAGTGACTCGCGATCGTCGGGTTTGATTCCGATGCTGAGCGTCCATTCTTTGGTCCAGTCGTCGTAGTCCGTATTTTGACCGTCGCCGCGGCCTTGCTCGCCATGGCACTTGCTGCACGCGGCGATCTTGCCCTTGAACAACTTGCGACCACGTTCCACCGATGCCGTCAGTGTCTTGGCGCGATCGTCTTGCATCGCGGCGAGGAACTGTTCGTGCGAATCGGGAACGACGAATTCTTCCGGTGGGTCGGGTGCTTCGACGACTTCGTCGGGCGCTTCGAGCCATGATTCACCGATGTCCGTGGCGAAGTCTTCGGCGAGTTCCCAGGAGTAGTCGAACGTTTCTTTGGCTTCGCCGGTGGCGTCCTTGGCGGACGGGTCGATGATTCGGTCACCTGATTCGAAGTCCAGTTCATACACCGCATCGTCAACGAGTTGCCGCTCCAGTTCACCTCGCCAGGACAGGTAGATCACATAGTCGACGAGCGACTGCACGTCGTCTTCGGTGAGGTTGGGGATCGCGACCATTCGCGTCCCGTTGATACCGTTCTCGATCAACCCGGCGAGATCCTCGCGAGTTGGTTTCGCACCTCGTGCGGTGGACTTGTACTTGAACACGCCTTTGCGGTAGTCGCGTGGATAGGGGGCCATTGTCGAGGACAGTTCGCCGCGACCGTTGCCGGTGGTCCCGTGGCAGGTAACGCAGTGGGTTTGATACAGTCCGCGTCCTTCTTGGCCGAGTCGGCCCGAGGCGCGCTCGAGGTGTTCCATTGAGACCAGCGACGCGAGTTCTTCGTTTTCGGTCACCACGGCGGGCAGCTTCGGATTCTCGGGTGTGCCAAACATTTCGGTGACGACCCAGAACGCGTCTTGGCCGGCCTGTTCCATCGGGATGCCCTCCTTGATCTGGTACTTCATCGAATACACCAGGTTCGGTTCGAACTCCAGTGGTGGCGGTTCGCTGTGGCAGCCGACGATCAAGGACAGCACGGCGACGATGCTGAGGAGTGATTTTGTTGCCGCCAACGCTGAGCGTCCACCTCGACGAGGTGACAATTCACCGCAGGGCGGGGCGGAGTGAATGCCTTCGGCAACTGGGTTGGCCGATGGACAGGTGATGCGTTGGACGGCAGTGAAAAAGGTCATGGTTGATCCTGCAGCATGCAGTGGGGAATAAAAAGTCAGTGGAGCCGATTTGCGATCATGGCGGATATACCATGCCCAGCCACTCGCGTTCGTCTGGCGTCTGACGGCACGTGGGTCCATTTTGCAGTACGAACGCGAAGCAAATTACGCGACGACACCCGCGGCTAGCGGGCTGTCGATTGAATCGTTTTTACGAAATTAGCGTGTCAATCATAACCCG
>JBDNIG010000806.1:0-3703 GCA_041688415.1 Rhodopirellula sp. | reverse complement strand
GAGCGAGCACCAAATTTCGCTGCAATTGCAGCTCGGCTTGCCGTAGTTGCAGTTCGGCTTCATCAACGAGTGCTGTTGTGGATTGAACTCTGGCCTTGGCAGCTCCGACTTGCCGCGTTTCGTCGATTAGCAGTTCCAACTGTCGCTCCAGAGCATTGGTCTTGTCAGTCAACGCGTCGACTTCACGTTGGAGGTTGGGCTGGCGGTCGCGCAGTTCGAGCAGGTTCGCTTTGGCGGATGCGTACTCACTTTCCGACAGGGAAATGATGCGATCCGAGACGGCCCCTTTTGCGGACCGCTTGCCGTTCATGCTGTCCAACGCATAGTCGAGTTTGGCCTCGGCGGCCGTGATCAAAAACGGCAATTTGGCAAGCTCCGTCTTGGTCTTTGCCAACATACTGCGCGCATCCGCGAGGGGTGCCTGCAGATGCACCGGATTTTCAAACCGGATCTTCGCGGCGTTCAGTTCGGCTTGGGTGCCGCTGAGTTCACCCCGCCGAATGGCAAGCGACGTTTTCGCTTGCTCAACATTCAACTCCGCATCAATGGAAATCAACCGTGCTACCGGTTCACCCTTGACGACAGATTGCCCCTCGACCACCAGCAATTCTTCGATCACGCCCGGTGCGAGCGCGGCGACACTGATCGCGGTGGGCCGAGGCTCGATCCACCCCGGTGCTTGGAACAACGGGGTACCCGCTTGCTGAAAAATCGCGCGTTTGACGATGACCGGAATCACCGTGACGTCCGGGCGCGGTAAGAGCCCGCGACCGGCCGCGGCGCCGAGCAGCGCCAGGAAACCCAGCAGAATACCGGCGGGCAGCGCATACCGCACCAGCCACTGCCGGCGGCGAGGATGGGACGACTTTCGCTCACTTTCAGGTGAGTGATCAAACGCCAATTGGCTGAGATCGAGCGGGGCATTCGTCATGGCCTACGCACCCGGACGCACGAAGACTTCGCTCGTCGCGACGGATAGGTTACCTTGGTCATCACGTTTTGCCTTGCCCTTGACGACGACCGTTGACAATTCCTTCACTCCCAAAAGCTCCCTCGCATCCCGTGCCACTGGGGCACCTGATTCATCGACAATCTTGATCGTTGCGATGTTGTCTTTGACGTCGTCCATGTGACAGCAGTAATCCCACGGTGTCGGGCAGCCCTCGTCAGCGGCGCAGTAGGGAACTTTCGGATCGACAATCGTGAACGCCGCCAAGCCGTCTACAAACGGTTCGGGCGAACCGCCAATCAAGCCCACCAACGTCACGTCTTGGCCATCCTCGGATGCCTCGCGCGCTTCGCCGACCGGCATCGCTCCGGTGGGTTCCATCGCAACGACGTACTCGGAACTGGAGCCGACCTGGTCGGGACTCTCAATCGTCGCCACGTCCGAGTTCTTCTGACATCCTGCCACGGCAAGCAGCGACGCTGCGAGGCAGAAACCAGCACTTAACTTAAAGAACATCTTCATCTCAAATCTCGATTCTCAAAAGGGAAACTAAGAAACTAAACAGCTTTTAAACTTGTTGCGACTTCCGATCGCAACGCTTTCAGCGCCGGGGGCAACGCACCCAAGACGCCCAACAACAAACCAACGCCGCATCCGATCAGGATGGCGACGCTATCGATGCGCAACGTGAACGCACCCATCGTGAATCGCACCGCCATGCCGTTGAGCACCGTCAATGCGATCACACCGGAGAGTAATGAACCGGCGGCGGCCAGCAGGACGCCTTCCTGGATCAAGCTGACCAGGATCGCCCCACGACGAAATCCAATCGCTTGCAACGTCGCAATCTCTCGAATCCGGCCGGCAACGGCACCGTACATCATGTTCAATCCTGCAAAAACGCCCGCACCAGAAACCAGCACCACGACAAACCATGCCAATATTCGCACCGGCTTGTAGTGTTGTTGGAGCGTGGCGTAGTAATCGGTCTCGCCAATCGCTCGCAGTTCCAAGTCGGTGCGTTCCTTGCAAAATAATTCGACCTCGGCAGTCGAACCACTTGGTGACATCAACATCGCAACCAAACTCAGGTCTTGACGTTTCGTCGCGGTTTGAAAATCGCCGAGCTGGCACCAAAGTTCGGACTCGTAGGCTGCGCCGCCAGCGGCAAAGCGGCCAACAATCTTCCACTGACGCCCCTCGAATTCGACGCTCTTCCCTATGCTCATCGCATCCTCGGTGCTGCCGAGTTTGGCCGCTGCCAAGCGTCCGACCATGACTTCCCCCGCACCCGGCCAATCACCTTCGGTGAGCTGGACCGAACGCCGCACCAGGGGTGCTGCCAGCGTCACGCCGCGCACCAGCCCCAATCCCTCGTCGCCGGACGATGTTTTCACTCGAGTGCCCAAATACAACTCCGGCGAGACATGCGTGACACCAAATCGATCAACAGCCGAATCGAAACTTGCCGCGACCAACGATGACGTTTTCGCAGCGATGGACGAGTTTTCAATATTCTCTTCCGAGTTCACCGAGTACAGCAAAACAACATTTTTGTCGCCGCTGACGGACAACGATCGCTCGAGACCTCGGATAAACCCGACCACCACAAACACCAACATCACGACCGTCGCCAAAGCAACGAGCGTCAATGCTGTCCGCACCGGCCGCCGTGCCAAATTGCGAACACCGTATTCCCAAGGAAGAAGCATAAAATGAAATCAAAAAGTGCGAGTTTTCAGTAGTGGATCTTGCCAAAGACCCAATGACGAAAATTGCGGAAAGTAACTACCGTCGCCAGACGGTGGATGAGGTTACGAAAGATGTTGCCAACACGGCCAACTCTGGCAAGCGTGGCAACAACATTACGGTTGCTTTGGCGGTACGGCGCAAGCGGTCTGTTGATTTAGTAACCCGACGCGTAAGCGAGGGACCAGGTTGCATCCCTCGCTTACGCGTCGGGTTATGATTTACAGGCTCATTTCGTAAAAACGATTCAACCGACAGGCCGCAAGCCCTCCGGTATCGTAACCAACTGGCTTGAGCCGGACCGCCTAATGTTGCTTTTGAACGAATGCAACGGACCTTTCGCAAGATCCACTACGCACGTTCAAAGCAGCCAAGACTGATGCGATACGCGCAGATCGCGACCGCTAAGAAGTGGTCCTGCCGTGGATGCTCGATCGCGAGCAACCAGGGTGACTTGCCGATCAATCGTGGCTAACACAAGGTCCGCCGGTTGTGCAGCATCGAAATATGCCGTTGGGACGGACAGCTCGACATCTGCTTCGAGAACGGCACCCTCACAAATGCAGTCGTCGCAGTCGCACTCACCATCGCACGGCTCCGGAGACTCTGAAACGGGAGCATCCTCACAATGAGAGCAGCAGCAGTGCGTCACTGCAGGCACTTGACCAACCGTGGCGGTCAACTCACAAGCTACGCAGCGCAACGGACACATCAATAAATTGACGATCAACAGCAGCGCAAGGAGAACGGATTTCATGCTATAAGTGTAGCAGCCGAGCGATGCGCGGGCAAGTACAATTAGCTGTCCCTTCGATGCAACTAATTTTGCGAGAGGGCACGGCGATTTAGTAAACGCTTTTCCATGAGCACGCCCAAATCTCCGTACGAAGCGACAGCGAATGAATAAAGCGAGTCGCTACGTTCGCCAGAACGTGGATTCCACCGTCTGACGACGGTAGCTAATTTGATTCGACGCGTTTTATTGTCTCGCTGTCGCTAAGCATT
>JBDNIG010000805.1:0-1970 GCA_041688415.1 Rhodopirellula sp. | reverse complement strand
GGGGTCTGGGAGGGGGGGGGCGGGGGGGGAGAGGGGGAGGGGGGGAGAAGGGGAGAAGGGGAGAGGGGGAGAAGGGGAGAAGGGGTGGGGAATGAAAAAGTTAAATTGAAAACTTGAAAATGTAGATTTGCTGCCTGGTCGCTTGGTGCTTTACATTTTTCACTTTTCAATAATTCTCGCGTACACCAATCGCAGTTGAAACAGGCAGAAATATCTCCAGGCTGCCTTTCGTTTTATTTTTCTGCCTTTCCTCCCCACGCCGCGCGCATTGGACCGTTTCCGTACGAAGTATCTCGTACGGGTTTTTTTCGAATTACTTCTGCACCTGTTCTTAGTTGGGGGGTTGGTTGTTTTGATAGGCTTGCAAGCGGTCGATGAGTTTGGCGAGGCGAAGGGACGCATTGGGTAGAGCGACTTCCGCGAGTTCGATCAGGTCAGCGATCGGGCCCTTCATCTTCTCACAGTCTTGCTCCATTTCCACCGCGACGGCGCGCGATCGTTCGATGCGCTCGCGACAGAGGGTTTTGCGGGCCTTCCATCGTGCGACCTCTTTTTTCTCGTCGGCCGCCGGGACAGACTGGCCGCTGGCCACCGTTGATTGTTTGCGACTGAGTCGATCCCGGGCTTCGCTGAGACGTTGCTCGGCGCGGCGCAGTTGGCCTCGCCAGTATACGGGATAGTCTTGCGAGAAGTGTTGTTTGGCTTTGCCCACGACGGATCGCACCTGATGGCCCTGCTGGAGCAAACGATCGCTCAACCGGTCGACCGCTTGGCGCAGCTCAGCGAGTGATTCGATGCTGCGCACGTCTACTTCGCTCATCAGAACCTCAAGGGAAATTTTGGCGATAATACCAGCCCGATAGCGTAGCCGAAGCGGTCGGTGGGTTCGAGATTTTTCGAAATGGAATCTCCGGACAAAGATGCCGATGCCACGCCTCAAGCTGGAACCGCTGGTCAAAGAATCGTTGGAAATGGCACGCCGTGGCGAGATAGGCAACTTATACAGGCGGGGTTCACTGCTTCCTGGTCCGCTTGAACCGATTATGTGCATCAAGGCGGGATCGATCGCCGAAACCGTAAGTGACGAGGACTGTCATTTTCACAAATTGAACCGCGCCGGAGAAGGATTCGAGCATGAATCGTTGGCTTTTGATCGGATCGTTAACGGGCCTCATGGCCCTCAGCATGGGGTGTCTGCATCACAACACCCGTGGTGGTTGCCAGTCCTGTGGCACGGACGGCGCGGGGATGACCTATGCCGGCCAGTGCAATACGGGCCAATGTGGTAGTGCCGGCTGCACCTCCTGCCAGAGCAATCCACGCGGATTGTTGGTCAAAGCCCGTGGCAAGCTCGCCGGTTGCTATACCGGCAGCAATCCCACGTGCAATAATGGCTGCAATGGCCAGTGCAACGGGGCGTGCAATGGCGGTTGCCAAAATGGTCACCCGAACTGCCCCGGCGGCCGCGTTGGCTGTACCGCCGGACCACTCGGTTGGCAACAGGGCGGGCTGGACTACAGTTCGCACTTGAACCCTGGTTTTCTAGGACACAATGCGGGCAGCGCCGCCGCTGGCCAACCGTTCACGCCCGGCCCACCCTCGGCCCAAGTAGCCTACCCGTACTACACGCACCGCGGCCCACGTGATTTCCTGATGGCGAACCCGCCATCGATCGGTCCCTAACGGATCGTTCGGGAACTCATCGGACTCGCCGACCTATACGAAACCCTATCGTCTGGCATAGGATCAAGGCAGCCATTCGAGACCGGCGGGTGAGTCCGCCGTCTGGTGACGGCAGCTACGATGGTGCGCATGTCACTCGTCGTGCTGTCCTTTTTCACTGTCTTGTCTCCTTCATTTGTCGCATGCTAAGCAGATACTGGGAAATATTTCGGTGGAATCGACGATCATAACCCGACGCGTAAGCGAGGGATTCACGCCGCCATCCCTCGCTTACGCGTCGGGTTATG
>JBDNIG010000804.1:0-2046 GCA_041688415.1 Rhodopirellula sp. | reverse complement strand
CGGACGATCTCTCGAATTGATCCCGACGCATTCCAGAACAATGCCCCGCTTAATCGCTGGGATTGAGCAATCGGCGTTCGAGTTCTTTCAGCAGGATGTGTCGTTTTTTTTTGAACGACCTTTCCGCATAACGCTGTGGCGGTGCTGCGCATCGATTTGACTTGGCGGTGCCGTGGCGTCTTCAAATGGCGCAAGCTCGTTCCGCGTAAATACGCCAGGATGATTGGCGTGAGCATCAAGTGTTGGAATGAGCGTGGGACCTTCCCGGACGATTCGAATCCCAGCGTGATGATGCCCATGCAGGCGACGCTCATGCGACTTCGGAAGTCGAAACCAACGTTCAAGGTCGAGGTTGTCGCGGGGAGCCAACGAGAGATCCGGTCCAGCGAACAAGCCAGGCTGAAATGAAATCATCAACTTTGAAAAGTGCGTATGAATCGAATCGTCCGGATGACGACTGAATTCGTCGATCCTTGCCACAAAGAGTGACTCCTGTTCGCCCATCGACAAATCTGGATTGCTCATCAAGTCCATTACCTGCCGAACGTCCTCGGTGTACTGACGCACCCGAGCGAATGCCTCTTCCTGAGTGGCTACGCCACGGTCAATGAATCCTTTGAGTCGCTCCAGGAGACGGAAAGGCTCGCCCGTCTTGCCCGACAAAACAACGCGGTCGAGCGACGCTTGCACATCCGCTAAAGCGTCAACCATTCGAATCCCTGGAGGATTGTAGGGGCCGCCGTGCCCATCGTTTAAGATGCCACGTACGACACTACAATAGTCCAAGACGACATCCCCATCGTCATTGGCAAGAACCGAAGTGGTATCGCTGCTTTGCGACGGAGTGTCCGAAGTCCGTTGAGATTCAAGAACTTCTCGTTCAATCGCGCGTAAACCCCTGATTTTGGCACGCATTTTCTTCTTTGCTGTGCTATCAATCTCAAGTACCGGCTTCGCCAAATCACGAAAAAAATGGTTTTCGCAGTAGCGGTGTGGCACGTCAGGGAACTCCTGGGCGATACAGGTTACAAAAGCGTCTTGTTTATCGCTTACCCAGAGACTGATTTTCAAATTCAGTTGATCGGCAATTGTCTTGGCACGAAGAAAGATCTTTCGAATTTCGTCAGTTGCACCGGACAGCAGTGGTTCCGCAAACCAAACGCGATTTTGAGTCACTTCACGAACGACATAGAGCGTCTCGTGACCTTTCTCGGGCTGAAGTCCATCGATCGTCAAGACAACTTCGTTGGCATCTCGATAGACGTTGGCCATCTCTTGAGGATCTTGATGTCGTGCCGCAACCATCACTTGGTAAGCGGCGATATGGTCTTCAATCGCGTCATCGGACAGCGGCATGTCGTAGCTGTCCTTGAGTTCATTACGAATCTGCGGCACTGACCAGTGCCGAGAAAAACGTCGTTGGCCGATCCAGCAGAAAACATCCCACCCGATTCCCCATCGTGGCATGGCAATTTGGCTTTCTTGTTCTGGACTGAAGATTTGTCGACAGCTACACTGATCGTTTCGACATTGGACTTCCTTGAGGTTCAACCGGGTGGGTCCGTCGAATGTGTGAACGCTCCGCTTTCGGTGGTATCGGACATGCATTTTCCCGGAACAACAAGGACAAAAACGATCCTCACGCTCCAAGCTGACATGGTGTACTTTCGATTCGTCAACTTTCAATCGCGACATCTGGGAATCCTTTCCGGGGCAAGTAAAACGGAATTATCGCCGATTTTGCAAATCAGAGCTAGACTGATTCCCAGGCGTTAAGCGGGACATTGTTCCAGAATGCATTCCTCACTTGGCTCAAGGGGCTTCGAAAGGAACTCGGCAATGTCATTGCGATTGACGGGAAGACACTCCGGGGTTCGAAAGTTGGCGGCAAGAAGCCACTGCACATCGTGAGCGCGTGGGCGAGTGATAGTCACCTGACGTTGGGACAAACCGCCATTGATGAAAAATCGAATGAAATCACGGCAATTCCCTGGCTTTTGGATGCGTTGGCTCTCTCCGGGGCCATCGTGACGATCGATGCAATGG
>JBDNIG010000120.1:0-7955 GCA_041688415.1 Rhodopirellula sp. | reverse complement strand
TTCGCCGTGATGCACTGGGGGCAAGGACTTGCACCGATTCCGCTGTTCTTTCTCTCCCTGGGACTCGGATATCTGTACCGGCAAACCGGATCACTGGTGCCTTCGATTGTGGTGCACTTCACCCTCAATGGCTTCACAATGTGCATGACCCTGCTGCAGATTTTACGTTGAGCCCACCGATTCGCATTCGCGGCGCCCGCGTTCACAACCTAAAAAACCTGAACGTTGACATTCCCCGCAATCAGCTCACGGTGATTACCGGGGTTTCGGGCAGCGGCAAAAGTTCACTCGCCTTCGATACCCTGTTTGCCGAAGGACAACGGCAATACATCGATACGCTGTCGACCTACGCGAGGCAGTACCTCGACGCGATCCCGCGTCCGGACGTGGACCTGATCGAGGGCCTCGCACCGACGCTATCAATCAACCAAAAAAGCGGCACGCAGTCGGCGCGTAGCACCGTCGCGACCGTCACCGAAATCTATGACTACCTGCGACTGCTCTACGCGCGAATTGGGATGCCACACTGCACCCACTGCGGCAGTTCCATCAGCACGCAAACACCCGACGCGATCATCGAGTCACTCGCCGCGTACCCGCCCCGGACCAAACTGACGTTGATGAGTCCGATGGTTCGCGGACGCAAGGGTGCCCACGCCGATGTGCTCGAGAAAATTGCCGCCCATGGGTTGGTCCGAGCACGCGTCGATGACGAAGTTCACTTGCTCGAAGACGTCCCGCCGCTGGCCGTCCGCAAGAACCACACGATCGAAGCGGTCGTGGATCGAATCGTGATCAAAGCCGGCGTCGAGGCGCGACTCGATGAATCGACGCGTTTAGCGATCCGGCTATCCGATGGAATGTGCGCGGCGCTGGCTGAGCTGCCCGATGGGACATCCGAATCAAAACTATTTAGCACGACCATGGCCTGCGTGCAATGCGGTGCGAGCTTTGAAGAGCTCGAGCCACGCACTTTTAGTTTCAACAGTCCCTACGGGGCCTGTCCGACGTGCGATGGACTCGGCGTCATTTCCGATTCCATTGAGAACGGCCACGCATCTAGCAAACGCAAATCCGCGAAACGCAAAGGTAAGAAAGCGGAGGCTGATCCGACGAGCCTTTGTCCGACGTGCCACGGTGGTCGTTTGCGTCCCGAGGCACTCGCCGTCACGATCGCCGGCGAGTCCCTGCCCAACGTCGTGGCGATGCCGCTGCCGCAGACTCAGGAGTGGATGAACTCGATATCCGAGACGCTACCGGGACTCAGCCGCCGCGTCGCCGCGCCAATCCAAGCCGAAGTGATTCGGCGAATCGAATTTCTACGCCGCGTCGGCGTGGACTACCTCACGCTGGATCGGTCCGCCGACACGCTCAGCGGAGGTGAGCTGCAGCGAATTCGCTTAGCAACCTGCATCGGCAGTGGACTGGTCAGTGTCTGTTACGTGCTCGACGAGCCATCCATCGGACTGCATCCGGCCGATCACGGCAGGCTGCTCGGCGCGATCGCCGAGCTCAAAGATCAAGGCAATACGATCGTCATCGTGGAGCATGACGAAGACACCATGCGGGCGGCCGACCATCTCATCGATATCGGACCCGGAGCCGGCGTCCACGGCGGTTACTTGGTCAGCCAAGGCACCCCCGAAGAGGTCGCCAACGACCCCGCGAGTCCCACCGGCAGATACCTATCGGGCAAGGAATCCATTGTCGACGGACGACTCCGTTCGTCCGAAAAAAACACTGTCGACGGACGACTCCGTTCGTCCGAAGCGAACATTGTCGACCGACGACTCCGTTCGTCGGAACCGGATCCCCCCAGCTCGGACCGGCGGAGCGGTCCGGCTACAGAGCGGAGCGGTCCGGCTACAAAGCAGTGGCTTACGCTGAGCGGAGCAAGTCTGCATAACTTGCAAAACGTCACGCTCAAACTGCCCTTGGGCAACCTCATTGGGATCAGTGGCGTGTCGGGCAGCGGCAAGAGTTCCCTGATCGTCGACACGTTGTATCCCGCCCTCGCGGCCAAACTCGGATTGGTGGCCAAACCGGCCGGCAAGCATTCGCGTCTCGTCGGTGCCGGCAAGATCGACAAACTGGTCCCGATCGATCAATCACCGATCGGGCGAACCTCACGTTCGTGCCCCGCCACCTACGCCGGCGTGCTCGATCCCATCCGCAATGTGTTCGCCGCCACGCGGGCCGCCAAGACGCTCGGATTTTCAGCGTCTCGGTTCAGCTTCAACTCGCCCGCCGGTCGCTGTGACGTGTGCAAAGGCAACGGGTTTGAGCGGATTGAGATGAACTTTCTCAGCGATTTGCTGATCGAGTGTTCGCGGTGTGGCGGCAAGCGATTCAATCGGCAAACGTTGCAAGTTCGTTTCAAGGGCGCCACGATCGCGGACGTCTTGAACATGACGATCGAAGCGGCGCTGGAATTCTTTGAAAACGTGCCGAAGGTGCGTGCGTTGCTCTCGTCGCTCTTCGACGTCGGCTTGGGTTACGTCACGCTTGGCCAGTCGAGTACCACGCTCAGCGGCGGCGAGGCGCAGCGGATCAAACTGGCCACGGAATTGGCACGTCCCGGCACGGGCAGCACGCTGTACCTGCTCGATGAACCAACGACCGGGTTGCACTTCAGCGACGTGCGGCGACTGCTCGTGGTTTTGAACCGACTCGTTGGCGCGGGCAACACGGTACTCGTGATCGAGCACCATCCGGATCTACTCGCCGCCTGCGACTGGCTCGTCGACCTCGGCCCCCGCGGGGGCGTCGGCGGCGGCCGGATCATCGCCGAGGGCACCCCCGAAGACGTCGCCGTCTGTCCCAATTCACTGACCGGCGAATTTCTAAAGCGCCGGTAGCGGATCACTCGTTACCAGACTCTGCCTGGTAACGCACTGCTCGGCAGGCTCCGCGACGTCCATTTTATTGCTGACGACTGCTATGAACGGTGGAGTGACTTCATAACGACGCCCCAAAGGGGCAGCCCGATGACAGCCCCAGGCATCGCCTGGGGTTTCTGACGCCAACATCTCCGCTCCAAAGCCCCGACGGGGCGACCCTATTTGCCCAGTTCTTCTCCGCGAGCGTATTTCGCCAGGGTTTGCTGGTATTTGCGTTTGCCTTCTTCGACGCTCTTGCGGATCGCCTTGGTGCTCTCGTCGCTTTCTTTGCGCAGCTCGGTAATCATTTGCAACGATTCAATCTGGAATCCGCTGATCGAGTCCACCAACTTTTGCACGGATTCAGGATCGATCGTGCTACCGTATCCTGCTTTCAAGGCGGCTCGTTCGAGTTTGCGTCCCAGATTGGCGACATCTTCGAGGCCTTGGTTCACGCCGTCTTTCATCGCTTCGGTGGCCTGCGTGACTTCGTGCAGTCCGTGTTGGCTGGTGTAAACCGTGCCGAGAATCGTGAACACGTGCTCGTTGGTCGTGAAGAATGTCACCGCGCGGCGAAACACACGCTCTTTCACGTCGTGCGTCTGCTTGAGTTTGGTGACCAATGTTTCCCCGACATCGTAGCCAACCTCGAGATTTTCAGCGATGTCCTTGAGCAATTGATAGATCTTGTCCTCTTTCTCGAAACGGTGTCTCGCTTCGTCGCGGCGGAGTTCCATTTTGCTTTTGCCACCCTCATCGCTGCCGACGTATTCATCGAGCGCCTGCTGCGTGTCGGCAAGTTCTTTCTTCGCGGCTTCGAGGTTGGACACGTCTTGATCAAGAAGTTCACGGGCGAGCACCTCGGCTTCTTTCAATGCGAAGCGAAAGTCGATGTAGGCGTCCATGATCTGCTCCTCCGACTTCAACGCCACCTTCGTGTCCTTGGCGACATCGCCGTAGACCTCGACGATCTTCTCAAAGCGATCACTCGGCGTGCCACGCCGCATCTTCATCCACCAGTTTGACACTTTCTCGGTGCCGCTGATCTTGCCGTCATCGAGCTGGGCGATCAGTCGTTTGCTATCGTCGCGAACGGAATCGAACATCTGGGCAATGTCCATGTAGCGATTGCCGACCTCGACGCTCTCGACGTTCTCGCGCACGAGCGCATTGAACGAACTCATGTGTTTGATAACTTCCGCAATCGCGAGCACCTTGGCTTCGTCGAGATGCTTGACCTCTTCGAGCAGGGTGAGCAATTCCTGCGGCGCCGCGTTCTCGGCCGTCCCGAACTTCTTGAGCGTTTCCAGGGCACGATCGAGATAGTCTCGCATGGACGTTGAGCGGGAATCGAGGTCCAGGGTCGAGTCCGTGGTATGCGCCTCGGTCTGCGCCTGAGACTCGGACTTGGAGGCGGCGGGTGCGCTGGCTTTTGCTTGTTGGCTCATGACCGAGAACTCGTGAACAGCGGAAGAGAACGAATAGACTGCCCTTTAGGCTATCGTTCGATGAACCGAGCGGCAATCAGCCTGTCAAATTTCCCTGCACTCGCAGTGAGCAACCCTGTCAGCGTAGAATGGATGCCGTGATCCGCGATTGGATGTAACGATCGCTAGGAAAATAGAATCGATCCCACGGGCTTTGTTCGCTGGGGGATTTACGATGTTTGGAAATGATCGATGACATCAAGTGCCAACGCTCAGACGCAGGCCCTCGCTCCGGGCTCGCTCTCGCCCGCGGAACTCAGTCGCCGCCGCGCCGAGACCAAACTGCCCGGCGAGGACATGACGATTGCCGAAACGCTGCGGGTCATGGACGTTGCCCGCGAGATGCGGCAACAACGTGAGGGTGCCGAGGAGATGTTCCGCCACGACGACGTTCGCGTCCGCCTGCGCGAGAAATTGATGCGGACCGCCGCCATGTCGGGAGACCGCGTGACGGAAGCCGAAATTGATGCGGCGATCGACCAGTATTTGGCGAACCTACATACTTATGAAACGCCCCAGCCGGGCGTGAAAAAATTCATTGCCTACTGTTGGATTTGGCGATATCGCCTGGCCGCCGTCGTTGCCACCGTCGTTGCCACGGGAGCTTGGTTGTTCCTATAAAACGGTCGCGTTAGCGACAGCGAGTAAACAAAACGCGTCGAATCAAAGTAGCTACCGTCGCCAGACGGTGGAATCCACGTTCTGGCGAACGTAGCTACGCGACTTATTCTTTCGCTGTCGCTTAGCAATCTCCCTTGTCCTTCTCACATCACTGTCCCGCCCCATGCCGATTTCTGGACCTCAAGCTCACCAGCAACTAATTGCCGCCTACAACCAAGCCGCCGCGGATCTCGAGCGACTGCGTGGTCAGGTGGGCAAAATCTCGCAGCAACGCGATCAACTCGAAGGTGATCGGGACGACACGCTGAGGAAACTCGCCGAATTCTATCTCCCCGACCTGACGGCTGAGTCGGTGCAAAGTACGTGGGCCGAAATCCGCCCCGCCATGCGAGAAATCTTGCTCCGCAAAGAGGGACGCGTGCGAGAATTGCAGGAACAGCTCGACCAAGAGAACGAACTCCGGGCGAAGCTCGAAGCGGGGCTCCAGGAACTCAACGAGCGGCTCGATGCGGCCGAGAATCGTCAGCATGAAGTCGCCGCTCAGGTGGAAAAGCATCTCACCGCACAACCGGATTTTGTCGAGCTATCCAAACACGCGGGGATGGCCGAGGTGGCGTTGCAGCGGGCTCAGGATAATCTCGATGAGATCAGCCAAGACGCCGCACGCAAACTCCCCGCCTACGACGAGGACCGGCTGTTCACCTACCTCAATGATCGGCAGTTCGGAACGTCGGAATATCACCGCCGCGGCATCATCCGGCGGATGGACCGGTTTGTCGCAAACCTGGTCGGTTACCACAAAGCCAAACACGACTACGATTATCTGACCAACACGCCCGCTGCGATGCGGAAGATCATCGCCGAGGATGGTGCCGCTCTCGACACGGTGATGGCGGAAATCCAAGACCATCGCGACCGTGCGGCGGAAAAGTTTGAGTTGCCCGCTCTCGTTGCGGCGGTCGAGTCACTCGTCGCCGAACGTGAATCCGCCGTCAGCGGTCTCGACACGCAAACGTCGGCGTGCGAATCCACGCAGGCGGAACTCAACGGTGTCGAGAGTCCACATTGCGAATTCTATCGTGACGCGATCGATTTGTTTCGCAAGATGCTCGCCGAGAAAGAATCCAGCGAACTGCGACAAGAAGCTCGGCACACACCCGAGGTGACCGATGATCAAATTGTCGCGTCCCTCCGCGGGATCGAAAATCAAATGGAACACTCCGAACAAGCGAACCTGCGTCATCAAGACGAATTGCAGCAGGGCCAAGAGATCTATCAGGGCATTGGACGGCTGATTCAGCGGTTTCGAGCATCGGGTTTCGATCGCCAACGATGCCAGTTTTCCGACTCGTTCGATCTGTCCGGTTCGCTCGATCGCCTCCACAGCCCCGCCGACGTCGACGCCCTGTGGGATTCGATCCGTCGGGCACAGGGTTGGGGACATGCCGCGATGGATCCCGTGGCCGTCGTGACGACGCATCCGATGGCGCAGGTCCTCATCAGCGCCATGGGACAGGCCGCCGGTGGCGCGATGAGCGAGCACCCCCGTCGCGCGGGCCGACGATCCAATCGGCGGGGCTGGTAACACGATGACCGTTATCCTGTCGCGACCGTATACCTTCATACCACCCTATCATGGCAACGCTTGGGTGACCGCGATTCAAAAGCTGCGGCTGATCGATCGTCATTTGCGAAAGCGTGAATGCGTCCTCGATTACGAACTGCGCCACGCCGATCGCTTTGCCGATTCCCTCGCCGCTGGTCACGGCATTTTGTTGGCACCGAATCATTGCCGCTACGCCGATCCGATCGTGCTGGGCTGGCTCGCCCGCGAAGTCGGCACTCACCTCTTCGCCTTAGCCTCGTGGCATCTCTTCAACACGAGTGCGTTTGAAGCATTCGCGCTGCGGCGGATGGGAGCGTTCAGCATCTACCGCGCGGGAACCGACCGGCAAGCGATTGAAGCCGCTATCGATATTCTGGCGACCGCCGCGCGACCGCTCGTTCTGTTCCCCGAAGGCACCACCAATCGCACCAACGATTTGCTCAAGCCCTTGCTCGAAGGCGTCAGTTTCATCGCCCGCACCGCCGCAAAAAAACGCGAGAAAGCCGGCCACGGAAAAGTCGTGATGCATCCCGTTGCGTTGAAGTATTTGTGCGTGGGAGATGCCTGGCACTGGGCCGACGAACAGCTCCGGCAACTCGAAACAGCGTTAAGCTGGCAGCCCGCGACTGCAACCCGCGATCCCGCCGTGCTGCTGCCCAGGCTGCTCCGCGTCTCCGAAGCCTACCTGGCACTGAAAGAAATCGAGCACGTCGGGCAAGCATCCGCGGGAGACCTGCGGCCGCGCCGCGATGCCTTGATCGAATTCCTGCTCTCACGCTGCGAAAAACGATACGACCTCGCCGTGCAACCGGACGAAGGCGTGCGAGAACGTGGCCGCAAACTTCGCAGTGCCATCGCCGCAGCCTACTTTGACGACAATCCCGCGGTGGCGGTTGCTGAGCGTGACCCCGCTCCATTTCGCGTCGATGCCGAGGCCGCCGATCTGGCCCAGTTCTTATTGTCATTTCCTGACGAATACTTCAAGCCAGGAGAAATCACCGATACCCGCGTCGTCGAAACGATCCAACGAATCCAGGAGGCGATCTACGGCAAGGCCGAGGAATCGATGCCGATGAAGGTAATCATCGAAGTCGATCACGCAATCGAAGTACCACCCCAGCGTGGTACACGAGATCAACCCGATCCGCTACTCTGCCAACTCGACGAGAGATTGCGTACAATGATGATGGCGCTATCGAACGAAGCCCGCGATTTCGAACAGGGTACCGCAAATGTGAGCCAACGACGCTAGCGGGCTTTCGATTTAGTAACCCGACGCGTAAGCGAGGGACCAGGTCGCATCCCTTGCTTACGCGTCGGGTTATGATTGACACGCTAATTTCGTAAAAACGATTAAATCGA